>JAFDDA010000229.1 GCA_019311105.1 Deltaproteobacteria bacterium
GCCTGGTGGGCGAGTCGAAGCGCCTGATGATCGTTCCCGGTGAACTCCTCGAGGTTGGGGTAGAAGCTGAAACAGAAGGACAGGGGCTCGCCCTGATCGAGTTCGCGAAACACTTCGATGGCCTTCTCGAGGTCCGCCAGACCCTCAGCCGGCCTTCCCTGCTCGCTCGCGATCCAACCTCGTCGGGTGGTCGTCCATGCGACGTAGGAGAGCCCGAAGCGTTCGGAGCCCAGCGTCAGGTCTCCCCCCGCCAGATCCAGCAGTTCCTCGCTGGTCCGAAGCGCTGCTTCGAAGTCGCCGGAATGGACGAACGCATCCATGAGGATGGATCGCATCTCGACGCGCGAATCCAGGTCGTCGAGTCCGTCCGCAACGGCGGGTAGGGCGCGAGCCAATCCCAGGGCGCGATCTGCGTGACCGGCGAGGTAGAGATTGACGGCATGGGTTCCCCGGATCTGGAGGCTCGTGAGCGGGTCGCCCAGCCGAGTGGCCAGGGCCTCGCCCTCGGCCGCCAGCGCCTCGATCTGCTCTTCTCGCATCCCCGTACGCCAGCCATTTGCGAGCAACCTCTCGCGGGCGCGAAGGGCATCGCGAAGCGCGTCGTCTCCCGGGAGGTCTTGTGTCAGGTCGAGCACTCGCTCCCAATGCCGCTGGGCCTCGGCGAAGTCTTGGCCCGAGAGCCACTCCGCCGCGCGGCGGTGGAAGCGCGCCGCCGTCTCGGGCTCGCCCGCTTCCTCCCAGTGATGGGCCAGCAACCCGGCCTGTTCGTCGAGTTTGGCGGGGAAGGCCGCTTCGATCGCGCGCGCCACGGCGGCGTGGGTGCGGCGGCGTCGCTCGTGGAGCTGACTGCCGAGGGCCACCTCCTGGGTCAGCGGGTGTTTGAACGCAAACTCCGAGACGGGATAGAGCGACTGCTCGTAGATGAACTCCGCGCTCTTCAGTGCCTGCAGGGATTCGCCCAGATCGGCGGTCGTCAGGTCCGAGACGGCGCGCAAGATCGGCTCGGTGAACTCCTTGCCGATCACTGCGGCCGGATGGATCACCCCCTTCTCGCGTTCCGAGAGCCGGTCGATCCGGGCGGCGAGTACGGACTGTACGCTGCCCGGTACGCCGAGCTTCTCGATCGGAACCTCCAGCCGGTACGCACCGCGCTCACCCACGAGGTTCCTGCTCTCGATCAGCTCGCGAATGACTTCTTCGGTGAAGAACGGGTTGCCCGCGGTGCGGCCGTGGATGACTCCGGCCAAGCCGCGGATGCTCGGGTCGTGCCCCAACAGATCATCCAGCAGTTCTTGGATGGCGTCGGGGCCGAGCGGCGTCAGCGGTAGCTGGCGGTAGTAGGACTGGCCCATCCAGTTCGCGCGATACTCGGGGCGGAAGTTCACGAGCAGGAGGCCGTTGGTGCCGGCGGTGGCCTCCACGAGTTGCTCGAGGAAGACCTCGCTGCCGGGGTCGAACCAGTGGAGGTCTTCGATCAGTGTGACCGTCGAACGTTCCCGTTCGCGCTCGCGCACTGAGCGTCGCAGGACGTCGAAGAGCACACGTTGCCGCGCCTCCGGGTCCATGCTCGGCGGTGGTGCCCCGGGTTCGGACACACCGAAGAAATCGAACAGCACGGGCAGGATGTCGCGCAGGGCCTCATCGATCAGCAGCATGCGGCCCGCGATCCGCTCGCGGACGAGGCTGGGGTCGTCGTGCTCGCCGATCCCGAGCGATGCGCGGAAGACCTGCATCATCGGGAGGTACGGGATGTTCTTCCCATGGGGGACGGCATGGCCTTCGAGCACGTTCATGCCGAGATTCCGACAACGCTCGGTGAACTCGAAGCACAGACGGCTCTTGCCGGTCCCGGCCTCGGCAACGATCCCCACCACCTGTCCATTCCCCGCCTGGGCCTGTTCGAGGGCGGATTCCAGGGCCTGCATGTCCGAGTCGCGGCCGACGAAACGGGTGAGCCCCCGCGAGCGAGAGACATCGAAGCGTGTTCGCAGGGCGCCGGTGGAGACGAGTTGGTGGACGGGGACGGGCTCGCTCAGGCCCTTGACGTTGAACTCGCCGAGATCGTCCAAGTCGAAGTAGCCGGACACCAGATCGGTCGTGTGCTGGCTCAGGTAGACCGTGTTCGGCGAGGAAAGTTGTTCCATGCGCGCGGCCAGGCCGACGGTGGGGCCTTGCGCCGTGTAGTCCATCCGCAGGTCGTCGCCGATCTTTCCGACCACGACCTCACCCGAGTTCAGGCCCATGCGCACCGAGAGGTTCAGGGCATGCTGCCGCTTCACTCGCGGAGCTGAAGCGCTGCATAGCAGCCGCGCTGGGCGTGATCTTCGTGGGCGATGGGGGCGCCGAAGAGCGCCATGATCCCGTCGCCGGTGTACTGGTTGATGGTGCCTTCGAAGCGATGGACGCCCTGGGCGATGATGGCGAAGAAGCGGTCGAGGATGCCGTGCCACTCTTCGGGGTCGACCGCCTCGGAGAGCTCGACCGAGCCTGCGATGTCGGCGAAGAGCACGGTGACATGCTTGCGCTCGCCCTCCATCGCGCTCTTGTTGCTCAGGATCTTGTCGACGAGGTGGCGCGGCGTGTAGTCCCGGGGCTCCTGCTGAGCCGCCCGGGCCGCGGTGGTCGCGAGAGCCTGCCCACAGTCGTTGCAGAAGCGGTTCTGCTTCGGGTTCTCGGTCTGACACGCGGGGCACGAGACGGTGCTGGCCTGGGATGCGCCGCAGGAGCCACAGAAACGTGCGGACTCGGAGTTCTCGTGTCCGCAGGCGGAGCAGTTCACCACAGACCTCGGTGCGGGGCATCGCGGGGGCTCGAAGTATGTATCCCGGAGCGATGGCCGATGTCAATCGGTCCGACGGCCTGGCTCTTGCTCTCGAGGAACTCCCGCGTCGCGGATCGGCGCTAGCTCAGAAGGTTCGGCCAACGTTCCGCAGGCCGAGAATGCTCATCACTGAACCGGTGCTCGGGCGTGGCCCATCGACCCTCCGGGCCTGGCCAATCTGCGCCCGGCCGTCGCTGCTTGCCGGTCGACCCGCAATTACTATACGCTGCGTCTCGAAACTTCTGTCCCTTCTCCCAGGAACCCCCAGACCTCATGTCCGAGCTTTCCCATGGGCGGGCCTTGGCTTGGCTCGCCGAGCAGGCTCCCGACGCCGAGGCGCTCGTCTTCGGCGAGCGGCGCTGCAGTCGGGGTGAGCTCGACCGGCGCACGAACCGGCTCGCCCGCGCGTACGCGCGGCTGGGGGTGACGGCGGGTGACCTCGTGACGGTCGCGTTGCCGAACGGTGTCGAGTTCCTCGAGGCCTGCATGGCGGCGTGGAAGCTCGGTGCCACGCCGAACCCGGTCTCGGCGCGGCTCCCCGAGAGCGAGCGCCGCGCCATCGTCGACCTCGCGAAGCCCGGGCTGCTCGTTGGCGGCGAGCCCGGAAGCTATGACGACCACACTTGTGTCCCGGCCGGTTTCGAGCCGAACGAAGAAGACGGCGACGCACCGCTGCCCGATGTGGTCTCGGAATATGTGCGCGCCATGACCTCGGGCGGCAGCACCGGCCGGCCGAAGTTGATCGTCGAGCGCACGCGCGCCTTGTGCGACCCCGAGAAAGCCGAGAGCGGCATGCGCGCCGGCGGGACGACACTGACGCCGGGCCCGCTCTACCACGCGGGGCCCTTCATGACGACCTGGCAGCAGATCCTGTGCGGCGGGCGCACGATCTTGATGGAGCGCTTCGACGCCGAGGCGGCGCTCGCCGCGATCGAGCGCGAGCGCGTCTCTTGGGTGCTCTTCGTGCCGACGATGATGCAGCGGATCTGGCGCCTGCCCGAGGCGGTGCGCGATCGCTTCGATCTCTCGTCCCTCGAACGCATCATGTGCACGGGGGCGCCGAGCCCCGAGTGGTTGAAGCGCGCGTGGATCGGATGGCTCGGGCCCGAGCGCATCTGGGAAGCCTACGGGGGCAGCGAGCGGATCGCGGGCTGCATGATCTCAGGAGTCGAGTGGCTCGAACATCAGGGCTCGGTGGGGAAGCCTCCGCCGAGTCGTCGGTTCGAGGCGCGTCGCGGGGATGGCAGCCGCTGTGAGCCCGGCGAGGTCGGCGAGCTGTGGATGCTCCCCGAGAGCGGGCAGGGCTCGACCTACTTCTATGTCGGCGCCGAACCCAAAGCCGACGAGAGCGGATGGGAGACCGTCGGCGATATGGGCCACTTCGATGCCGACGGCTACCTCTACCTCGCGGACCGGAAGACCGACATGATCGTCACCGGTGGGGCGAACGTCTTCCCCGCCGAGGTCGAAGCGGCCCTCGATGCGCACCCGGCCGTGCGTTCGAGTGCGGTGATCGGCATGCCCGATGAAGACCTGGGCCAACGGATCCATGCCATCGTGGACACGGCGGATGCGGTGCTCTCCGAAACGGAAATGCGAGAGCATCTGGCGGATCGGTTGGTCCTCTACAAGATCCCCCGCACGTTCGAGTGGGTGGGCGAACCCCTGCGCGACGATGCCGGAAAGGTGCGCCGCTCGGCGCTGCGCGAGGCACGGCTCGCGTGACGATCTTCGATCGAGCGCGCGCGAACCCCGACGGCCTGGCCGTGGACGACGGCGACCAGCAGCGGACCTGGGCCGAACTCGTCGATCGCAGCACGCGGGTCGCGCGCTTCTTGCGCGACGACGGCGGGGTTGCCCCGGACGATCACGTCGCCATCCTGATGGGGAACCGGACCGAGTACGTGGAGATCGTGCTCGGGTCGATCCTCGCGGGTGTGTGGCTCACGCCGATCAACTGGCATCTAGCACCCGATGAGATCGCCTACATCGTGGAGGATTCGGGTGCGAAGCTCCCGTGCTGCCTGTGGGCGCGCCCTTCGAGCAAGCGCTGTCTGCGGCGTCTCCCGAGCCCATGGACATGGCCGGGCCTCCGGGCTCCACCATGATCTACACGAGCGGCACGACGGGACGCCCCAAGGGCGTGAAGCGGACCCGCAAGCCGACCCTCGGGGAGGCGTTCGAATACCAGAGCCAGATGGGCCGCGGTTACGGCCTCGACGGCAGCGGGCCGCACTTGATCACGGGGCCGATGTATCACGCGGCGCCACTGTTGTTCGCCATCTACGACCAGGCGAGCGGTGCACCCCTGGTGATCATGCCGCGCTGGGACGAGCGCGAGGCGTTGCGCATCCTGGCCGAACGTGAGATCGCCCACACCCACATGGTGCCGACCATGTTCGTCCGTCTCCTGCGCCTGCCCGAAGAGGAGCGGGCGGCGTTCTCCGCGCCGGGCCTTTCACTCGTGATGCACGGCGCTGCGCCGGTTTCGGTACCGGTGAAGCGACGCATGATCGACTGGTTCGGGCCGATCCTGCTCGAGTACTGGGGCGCGACCGAGGGGGGCGTCAACACGCTCGCGCGCTCCGAGGAGTGGCTGGCGCATCCCGGGACGGTGGGGCACGTGCTGCCGGCCTTCGAAGTGTTCGCGCGCGACGACGCGGGCAAGCGCCTGCCGGATGGCGAGACGGGCGACCTCTACTGCCGGCACAAGAAGATGGCGAAGGTGTTCGAGTATCACGGTGCGCCGGAGAAGACCGCAGAGGCCCATCCGGAGCCGCACCTGTTCACCATCGGCGACGTGGGCCACGTGAGCGAGGATGGCTGGGTCTATCTCGCGGATCGCAAGTCGCACATGATCATCACCGGCGGGGTCAACGTGTACCCAGCGGAGGTGGAACAGGCGTTGCAGGAACACCCGGCGGTCGCCGACGTTGCTGTCTTCGGCATTCCGGACGACGAGTGGGGGGAGACCGTGAAGGCCGCCATCGAGCTTGTGCCCGGGCACGAGGCCGGCGGGTTGCTCGAACGCGCGATCCTGGACTTCGGGCGCGAGCATCTCGCGCGCTACAAGGTGCCGCGTTCCATCGACTTCGAGGCCCGCCTGCCGCGTCACGAGTCGGGCAAGCTCTACACGAGAAAGCTGCGCGACCCCTATTGGCAGGGGCGCGACCGGAAGATCTGAACCGCCCGGTCGAGAGCCGGGAAGAGGAGAAGCAATGGCCAAGCGTGAACTGTCTAATCGCGAGATCTCGGATCGACTTCAGATCAACGACTTGCTCGTCCGCTACACCGTTGCGATCGACAAGAAGGATTGGGAGCTGCTCGACACCTGTTTCACACCCGATGCCCACGTGGACTACACGAGCGCGGGCGGTGTAGCGGGCGACTATCCGAAGGTTCGCGCCTGGCTCGAGGCGGCGCTGGCGCCGTTTCCGATCACGGTGCACGCCATCGCGAACTCCGTGGTGAAGTTCGATGGCGACCGTGCCACGGCTCGCACTTACGTGAATAACCCGATGACGTTCAACAACGCCGACGGGTCGGTGCACCTCTTCACCGTCGGGGCCTACTACAACGACAAGCTCGTCTGGACCGACGACGGCTGGCGCATCTGCGAGCGGATCGAAGAGCAAGCCTTCCTGGACGGCTCGCTCCCCAAAGCCCTAACCACCCCCCAATAACCGCTGCCCCCCTGACGAAGGGGACGGTTCTCTTTGATGACGAAACCAGCGAGATCGCGGAGGCTCGAACTCGCCCCTGGTTTCGTCATCAAAGAGAACCGTCCCCTTCGTCAGGGGTGGAGGTGGAGGGGGATTTGGGCGAAGCCTCGGACGTTGCCGGAGTGGATGCGGACGAGGCCTGCCTCGTCGATCGCGTAGGCCGGGGCGCGCTGGAGGATCTCGTCCAGCGAAATCTTGGCTTCGAGCCGGGCCAGGGCGGCGCCCAGGCAGAAGTGCACGCCGCGACCGAAGGCGAGGCTGTCCTTGCAGTCGCGGCCGATGTCGAAGGCGTCGGGCGCGTCGAAGACGCGCTCGTCCCGATTCGCCGCCCCGATCAAGAGTGCGACCTTGCCGCCCTTCGGGATGGTCTCGCCGTGAAGCGTCACGTCCCGGGTAGCCACTCTCGCAAGCAGCTGTGAGCTCGCGTCGTAGCGGAGCGTCTCTTCCACCCAACCCGGCACGAGCGACGGGTCGGCCAGCACGCGCCGACGCTGGTCCGGATGCCGCGAGAGATGAACGAGGGCGTTTCCCAGGAGCTTGGTCGTCGTCTCGTTGCCCGCGATGATCATCAGGAACAGGAAGGCGATGATGTCGCGGTCTTCGAGGCGGTCGCCGTCGATCTCTGCAGAGATGAGAGCGTGGGTGAGGTCGTCGCCTTTCTTCTTGCGCCATGCCGAAACGTGCTCGCTGAAATACCCGAGCAGGTGCAGCGACGCCTCGGCCGCCGTCTGAGGAACCCGGTGGTCGCCTTCCTCGCGGTGCACGACCTGGTCGGCCCAGGCGCGCAACTCGTCCCGATCCGCCGGCGGGACGCCGAGCATCTCGCTGACGACGTCCATCGGCAGCCGCCCGGCGAAGTCGGTGATGGCGTCGCCGCCGCCTGCTTCGGTCATCCGGTCGAGGTATTC
>JAFDDA010000140.1 GCA_019311105.1 Deltaproteobacteria bacterium
GGTCGCCGCCGCTGCGGTCGCCGCCGCCGCCACCGCTGCGGTCGCCGCCGCCGCCGCGCGATCGGCGGCCCTTGCCGCGTCGGTTGCCGCGGTTGCCACCGCCGTTGAGCTTCGACTCGCTCGGATTCTGGGTAGTCATGCGTTGGGTCCAGTGCCTCGTGCTTGGGATCGTGGGACGATCGGGAAACGGGTTGGGTTGGTTTCGATCCGGTTGGGTTGGAAGTGCCTGGGTCTCGGGCCGGTCTCGGGATCCTTTTGGTTGCGGCTCGACGCGGGGGGCATCGGAGAGCGGACCGGTTGGACGGGGTTCCGGTCGCGGGGCCGGCGCGGGGCGCCTGGCTCTGGCTGGAGTTCGGATGGGCTCCTACCTCGGGTTTCGGTCATACGGTCCGGGAAGTTGATTTCTTCTGGGGGCTGCCGGAGAGCTTCCTGAGGGTCCTGCGCTGCCTGGTCTGCTGCTGACTGCTGTGATCTTGGGATGAACGTGCTGGCGGATGCCCCGGGGCCCGGGAAACCCGACCGGGCGGGCCGCCCGGCTTGGTTGCTGTAGAAACCTTCGCCCGGAACCCCCGGGGTGTCAAGCCCGGCCTGCCAGACCGCCTTCTGGCCTGCGGACGAAATGGATCAGGCGGCCCGAGCGCGGGCCATCGCGGCGATAGGAGTGGAAACGTTCAGGGTCGCACGCGGTGCACGGAGCGACCACCCGGCTGACGGCCGCCGGGCCGATGCCGGCGCGCTCGAGTTCGGCGGCCACGAGCGACCCCAGATCGAGCCACGCGTGGCCGTCCTGCCCGGGCCGCAGGGCGCCGGCAGGCAGCTCGCGCCCGAACCGCGCCGCCACCGCATCGAGCACCGGTGCGTCCACCTCGTAGCAACATGCACCAACGTGAGGGCCGATGGCTGCCGCCAACACGGGCCCGCGGATCGCCTTCGCCGCGGCTTCGACGACCCCAGCACACAGGCCGCGCCAACCCGCGTGAGCGGCTGCAACGAGCCCACTTTCGCCGACCAAGAGGACCGGAACACAATCCGCTGTGACGACACCGACAGCCACTCCGGCCAGATCACACACGATCGCGTCGGCCTCTACCCCCGCAGCGTCGCCGCGGGAAACGACGCGGTGCACGGCGATGCCGTGCACCTGGCGCGGGCGCTCGAGACGGGCGGGCTCGGGGTCGCCGCGCAGGCCGAAGCCGTGTTCGATGCCGAGCTCCGAGAGCGACGGGTCGAGCAGCGGGCTCAATCCTCGCCCTCGCGGCGAGCGAGGCGGGCGAGCAGGTCGGCGATGTCGTCTGCCACCGCGGCCTCGAAACGCACGCGCTTCCCGCTGCTTGGATGGTCGAACCCGAGCTCGGCGGCGTGCAGTGCCGGCCTCTCGAGCTTCAGCGCGCGACGTCGGCTGCGGCCGTAGACCGGGTCGCCCACGATGGGCATCCCGGCCGCAGCGAGATGCACGCGGATCTGGTGCGTGCGGCCCGTCTCGGGTCGAACCTCGAGCCACGAAAACCCGGCGACACGGAAGCGACGCTCCACGGTCCAGTTCGTCCGCGCCGGACGGCCCGAACGCGTCCGCACCGACATCTTCTTGCGGTCGCGTGGGTGTCGACCGATGGGGCGATCGACCCGGCCCGACGCTGCGCCGGGCAGCCCTACGACGAGCGCCCGATAGAGCCGGTCAATGCTGTGACTCTGGAACTGCTCGGCAAGCGCCGCGTGGGCGGCGTCGTTCTTAGCGGCAACCATTACCCCCGACGTGCCGCGGTCGAGGCGGTGCACGATCCCCGGCCGCATCACACCGCCGATGCCCGAGAGGTCGTCGCAGTGATGGAGCAACGCGTTCACCAGGGTCCCCGACGGACCTCGGGCGGCTCGGCTTCGAGTTCATCACCTTCGACGACCGCGCGCGATGCGCGCACGATCTTCCCGCCGAGCCGCACGCGACCGTCGTCGATCCAGCGGCGCACCTGGGCGCGCGGCACCCCGGCAAGATCCGAAAGCGCGCGGTCGAGCCGCTCGCCTGCCTCGCCCGCCCCAACGACGAAACGAAGGGTCACGAGGTGCGGGCCACGACGAAGCGAAGGGTCACCAGATGCGGGAGGAAACGTCCCGAGAGCGGTAGACGAGCACGTCCACCAGCGCGCGGTCAAAGACGTTCTGCTTCCCGGCGAGCTCGGGGTCCACGCGCTCCTGGAAGTGCTTTCGGGCGCGGGCGATCTCGTCGGTCAGCCGCTCGAACAGATCGTCCTGGCGAATGCCGACGCGCACCTTCTCGGGGTCGTAGATCATGAGGTCCGAGACGAGCGCCCGGGCCAACCGCTCGGCCCGAACGGGGTCGGAAATCGGTTCCATCTTCATCGCCCCAGGAAGCGGGAGCGCCGCGCGGGAGCGGACGCGCCCTGGTCGAAGATCTCCATGTAGCCCGGCACCGAGTGGCCCGGGTCGAACCCGACCACGCGGGAGTAGGCTTCGACGAAGCCGCGAACGTAGACCCTCGCCGGCAAGCCGCCGAGATTCTCTTCCTCGATGTACCGGAGATAGCGGGGGTTCACCTTGGTGACGTCGGCGATCTGATCGAGGTCGAGCGAGTGACGCAGACGTGCCGCGCGGAAGGTCGCGCCGTCGTATCGAACCGGGCGTTCGCCGGGGGCGAGGTCGCCCAGCGCGCCGGGCGACGCGTGCGAGACGACGGGCCGCGGCGGCTCGGCGTCGAACTGGATCGGGAGCGTCTCCTTACCTCCGAACGGCTCGAGCCCTTCGTCGTATTCGCGCCGAGCGACCGGGTCGGCGAGAACGCGGTAGGCCTCTTCTACGCGCAGCCGGATCGCTTCGGCGTCGCGCGGGTCGACCACCGAGTAGAGCGCCAGCGAATCGTCCGCGAAGGTGGTGCTCGCCAGCCGGTAGGCGCGCTCGACCGCGCCGGGCGACGCGCCGCGGGGGATCTCGAGGATCTCGTAGTTGTCCTGTTCGGAGAACGGTTTCACGAGTGAACTCCAGGCGGCGCCGGCTGCGACGCAGGGGCGGGCCGGGCAGTGCTTCGCGCGGCGGGGCCAGCGCGACGGGCCTTCTGCTCGCTGGCCAGCTTCTGCGCGATCCGGCCGAGATAGAGCGCTGCGTCACAGCGCGGCTCGTTCAGCACCAGCGGGCGGCGCGCCAGGACCGAGCGGTGCACCGCGTCGTCGTGGTTCACGTAGCCGAGATATTCGGCGTCGATCCCGAAGTATTTGCGGCACACGCTGCGCACGGCGAAGCCGACCCGGATGTCCTCGGCACTGCGCACCCCGTTCATCACGACCCGCGGCCGAAACGACTGCATGCTGGCGACGAAGCGCGTCCCGTCGGACGGGTCGAGCTGTTCCACCTCGCGCAACAGGTCGAGCGGGGTGCGGATGCCCTGCTCGTTCTTCTGATCCATCGCCTGGGAGACGAGCTGCCGCACCTCGGAGCGCTGCATGGCGAGCCGCATCCGGCGATAGAACGCGGCACGCAAGAACGAGTAGGCGTTCTCGACCGAGGTCGGCTCGGGCTGGATCACCAGGATCTCGTCGTCCCCATCGCTGAAGTAGTCGATGACCGCCGCGGCGGTGCCGGCCCCGAGGTCGAGCACGACGAAGTCGGCCGTGAGCTGGCGCAACTGGCCGAGCAGCTGGATGCGTTTCTGATGCGAGGGCTGGGGCGTGGCGAGGTTCGCGTGGGTGCCCGCCACGAGACGCAGGTTCTTCACCGGTGTGTCGAAGGCGAGCTTCTCGAGGTCGCTCTCGCGGCCTGCCGCGAAGTCAGCGAGGCTCGCCGGCGGCGCGGGCACACCGAGGCACGTGTGGAGGTTCGCGCCTTCGAGGTCCGCATCGACGACCACCACGCGGTGGCCCTGGCTCGCCAGCGACGCCGCGAGGTTGGCCGAGAAGAAACTCTTGCCAACCCCGCCCTTGCCGCCGCCGACCGTGACCAGCCGGACGCCCGTCTCGGGCGATCGGCCGTCGGGTGCACGGCGGGCGTCGGGCTTGCCACCGCCCGTCTTCGCGCGGTTGCCGCCACCGGCCTTCGAGCGGGCCTTCTTGTGGCCCTTGCTAGATCGAGCGGTCCCCCCGGTCCGCATCGAGCCCCCCTATTTGACGCCTACTCCAGAAGCTCGGTGTTCCAGTACGAGGCGTCGACGACGTTGAGGAATGGTCTCCACTCCTTGTAGCGAACACTGGAGCTAACGAGGTTGGAAAGCGGCGTCCATCTCGGTTTCGCCGGCTGTTTCGCGAGCTTCATCCCGGCCTGGCGCGGCGTTCGCCCACCCTTCTTCCGGTTGCAGTGAAGGCAGCTACAAACGACGTTGTCCCATGTGCTTCGCCCGCCGAGGGCGCGCGGGATCACGTGGTCGAGGTTCAGGTCCGAGCGCGGCCCACGCTTCTTGCAGTACTGACACGTGAAGTCGTCGCGCGCGAAAATGTTGAGCCGGCTGAAGCGGACGTGCCGCTTCGGGATGCGGTCGAAGGCCACCAGCACGATCACTCTTGGCACCACGATCGGGCCGTGGGAGGTCCCGATCGTCTCGCCATCGCTGGCGGCACGCAGCTCGGCCCAACTCTCGAAGTCGAAGGTCTGATATTGCTCGTCGATGGCGCGAGCGATCCCCTGATAGATCAGTGAGAAAGCCCGTCGTACCGACGTGACATGGATCGGTAGGTAGGAGCGATTCAGAACGAGTACGTTCGAGTTCATCATCGCGAGCGGAACGGTACCCGACGCCATCGCGGGCTTCAAACCACGCCTCGAGAGAGTGCCTCGACCAGGGCCAACTCGATGGCCGCGTCGTCGCCTTCCAGCAGGGTTCGGGCGTCGAGCAGGACGGCGCCGTCGCGCACTCGGGACATCACCGGGACGGGGGCTGCCCGCAAGGCGGATGCCAGCCGATCAGCGCCGCAGGGCGCCTGAATCGCGACCACCCAGGTATCGAGTTCGAACCCGGGGAGCGTCCCGCCCCCGACCGCAGCGCGATCGGCCACCACCTCCACCCGGAGCGCGGGCGCAGACGCCGCGACCTTCACGAGCCGCTCCGCCAGGGCCTCCGCCCGACCGCGAACCTGGGCTTCCGGCTCGCGGAGCTGGCGCAGCGTCGGGATCTCACCGTCGCGGCCATCGGCCACCGCTCGCAACGTCCAGTCGAGAGCCGCGAGGGTCTGCTTGTCGAGGCGCAGGGCTCGGGCCAGGGGGTTCTTGCGCATGGCCTCGACCACCTCGCGCCGCCCCACCAGAAGGCCGGCCTGGGGCCCGCCGAGCAGCTTGTCTCCCGAGAAACAGACGCAGTCCGCCCCGCTCGCGACGCGCCCGGGCACGTGGTGTTCCGGCGGCAGGCCGAGGCCCGTGAGGTCGACGAGGCTGCCGCTCCCGAGGTCTTCGAGCACACCCACTCCGTGCTCGCGGCCGATCGCCACCAGCTCGGGGAGCCCGACCTCGGCGGTGAAGCCGCGGATCTCGAAGTTGCTGCGGTGGACCTTCAGCAGCAGCGCCGTGTCGGGGCCGATGGCGCGGCGATAGTCCTCGGCGTGGGTGCGGTTCGTGGTCCCGACTTCGACGAGGCGAACCCCCGCACGCTCGAGAATCTCGGGGACGCGGAACGAGCCGCCGATCTCCACGAGCTCGCCGCGCGAGACCACGACCTCACGCCCGCGGGCGAGGGTGTCGAGAGCCAGGAGTGTCGCCGCCGCATTGTTGTTGACGGCGAAGGCGGCCTCGGCGCCCGAGAGTCGGGCGAGCAGCCCCGACACGGAGCCGAGCCGGTTGCCACGGCGGCCCGTTGCGGGGTCGAGTTCCAGGTCGGAGTAGCTGCGCGCCGCCTCGTTTGCGGCGGCGGCAGCGCCGTCGGCCAGTACGGCGCGGCCGAGATTCGTGTGGAGCACGACGCCCGTGGCATTCACCACGCGCGACGGACGCGGGCGAACGAGTTCGAGGGCGTGCGCGGCGGTGCGCTCGACCAGCTCTTCGAGTTCCGGTGAATCCGTGGCGCCCTGTGACAACTCGACACGCAGCGCGTCGAGAACCTGGCGCGCGGCCTCGGTCACGGCCCAGGCAGGGGCGTCTCCCAGGCGTTCGGAGACCGCTCGGGCGAGCCGATCGACCGACGGAAGACCCCGTCGGGGGTCTTCCGAGCCCTGGTTGACCTGGGAGTCGGGATTCATAATGCTCCGGGTCGAGATTTTAGGGCGGTTCCGTGAAGTTTCCCCGGGGGTGAAAACAGCCCCCCTGTTGAGG
Organism: Deltaproteobacteria bacterium; assembly: GCA_019311105.1. Classification (GTDB taxonomy): domain Bacteria; phylum Myxococcota_A; class UBA9160; order UBA9160; family JAFDDA01; genus JAFDDA01. Next base: position 6,238 of record JAFDDA010000140.1, read on the forward strand.
GAGACAGGGCCGCGAGCCAGGAGTCGGACGGGCGGCGGGGAGCTGCACCGGGCTCAGAGTTCGCAGGCATCCACGGGACCGTAAGGTTGGATTGAGTGCGAGTCAACGTATTTCTCTTTGATTTCAGGGTTTTAGAGAGTTCCCGTCCCGCTGGCCCGTAGGCCTGCGCGATCACCCATCCCCGCCATCCAACGGGGCGCGAACGTGCGCTCCGATGGTTAGACCCTCTGACGACCCGCGAGGCGTAGGCTCGCCGGCGCTTGGGGTGACGTGTCTTTGCGGCACGCTGCCCCGCGGGGACTCCGGGAAACCGGGGGCACGGGTTGAATGAAGAACGAGATCCTGATCAATGCCGAACACGGGGAGACCCGTGTCGCAGTGCTCGAACGCGGCCTCTGCACCGAGCTCCTGATCGAGCGAACCGGTAGCGAGGACGTGGTCGGAAGCGTCATCAAGGGGCGCGTGACGCGTGTCCTGCCGGGCATGCAAGCCGCCTTCGTGGACATCGGCCTCGACAAGGCCGCCTTCCTCTTCGCCGGTGACTACTACACCGACGATGGGGACGACGACGACGCCAAGCCGCGCGGACGTGGCGGGCGAGGTGGCCGCAACGGAGGGCGCGGCGGCGGCCGCAACCGCCAGCCTCCCCGGATCGACACGCTCCTCAAGGAGGGCGAGGAGATCGTCGTCCAGGTCGCCAAGGAAGCCATCGGCACCAAGGGCGCGCGCATCACCTCGAACATCTCGATCGCCGGGCGGCACCTCGTGCTGACGCCGCGCTCGAAGCGGGTAGGCGTCTCGCGCCGGATCGATTCCGACAAGGAGCGCCGCCGCCTGCGCGAGATCGTGACGCGCCTTCGGCCCAAGGATCTGGGCTTCATCACCCGGACCGCGGGCGAGAACGTGCGCGAGGCCGACATCGAAGCCGACATCAAATACCTCGCGAACGTCTGGGAAGAGGTCCAGAACGGCAAGAGCAAGGTCAGCTCCCCGGCCGTGCTCTACGAAGAGCCGCGCATCCCGATCCGCGTCATCCGCGACCTCGCGAGCAACGACACGAAGCGCATCATCGTCGACAACCTCGAGGTCTTCGAGGAGATGACGACCTTCGTGGACCGCTTCATGGCGGATCCGAAGCCGCACATCGAATTCCACCACGACGACATCCCGATCTTCGAGAAGCACGGCGTCGAGGCCCAGATCGACGGGGCCCTCCAGCGCAAGGTCTTCATGAAGTCGGGCGGCTACCTGATCATCGATCAGAGCGAGGCGCTCACCGCCATCGACGTGAACACGGGCAGCTACGTGGGCAAGCGCGACCTCGAGGAGACCGTGCTGCGCACGAACCTCGAGGCGGTGAAGGAGATCGCCCACCAGCTGCGCTTCCGGAACATCGGCGGCCTGCTGATCCTCGACTTCATCGACATGGAGGACATGAAGAACCGGGAGAAGGTGAACCGCGCCCTCCAGGAGGAGATCCGCGGCGACAAGGCCCGCACCAACATCCTGAAGATCTCCGAGCTCGGCCTCGTCGAGATGACCCGCAAGCGAACCCGTGAGAACCTGGTCCAGGTCGTGGGCGAGCCCTGCGGCTACTGCGAGGGCAAGGGCTTCACGCTCTCCTCCCGGTCGGTGGCCTACAAGGTGCTGCGCAGCGTGCGGCGCGACCTCGTGCGCTTCTCGGGCCGCCAGGTGGCCCTCAGCGTGGCGCCGGCCGTGGCCGAACTGCTGCTGGGCGAGGACCGAGAGGCCCTCGCCGAGCTCTCCCAGGAGGTCGGCCGCGAGATCGAGGTCCGTGCCCGGCCCGGGATGCACCACGAGCAGTTCGAGGTCGAGGCCCTCGATGAGGGCCCGCCCGTGGCGGTGACCCTGAGCTGGCTCGGGACGCCCGACGGGAGCACGCTACCCGAGGACGACGCGGACGACGAAGCGAACGAGAGCCCCTCGGAGGCTCCCACCGCGGTCGAAGAAGCGGCGGCCGAGGCAGCTGCCGAGGCCGAAGCCACCCCGCCGGAAGAGACCGCTGTGGAGGCCGCCGGCGAAGCCGAAGAGGCCGCTGGGCCTGCGGGCGAACCGGAAGAGGGATCGAGCCTGGTGCCGGACGCGCCGGAGGCGGACGAGACCCCGGCGGCCCTCGACGCGGCGCCGGAGGCGGACGAGACCCCGGCGGCCCTCGACGCGCCGCCGGAGGCGGACGAGACCCCGGCGGCCCTCGATGCGCCGCCGGAGGCGGACGAGGCCCGAGACCCCGGTGGCCCTCGATGCGCCGCCGGAGGCGGACGAGACCCCGGTGGCCCTCGATGCGCCGCCGGAGGCGGACGAGACCCCGGTGGAGCCGGCCCGGCCAACCGCGGTTGACGATGGGCCGGGATCGCGGATACTCCCGGGCTCCCAGCAAAGCGGAGATTCTTGATGTACGCGGTGGTGAAAACCGGCGGTAAACAGGTGTGGGTGACCCCCGGCAAGGCCGTGAGGGTCGAGAAGCTGCCCGGCGACGTGGGCGACGCCATCGAACTCGGCGAGGTGCTCCTCGTCGGCGGCGAGGGCGAGCCGCGCGTGGGCCAGCCCCTGGTCGACGGCGCGAAGGTCGTCGGCAAGATCACCGAGCAGGGCAAGGGCACCAAAATCCACGTCTTCAAGATGAAGCGGCGCAAGAACTACAGCCGGCGGCAAGGCCATCGCCAGCTCTACACCGAAATCCAGATCGAGAAGATCGAGGGCTAGACGATGTCGCACAAAAAAGGTCAGGGCAGTTCCCGCAACGGTCGCGACAGCAACGGCCAACGCCGCGGCGTGAAGGTCTTCGGCGGCCAGCTCGTGAACGCCGGCGCCATCCTCGTGCGCCAGGTCGGGACGAGCATCAAGGCCGGCCGCAACGTCGGAGTCGGCAGCGACTACACGCTCTTCGCGCTCGCCACCGGCACGGTCCACTACGACGACTGCCGCGGCCGCAAGGTCGCCCGGGTCGACGCGCAAGAAGCTCCGGCAGCCGCCAGCTAACCGCACGCGGCTCCCTTTCGGCCGATGCGGTCCTCCGCTTCGGCTGGACCGTGTTGGCGAGGATCGACCAATGCGGGCACCCCGGAAACGAAAGTTCGCGAGTTCGCGAACGCGCACGGTGGCGTGGTGCATCGCCGCAGCGGTGTCGTGCGCGCTCGGCGTTGCGACCCTTTCCGGTGCGGGTACGGCGCGGGCGGCCGAGACCGGGGCCGCTGGTGCGAGCGGCACCGTCGAAGTCTGGCCCACCGATGCCAATGCCCAGGCGCTTCTCAACCGGACGCTGCGGAACCTCTACGAAGGCGACTTCGTCCAGGTCTTTCGGCTCGAAAGCCAGCGGGCCCGCGGGCGCAGCATGACGCGCCGGCTCCAGGTCGTGCGCAAGGAGAGCGAGCAGCCCGGCCGCGCCGTCCTGCGATTCCTGTCGCCGGAAGACATCCGCGGGAGCGCGATGCTCGTGATCGAACGGGACGGTCAGCCCGACGACGTCTTCCTCTACCTGCCGGCGACGCTGCGGACGCGCCGCATCTCGCTCGCCCAGCGCTACGACTCGTTCTTCGGCACGAACCTCACCTACGAAGACCTGGAGCCGAAGTACGGGGTGGACTTCGAGGCGCGCATCACGGGGCGCGGCGAAGTCGCTGGCGTGCCCTGCCTCGAGCTTCAGATCCGGCCCCGGCCCGACGTCGAGAGCCAGTACGACGAGACACGCTCGTGCGTCGATCCGGAGCGGGACGTGGCGCTTCGGACCGACTACTACGTGAGCGGACGGCTGATCAAGCGCCTCGTCGTCGAACCCTCGACCCTCAGCCATCTCGACGGCCGCTGGGTGGCCGGTCGCGCGCGGCTCGAAAGCACGGCTACGGACTTCACCACCCACATCACCTCGGAGCTCTACGAGCGCAAGACCTCGATCCCCGATCGATTGTTCTCGACGTGGAACCTCGAGTCGGGCAGCGATGCGAGCGACTTGCGGGTCCTCCGCTCGGGCGACGAAGGCGGGGATTGAGATGTCGCGCTTGAACAAGGCGTTCGTGGACGAAGCGACGCTGGCCGTTCGCGCCGGCGACGGCGGCAATGGCAGCGTGAGCTTTCGCCGCGAAAAGTTCGTGCCCTTCGGCGGCCCCGACGGCGGGGACGGCGGGCGGGGCGGCTCGGTCGTGCTGGTGGCAGACCGCAATCTCGCGACGCTGGTCGAGCAGCGGATCGAACCCAAGGTCCGGGCCGAAGCGGGGCAACACGGCGAGCGCCGCAACCGCACGGGACGTGACGGCGAAGACCTGATCGTACGCCTGCCCATCGGGACACTCGTCTTCGACGCCGAAGCGGACGAAGACGCCGAGCCCCTGACCGATCTCGCTCGCGACGGCGAGCGCTTCATCGTGGCTCGCGGCGGGCGCGGCGGGCGCGGCAACTCGCAATTCACCACGCCCACCCGGCAGACGCCCGACTTCTCCGAGCCCGGCCGCTACGGCAAGGGTTGCTCGTTGCGTTTGTCGCTGAAGCTACTGGCCGACGTCGGGCTCGCGGGCCTTCCCAACGCCGGGAAGTCGACATTGCTCTCGCGCGTCTCGGCGGCCCGGCCGCGGGTGGCGGCCTATCCCTTCACAACGCTCGTTCCGCAGCTCGGCGTGGTGGAGAAGGACGACCACCGCTTCGTCGTGGCGGACATCCCGGGCTTGGTGGAGGGTGCGAGCGAAGGCACGGGCCTCGGCGATCGCTTCCTGCGACACGTCGAACGAACGCGCCTGCTCGTGCACGTCCTCGACGTCGGCACCTGCGCCCTCGAGGGCCGCGACCCGATGGTCGACTACGAGACGATCCGCACGGAACTCGCGGCGTACGCGGCCGATCTGGCCGAACGGCCCGAGATCGTCGCCCTCAACAAGGTCGACCTGATGGCCGAACGAGGGGATCTCGATGCCCTCGAAACCGCGCTCCGCGAGAAGGGTCGGACGGTGCTGCGCATCTCGGGCGTCACCGGCGAGGGGGTCGAGCGGCTGATCGACGCCATGGCCGAGGCCGTCGGGAATGCGCGGGCGGAAGAAGCCCGAGTGGAAGAGGCCCGTGCCGAACAGGACGAGGGAAAGAAGGCCAAGAGTCGATGAGCGACCGGCGTTGGGACATCGCGCGCAAGGCGAAGCGCATCGTCGTGAAGGTCGGGAGCAGTGTCCTGACTTCCGATGGTCAGCTGCGCTCGCGCGTCTTCGGCGAGCTCGCGAGGCAGATTCACGAAGCGGGCGCACGGCGCCAGTTCGTGATCGTTTCGTCCGGCGCCGTCGCGATGGGCAGCCGCATGCTCGGCTGGACCCACCCGGGGCGCTCGATCCCCGAGAAGCAGGCGGCCGCAGCCGTCGGGCAGAGCAGCCTGATCGAGACCTACCAGAAGCGCTTCGCCCGGCACGGACGACAGGTGGCCCAGGTGCTCGTCACGCGCTCGGGCCTCCAGGAGCGAGAGCGCTTCCTGAATGCGCGGAACACCTTGTCGACGCTGCTCGACCTCGGGGTCGTCCCGATCGTGAACGAGAACGACACGGTCGCTACGGACGAGATCCGCTTCGGCGACAACGACAACCTCTCGGCGACGGTGGTGAACCTGATCGGTGCGGACCTGCTGGTGCTGCTCTCGGACGTCGACGGGCTCTACGAGAGCCGACCCGAAGCTGGGAAGCCCCTTCCCCCGCGGTTCGACGTGATCGAGCGGATCGATGCGGGCGTAAAGCGCGCCGCCAGTGGCGCGGGCAGCGCCTTTGGCCGCGGCGGCATGACGACAAAACTCGAAGCCGCCGAGACGGCCGCCCACTCGGGCGCGGCCACCGTGGTGTGCAACGGCCGGCGGCGCGACTCACTCGCGAAGCTGATCTCAGGCGAACCCGTCGGCACGCTCTTCCTGCCGGGCGATCGCATGGCGAGCCGCAAGCATTGGCTGGCATTCACGACGCACCCGCGCGGCCAGCTCGTGCTCGACGCCGGGGCGGTCCGAGCCGTGCGCGAGAACGGCAAGAGCCTTCTGCCCGCCGGCATCGTGGCCGTGCAGGGACGCTTCGGAATCGGCGACCCGGTCGCCTGCATCGACGATGCGGGCGTGGAGATCGCGCGCGGCCTGGCCGCCTACGCGTCCGACGAGGTCGAGCGCATCCGCGGGCTCGAGACTCGGAAGGTCGCGAAGGTGCTAGGCTATTCGAACGGCACCGCGGTCGTGCATCGCGACGATCTGGTGCTGCTGGAGCCCCCGGAGCCTGCCCGATGAGCGCTTCCCCCTACGACGCCGAGATCGAAGACATCTGCCGCCGCGCCAAGGCGGCTTCGCTCCGGACCGCCGACCTCTCGACGCGCGTGAAGAACGATTGGCTCGAGCGCGCAGCCGTTCGCCTCGAAGCCGCCAAGAGCGACATCCTCGCCGCCAACACCCGCGACGTGGAAGCCGCCGAGCAGGATGGCGTCGCCGAGCCCATGGTCCGGCGCCTCGCCCTCGCCGGTGACAAATGGCGCGACATGATTGCCGGCCTGCGCGACGTGGCGGCCCTGCCCGACCCGGTGGGAGCCATCAGCGAGCTGCGCGTCCGACCCAACGGCTTGCGCGTGGGGCGCATGCGCATCCCGCTCGGCGTGATCGGCATGATCTACGAGTCGCGGCCCAACGTCACCGTCGATGCCGCCGCCCTGTGCGTGAAAGCCGGCAACGCCGTGGTGTTGCGCGGCGGCTCCGAAGCGATCCACTCAAATCTCGCACTCGCCGACGAACTGCGTGCCGCCGCCCGCGACGTGGGCCTCCCCGAGGACGCCATCGGGATCTTCCGCACCACGGACCGCGCCGCCATCGCGCCGCTCCTCAAGGCCGACCGCTACGTCGACCTGATGATCCCGCGCGGTGGGCCCGGCCTCATCCGCCACGTCATGGAGCAGTCGTCGATCCCCGTGATCGCCCACGACATGGGTGTGTGTCACATCTTCATCGACGAGACGGCCCAGCCCGACATGGCGCGCGACCTCGTGCTCGATTCGAAGCTGCGACAGATGGCCGTCTGCAACGGTCTCGAGACACTGCTGTGCCACCGAGCCGCGGCGCGCACGGTGCTGCCCGTCGTGCTGAAGGCGCTCCATGAAGAGGGCGTCGAGCTGCGCGGCTGTGCGGAGACACGCGAAGTCTTCCCCGAGGCCGTGGCGGCCAGCGAGGCGGACTGGGCGGCGGAGTATCTCGACAAGATCCTGGCCGTGCGGATCGTCGACGGGCTCGATGCCGCCGTGAGCCACATCCAGGAGTTCGGCTCCGACCACACGGAAGTCATCGTCACCGAGAGCTACTCGAACGCCCAGGCCTTCCTGCGGCGCGTGAACTCTTCGGCCGTGGGCGTGAACTGTTCGACGGCCTTTGCGGACGGCTTCCGTCTCGGCCTCGGCGCCGAGATCGGCGTCTCGACGACGAAGCTCCACTCCTTCGGCCCCATGGGGCTCGAAGATCTGACCACCCGGAAGTTCGTGTTGTACGGCGAGGGCCAGCTGCGCGAATGATGGCCGCCCGGCGACCCCGCCACGGTCTCTTCGGGGGCACCTTCAACCCGGTCCATGTGGCACATCTGCGTGCGGCCGAAGAGGTCGCCGAAGCCCTCGAGATCGAGCGCATGGTGTTCGTGCCGTCGGCCTCGCCGCCTCACAAGTCGGGGGACGCTTCGGGCCCGATTGCACCGCCAGAACTTCGTCTCGCCTGGCTTCTCGAAGCGGCGGCGGACAACCCGCGCTTCGGTGTCGACCCCACCGAGATCGAACGCGGCGGTGTCTCCTACTCGGTCGACACCGTCCGCGACATGGCCGCACGGGTCGCCCCCGAGCGACCGATCTTCGTGATCGGCTGGGACGCCTTCATCGAGATCGAGAGCTGGAAAGACCCGGCCACCTTGTTCACCCTGGCGGACTTCGCCGTCATGACGCGCCCGCCGGTTTCCGACGCGAGCCTGGCGAGTTTCCTGCCCTCCTGCATACGCGCCGAGGCCCGCGTGGCGCCCGATGGCAGCTCCGCGGAGCACGGCTCGGACGGGGCGTGGATCCGACTCGTTCCGGTGACACCCCTCGACGTCTCGGCCTCGGACATACGCCGTCGGCTGCGAGAGGGCCGGTCGGTGCGCTATCTCCTGCCCGACCGGGTCCACGACGCGATCGTGGCCAGCGGCCTCTACGGGCCACAACCCCCCAGCCGGGGCGCGACGCCCGACGCCGACCCGGCATCCGACACTCCGGAGGATCGCTAGGCAACGCCATGGAGCGACTCGACAAGGCACAGCTCATCGTCGACTCAGCCCTCGACCGGAAGGCCGAAGGCCTGGTCGCCCTCGACGTCCGCGAGATCGCGTCGTTCACGGACACGTTCGTCTTCGCCACCGGCGGCTCCGACCGCCAGGTCCGCGCCATCACCGACGCCATTACGGAAGCCATGCGCGAGGCCGGCGACCCCGTTCTCGGAGTCGAAGGCTACCGGGAAGGGCGCTGGGTCCTGATCGATGCCAACGACGCGATCGTCCATGTATTCACGCCGGACGGGCGCGAACACTACGGGCTCGAGCGCCTGTGGAGCGACGCACCCGAGATCCCGTTGCGGGTCGAGGCCGCGGAACGAGCCAACTCGTGAGCGGGCGGCCCGTGATGCTCATCGTCCTCGACGGCTTCGGCCTCGGCGACGGCGGCGACCACGACGCGACTGCCATCGGCCACACACCCTTCTTCGACCGCGCCGACGAGGCCTACCCGCGCGCGATCCTCGAAACCTCGGGCCCCGCCGTCGGCCTACCCCCGGGCCAGATGGGGAACTCCGAAGTCGGCCACATGACCATGGGCGCGGGCCGCGTGATCGACCAGGACATCACGCGCATCACGCGCGAGATCGAGGCCGGCGGGCTGGCGAGCAACGCCGTGCTCGCAGAAACGGTTGCGGCGGTGCGCCGGACCGGCGGGACGATCCACCTGATGGGCCTCCTGTCCGACGGTGGCGTCCATAGCCATCAGGATCACCTCGTCGCGCTCCTCGAACACTTCGCGCGCGAGAACGTGCCGACCGCGGTCCACGTCTTCCTCGACGGCCGCGACACGCCGCCGAGTTCGGGCGCAGGCTACCTGCGCGAGCTCATGCCCCACGTCGAGGCCTGCGGCAGCCACGTCGCGACGGTCTCGGGCCGCTACTTCGCCATGGATCGCGACGACCGCTGGGAGCGCGTGCAGCGCGCCTACGACGCCATCGTGCGCCGAGAGGGCACGCCGGCCGAGTCAGCGGAGGCCGCCGTCGAAGCCGCCTATGGCCGCGGTGAGACCGACGAGTTCGTGCAGCCCTCGGTGGTGGCGGGCGGACGCGCCCTCGAGAGTGGCGACGCCGTGCTGCACTTCAACTTTCGGGCCGACCGCGCGCGCGAGCTGACGAATGTCCTTGTGGGCGCGAAGCCCGGCCGCTACGACGGCCACTTCGAGCGTGGCGATACGCCGGAGCTCGCCGCCTTCGCCTGCTTCTGCGAGTACGACGCCACGTTCGGCCTGCCCGTCGTTTTCACGAGCCCGACGCCGGAACGCATCCTCGGCGAGCTGTTGGCCGAGTCGGGCCGACACCAGCTGCGGATCGCCGAAACCGAGAAGTACGCCCACGTCACATTCTTCTTCAACGCCGGCGTCGAGCAGCCCTTCCCCGACGAGGATCGCATCCTCGTCCCGTCGCCGCGGGATGTCGACACCTACGACCACAAACCCGAGATGGCGGCGGAAGAACTCTCGCGCAGGCTCGTCGAGCGACTCGACGAGACCGACTACGACTTCGTCCTCGTGAACTTCGCGAACCCCGACATGGTGGGGCACACCGGCGTACTGCCCGCCGCGGTGAAGGCCGTGGAGACGATCGACGCGTGCCTCGAGCGCGTGACGGCGAAGATCCTCGACCTCGGCGGCACGGCGCTGGTCACCGCCGACCACGGCAACTGCGAGCTGATGGTCGACCCGCAGACCGGCGAGCCCCACACCGCGCACACGACCAACCCGGTGCCGGTCTATTGGGTCACGCGCGACGCCGCGGGGCGCAGGCTGCGCGACGGCTCGCTCGCCGACCTCGCGCCGACGGTGCTCGAGTTGCTGGGCCTCCCCGCACCGAACGAGATGACCGGCCGCTCGCTGATCGTCTGAGCGGCTCGCCCTAGAGACGATCCACGAAGATGGGCGAAGACCAGGCGCGCTCGTTCACGGGCGCGGGGCAGCCGTCTTCGCTTCCGGGGCCCATGCAGGGCGCAATCGACACGGCGTTGCCCTCATCGTCGAACTCGGTCCGAAGGTTCGCCCCGTTGATCGCAAGGCTCGGCGCCTCGAGCGCGCGCGCGTAGTAGAGGGCATCACGCCCCGAAGCCGCGAACTCGGGGTCCTCGAACTCGATGGAACAACCCCGCGAGTCGGGCTGGCACTCGTAGCGCCGCCACGGGTCTTCGATGAGGGGTGCCACGGCCTCGTCCGCTCGCCGCTGGGGCCGGATGCGCACGATCTCGATGGCCTCGATCGCGCGACGGGTGTCCGAGGGGTGGTAGCACTCGCCGTGGCAGAGCCGATCGAGTCGTTCCTCGGACAGCGCGCCCAGGCTCGACTCGGGGCAGCCGGGCTTCGGCTCGAAGGACTCGAAGGAACCGAGCGCTCGCACGGAGAAACGCGGCGCGCGGTTCATTCGCACCTCGGAGCCCATGGGCAGCGGCGCGTCCCCCACGTTCAGGATGTCGAACCACAGCAGGATGCGTGGACCGCTCGTGCCGTAGACCTCGCGCCGTTGCATCGCTTGCCAGATCGCTTCGCGGCCCCGTCCCTCGGCGTGGACCGCGGCGAGCCCTCCGGGGTAGAGAAAGCTCTGCACCCTCAGGTCCGAGCCCATGACGCCGACCCGTCCCCTCTTGGGTGAAAGCGGCATGTCGGGCTCGTCCATGCGCTGACGCCACGCGCTGATCTGGGCGAAGAGCCAAGGCGCTTCGGCCACCGAGTCGGTCATGAGGGCGCGGTCGACCTGCTTGTAGCCGGTCCCGGGTCGTGCGTCGTGGCCGTCGCTCGAAGCCACGAATCCGTAGCGGAAGCGGCGA
>JAFDDA010000006.1 GCA_019311105.1 Deltaproteobacteria bacterium
TCGCCCCGCCACAGGGCGCGCACGGCTTCGACCGTCTCCTCGAGCCGGGCCACGCGTTCGGCGCCGCTGCCATAAGCGAGCCCGAAGCGCCGGTCGCTCTTCTGGGCGCCAGCCGTGATGGCGAAACGAAAACGCGGGCCGTGGATCCGCTGCGCCGTTGCCGCAGCCTGGGCGAGCCGCGCCGCGTTCCAGTGGTGCGGCAGTCGCAGGGAGGTGATTGCGATGCGTTCGGTTTCGCCGAGCAGCGCGAGGGTCGTGGTCCACCCATCGAGCACCTCGGGGCTCCGCCCGATCATGGAGACGTCGCCGTCGACGTGAGCCACCTCGTAGCCGAGCGCTTCGGCGTGGCGCACGAGTTCGAGCAGGTCTTCGAACCGGTGGGTGTGGGCGCCGAGCGCGCAGCCGAGCCTCACGGTGCGGCGTTACCCATCGCTGCCGCCGAGCCGCCCCGTTTGGCGGGCAGCGTGAAGCAAGGCCAGGGCCGACTTCCCATCGCGGATGCGGCCGTCGAAGACCATGGCGAGGGCTTCGTCGAAAGCCGTCGGGACGACTTCGATCAGCTCATCGGGTTCGAGGCGCTGGCCCACCTCTTCGAGATCGAAGGCCGCGAAGAGGTGAATCACTTCGTCGGTGAAGCCAGGCGTGGTGAGGACGCTTCCGAGCCTCTCGATGCGCCCGGCTCTCTTGCCGGTCTCCTCTTCGAGCTCGCGCGCGGCGCAGTGCTCGGGCGCCTCGCCCGGGTCGAGCTTGCCCGCCGGGATCTCCCACAAGAACCCGCCCGCGGCGAAGCGGTACTGATGGATCAGCAACACCTCGTCGGGGCCCGTGAAGGGGACGATCGCCGACGCGCCGGGGTGTCGGATGATCTCGAGTTCGAGGTCGCGGCCGCCCGGCAGCTCGAGGTCAGCCATGCTGACCTTCACCACCTTGCCGTCGTAGACGATGCGCTCGCCCTTGTGGCGGACCCCGTCACTCACACCCGGTCGCCGCCGTTCATCCGCGCCGCCCGCCCGGCGGCCCGGCCGGCTTCTTGCGCGAAACCTTCGTTTTCTTGCTCGCCCGGGCGGCCGCGGAGTCGGGCCACGGGCAATCGCTTCGCAGCGGGCAGCGTTCGCACTGGGGCTTTCGTGCATCGCAGCACTGACGTCCGTGGTGAATCACCCGGTGCGAGAACCACGTCCAGTCCTTTTGGGGAATGAGCTCCATCAGGTCGCGTTCGATCTTGACCGGATCGTCGTTGCGCGTGAGGCCGAGGCGCGTGTTGATGCGCTTCATGTGGGTGTCGACCGTGAGGCCGGGGATGTCGAAGGCGTTGCCGAGCACCACGTTCGCCGTCTTGCGTGCGGCGCCTCGCAGGGTCGTCAGCTCCTCGAGGGTGCGCGGCACCTCGCCCCCGAACTTTTCGACGATGTCCGTCGAGGTGTTGATGAGCGACTTCGTCTTCTGCCGGAAGAAGCCCGTCGAACGAATCAGCGCTTCGAGTTCTTCGGTCTCGGCCTGCCTCATGGTCTTGGCGTCGGGAAACCGCGCAAACAGCGCCGGCGTCACCGAGTTGACCATCTTGTCCGTGCACTGGGCCGAGAGGATGGTCGCGATCAGCAACTGGAAGGGCGTCTCGTAGCGGAGCGCGCAGTCGGCGTCGGGGTACGCCTTCGCGAGCTTGCGATGGATGCGCAGGGCGCGCTTCTTGCGATCCGCCTGACTTTCACGGGGCATGGCGACGCAGGGTAGCCCGCGTCGCATGGTTCCGCGGGGTAGCCTCGGTGCTCGAACGAGGGCAATCTCCCGCCATGGGAATCTCCGAAGAGCGCTCCGTTCCGATCCCGACCTCGGATGGGCTGGCCCTCGAGGGCCTCTACGTGGCCGTGTCGGGCGTCGAGGTGGGCGGCGCGGTCGTCGCCCCGCCCCACCCCCTCTACGGCGGAAACATGGATTTGCCCGTCCTGAACGAGCTGGCCCACGCCTGCGACCGCGCGGGCATCGCGACCCTGCGCTTCAACTGGCGCGGCGTCGGTGCCAGCGCGGGCACGCCGAGTGGGGAGGCCGGCGACGCCGACCTCGACTACGGAGCGAGCCTCGAACAGATCGCCGAGACCGTGCCGGGCCCGCTCGTGGCCTGTGGCTACTCCTTCGGCGCGGCCACCGCCGTGCGTTGTGCGGCGCGCGAGCCGCGGATCACACGTCGGGTGCTCGTGGCGCCCCCGCCCTCGCTGCTCGACCTCGACGCCCTCGAGCGCTTCCCGGGGAAGACCCTCATCTTGACCGGCGAGAACGACGACCTCGCACCGGCCGACGCCCTCGCGGCCTTGGCCGCGGAGAACGATCGCATCGAGTTCGCACTCGTCCCCGAGGCCGATCACTTCTTCGCCTTCGGGCTCGCCGAGATCGGCAAGCAGGCGCTGCGCTTCCTGGGGTAGGGGCCTAGGCCCGTCTGGGCCAGGCGAGTGCGATGCGGGTGCCGCCGCCGGGCCGCGCTTCGACGGCGATGCTCCCGCCCGACTCGATCACCATGCGGCGCGCGATGGCGAGGCCGAGGCCGCCGGGGCGATCGCGTTTGGTCGAGAAGAACGGTTCGAAGACGCGGTCGCGCAACTCGGGCGGGATTCCCGGGCCCTCGTCGTCGCAGGCGATGCGCGTGGCCCCCTCCGCCTCGACGGCGACGAGCCGAACGTGCCCACCCTCCGGCGTGGCGTCGAGCGCGTTCAGGGCGAGGTTCAGCACGACCTGATGGAGTGCATCGCTGTTCATCGGGACCATGGCCGGCGCGGAGGCTTCGACCGCGAGGGTCACGCCGCGCTCTTGCGCGCGGTGGGTGAGCAAGCGCGCCACGGATTCGAGGACGGGCTCGGGCTCGACGCCCGCCCCCGCCCCCGCCGCGCTGCTCTCGGGCCTCGCCTGCTCGAGTACGACCTCGAGCAGGCGTTCGATTCGGCGGACCTCCTCGCCCACGACCTCGAGAAACTGCGTGCGGAATTCGGGATCGTCCGCCCGATCGGGGAGGAGCTGCATGAAGGTCTTCACCGCGACGAGCGGGTTGCGGACCTCGTGGACGATCTCGGAGACGAGCTCACCGAGTGAGGCGAGGGCGTCGAGTCGGCGGGTTTCTTCGCCGAGTGCCGCTAGCCGCGCGGCGGCCCGGGCGGCTTGAAGTGGGGGAGCGAGCCGTGCCGCGGCAGCGCCGAGTGCTGCGAGGGTCGCCGGCCGGACCCCGCCCGGCGGGTCGAGTGGGCCTCCTGCGAGCAGGACCGGCGCGCCGTCTTCGCCGAGGCTCGCCGCTGCAGAGAAGCCGGCCCGCGCCGCACGCTCGCCCAACTCGGCCGGGAAGCCAGGCGCGCCGAGATCCGCAGGCCGGTGGAGCCGCTCCACGGCATCGATCAGCTCCGGGTCGGGCTCGTGGGGCCCGGTCGCCTCGGCGCTGGCCGCCAGGGTGAACGCGCTCCCGTCCGCACGTTTCCCGAAAGCCGCAACGCGGGGGCAGCCCGACGCCTGCGCGAGCCGCATGACGGCCTGGCCGAGGACGGCCTGGACATCGGGCTCCGGGTCGCCGTGGGCGACGGCGCCGCGTACGCCCGAGGTCGCGAGGGGTCGTGTATGGGGCTCAGCCACGCCCGGTTGCTAACGCCTTGGCCCCGAGCGTGTCAAACGGTTGCGCCCAAGGGTGTCAAACGGTTGCGCCCGAGGCCATGCCGTGGTCGACTCCGGCACCGTGCCTCTCTACGAATGTCTGCTCTTCGATCTCGACGGCGTGATCGCCGACTCGCGCTATGCGATCACTCGTTCGATCAATCACGCGCTCGAGACCCACGGCTTGCCCACCCGCCCCGAGCGTGAACTCGAGCGCTACATCGGGCCTCCGCTGCTCGAAGCCTTCGGCGAACTCCTCGCCGCCGACGGCGCCGACCCGGGCCTCGCCGCGGCCTGCGTCACCGCCTATCGCGAGCGCTACGAGGTGGCCTGCCTCGTCGAGACGCTCGCCTACCCCGGCGTCGATCGCGTGGTCGAGCGCCTGGCGGCGAGAATGCCGTTGGCCGTCGCCACGTCGAAGCCCACGCGTTTCGCCGAGCCTATCCTCGAGGAGCTCGGGCTGCGCGGCTCGTTCCGTGTCGTCGTGGGCCCCGACCTCACCGCCACGAAGGAAGCGAAGACCGAAACCGTCGCCCGCGCACTCGAAGCCATGGGTCAGCCGGCCTCGGCCGCGATCGTCGGTGACCGTCACCATGACATCGATGCGGGCCGGGCGAACGAGATCGCCACGGTGGGTGTGACCTGGGGCTTTGGCTCCCGGGAAGAACTCGAGGCGGCGGACGCGGACGTGGTCTTGGATTCGCCCGAGGCATTGCTCGAGCACGTCGACGGGGCGCGCTAGAACTCGTCGAGTCGCAGCAGCCGCCCGCCCTCGCGGCCCCGCGAGGCTTGCTTCGCGGTCTGGGTCGGCTCGGTGCCCTCTGCGAAGCCCTGGAGATAGGCGTCCTTCGACCCGGCGGCGGCGAGCAGCCCCGTCGCTGGGTCGACCCGGGTGAAGACGATCCCGCTCGGGACGGCGAAGTCGCGGTTCGGATGTTCCTTGAGTGCGTGCTTCATGTAGTCGCGCCAGATGGGAAGCGCGGTGCGGCCGCCGGTCTCTCCCTTGCCGAGCACGCGCTTCTCGTCGTAGCCCACCCACACGCCCGTCACGACGTCGGGCGAGAACCCGATGAACCAGGCATCGCCGCCGAAGTTCGTCGTGCCGGTCTTGCCGCCGACCTTCCGGCCGAGCTCGCGAGCGCCGCGGCCCGTGCCCTTGGGGTCGAAGACCGCGGCCCGCAGCAAGTCCGAGGCGAGGTAGGCGAGCTGCGGCGAGATCACACGGGTGCGATGCGCGGGCCCATTGCCCTCTTCGCCGGGTGCGCCGGCTTCGAGTCGTTTCACGATCTGCGCGAGTTCGGCGTCTTCGGGTGCCTGGTGCTTGGGCCGCCACTCCTCCACCTCGGGCACGGTGCCGAGGATCTGGGTCCCGAGGATCGCCTCGCCCTCGCGGTCGTGGACGGCCGTGATGAAGGTGGGCAGCACCTGTTCGCCGCCCGACGCGAACACCGCGTAGGCCCGGGTCATCTCGAGCAGCGTCACGCTCGAGGAGCCGAGGGCCAGGGAGAGATCGCGCGCCAGCGGTGATTCGATGCCCACGCGGCGGGCGAACTCGATCACGTTGTTGGTGCGCAGGTCGCGGAAGAGGTGGATCGTCGCATTGTTGACCGAGCGTGCGAGCGCGGTCCGCATGGGCAGCCGGCCGAGGAACTTGCGGCTGTAGTTCTGGGGCCGCCACACGAAGCCCGAGTCGGGGTCTTCGTACACGACGGGACGATCCACCAGGATGGAGGCCGGCGTGTAATCGCGCTCCAGGGCGGCCGCGTAGATGAGCGGCTTGAACGCCGAGCCGGCCTGCCGGCGCGCCTGGGTCGCCCGGTCGAACTCGCTGCGTCGGTAGTCGTAGCCCCCGACCAGTGCGCGTACGTCGCCCGTCTTGATGTCGAAGGAGAGCAACGCACCCTCGGCCAGGGGCGACTGGTTGAGTTCGGCGTAGAGCACTCGGCCCGGCGCCGCAGCGCCATCCAGGTCAGCGTCGTCGGCCAGGATCCGGAACGACGCCGCCTGCCCGACCTGGAAGATCTGTTCGATCGCGCGCATCGAGTGCGCGCGCTTGCTCGGGTCGGGCTTTCGCGCCCAACGCACGTCGGCGAGCCGCACCGTGGCCTCGACCTCCGGGGCGAAGGCGACCCGCGCCGTCTTTTCCTTCGGGTTCACCGCGAGCACGACACCCCGCAGCGGCGTGTCCGTCGGGATGGCCACGGGCTCGGGTTCGCTGGGCGGCTCGGGCGTCATGGCGGCGAGGGCTTCGGCGACCTCGGGGTCGTCCTCGATCGGCGCCTCGACCGTGGCGACGAGCTCGTTCAGCTTGCCGAGTTCGATGATCGCGTCGCCCAGCATTTCGACGGCGAGCGTGCTCTCCGGCCCGCGCCAACCCTGACGTCGGTCGAGCTGTTCGAGGCCGCCGCGGATCGCCTGGGTCGCCTCGCGTTGGAGATCGAGGTCGAGAGTCGTCGTGACCGTGATCCCGCCGCGCAGCACGAGCTCGCTGCCGATGGTGTCGTAGAGCCGTCGCCGCACTTCCTCGACGAAGTACGCGGCGCCCCGTGCGTCGACGCGGTCTTCGGGTGCCTTCAGCTCGGGCGGGCTCTCGAGCTCCGAGCGGAACGTCTCTTCGTCGATGAAGCCCTCGACCCGCATGCGTTGCAGCACATAGCGGCGGCGTCGCTCGGCCGCGCGCGGATTCGACGTGGGCGAATAGTCCGACGGTCGCTGAGGCAGGCCGGCCAGCAGCGCCGACTCCGAGACCCCGAGCTCCGAGGCCGGCTTCCCGAAGTAGGTGCGCGCGGCCTCTTCGATCCCCCACGCGCCCTGCCCGAAGTAGATCTGGTTCAGATAGAGATAGAGGATGTCTTCCTTCGAGAGCTGCTGCTCGAGGCGCCGTGCGAGAATCAGCTCCTTGATCTTGCGCTGGATCTTCCGCTCGGGCGTGAGCAACAGGCCCTTCACCGTCTGTTGGGTGATGGTGCTGCCGCCCTGCTTCACCTCGCCGCCCGCGGCCAGGTTGACCCAGGCTGCGCGCAGGATGCCCATGTAGTCGATGCCTTCGTGCTCGAAGAACGAGGCGTCTTCGCCCGCGACGAAGGCCAGCACGGTGTGGCGCGGCACGTCCTCGTAGGCGACGAGCCGGCGCCGCTCGTCGTAGAACTCGCCGATCAGGCGGCCCTTGCGATCGAGCACGAGGCTCGTGAGCGGCGGGTGGTATTCCGCGACGCTTTCCATCTCGGGGAGGTCGCGCAGCAGCGTGAAATACACGACGCCGAGGCCGACGGCCCCGCCGACGATGGCAACCACGAGCAGTGTCAGGAGGATCCGGATCCCGCGGGATCGGCTGGGCATGGGCGCTCCGCTGGGACTCGGGCCGTTGCCGATGCCCCGTCTCCGCTGGGACTTCGACGCCTACCGATGCCCCGTGTCCGCTGGGGCTCGACCGTAGCCGACGCCCCGTCGGGTGCGCTACTCGTGGGCGCGGCTCCCAACCTATTGCCCGGCGCCCCAGGAGGATCCCGCCATGGCCTCCCCCCTCACGATGGCCTTCGTGATGGACCCCATCGAAGGCATCGACATCGAGAAGGACACGACCTTCCTGCTCATGTGGGAGGCCCAGGAACGCGGCCACCGCGTGCTCTACGTCGACCCGGCCGACCTCGGCGTGGCGGATCGCCGGGCTGCGGCACGGGCCTGGCCCGTGACCCTGCGCCGCGAGGTCGGCCGCCACGTGGAGCGCGGCCCGGCCCTGAACCTGGTCCTGGACGACGACGTCGATGTCGCGTGGCAGCGCAAAGACCCGCCCGTCGATGCCGACTTCGTGACCGCGACCCAGATCCTGGGCCTCTGCGGCCGCACGGTCGTCCTGAACCGGCCGGCGGCCATCCTCGCCCACAACGAGAAGCTCTTCGCCCTGGAGTTCCCCGAGCTCATGGCCGAGACCGCGGTGACGCGCAGCATCCCCGAGCTCGTCGACTTCATGGCGAAGCTCGGCGGCGAGATGATCGTGAAGCCCCTCGACGGCAAGGGCGGTGAGGGCATCTTCCACGTCGCCACCGGCGACCGGAACCTCTACTCCATCCTCGAGACCGCCACCCAGTTCGGCACACGCTGGACCATGGCCCAGCGCTACCTCCCCGCCGTGCGCGAGGGCGACAAGCGAATCCTGCTACTGGACGGCGAGCCCCTGGGCGCCCTCCTCCGCATCCCCGCCGAAGGCGAAACCCGCTCCAATCTCCACGTAGGCGGAACCCCCGTCCAGGTCCCCCTCGACGAAGCCGACCGAACCATCGTCGAAGCCCTAGCCCCGACCCTGAAAGCCGAGGGCCTCTTCTTCGTAGGAATCGACGTAATCGGCGGCTGTCTCACAGAAATCAACCTGACCAGCCCCACCGGCCTACAAGAAATCAACACCCTCGAGGGTCAACAGCTAGAGGTCCAGGTCATCGACGCAGCGGAGCGCCACGCAGCCAACCGGTAGCCAGTCCGCCGAGGAGCCCAGCGTCGGGAGGGAGGCTGCAGCAAAATAGAGCGGAGGCCGCTGCCCAACAGCAAGCACCGCTCCTGAACTCTTTGCCACTCCCCTGGCGAACCCCGACTCCCCGACGCGGCCGAGCCATTTGCGGCAGCCTCCCTCCCGACGCTGGGCGGCCCCCCACCGACCCGAACCCGAAACAAAAAAGCGTTGACACCGACGCGAGAACGGCAATCTTCGAACCAATAAACCGGCGGTTGCCACCCTCGACCGCCCCACTCCTCCCCGCCCGCAAGGGCGGTTCCCAACCCCCGGTTCGCCCGGGTGAAAGACAAGGGAGACCCCATGGCAACGGTCGTTGCAAAGACGGGTGTGACGCGAGAATCGGGCTGGCTCTACTACCTCGACAAGAAGGGCAACGTGAGCCGGACCCGGGCAGCGCGGGGTGGCGGCAAGGTCCGCAAGACCAAGCCCCAGGTCGTGGCGAAGGCCGGCGTGAAGCGCGAGGACGGCTTCCTCTACTTCATCGACAAGAACGGGCACGTGTCGAAGGTGAAGATGGCGAAGCCCGGTAGCCGCCGACGCAAGGTCGCCAAGAAGAAGACGGCCAAGCGCAGGACTGCGCGGAAGCCTGCCAAGAAGAAGGCGGCCAAGCGGAAGACGGCCAAGAAGAAGACCGCCCGGCGCAAGACGACGGCCCGCAAGACGACGCGCAAGAAGGCGCGCCGCTAGCACCGGCCGAGGTGGCACGACTCGAAGGGCCGGCTCCCGCAGGGGGGCCGGCCTTTCTTGTTTTCGAGTTGGGCTTGAATTGGGTTGGCAGGGCAAACCTCGATTCCGCCTAGGGCGGGGCGGCTGAGCTAAGTTCAGGCCCTGGAGCTCCCATGACCTCCGACCCCGGATCCAGCATTTCCATCGAGGCGCCTCGGCGCGAGGACGGGCGGCGCTATGCCCTGCTCTTCGTCGACGACGAAGAGGCGATCCTCGAGACGCTCCAGATGACCTTCGAGGACGACTACGACGTCCATCTGGCCAAAGGAGGCGACGAGGGCCTCGAGCTCCTCGAGCGCGAAGAAATCGCCGTGGTCATCGCCGACCAGCGCATGCCCGGGATGGAGGGTGCCGAGTTTCTCGAGCGCGCCGTCGAGATCCGGCCCGAAGCGATCCGCATGATGATCACCGGCTACGCCGACATCACGGCGGTCATCCACGCAGTCAACGAGGGCCGCATCCATCGCTACATCCAAAAGCCGTGGGAAAGCCACGAGATCCGGCTGAACGTCCGCCAGGCGATCGACGCGTACCAGCTGAGTCACGAAAAGGGCCAGCTCGCCGCGGCGTTGAAAGAGGCGCACGATCGGCTGCGGCGCGAAAACCTCTACCTGAGGCGCGAGGTCGAGCGGCGCTACGCCTTCGAAGAGATCATCGGCGAGAGCCCGGCGATGCAGAAGGTCTTCGACGTGCTCGAAAAGGTGGCCGAGACCGACGCGACGGTGCTGCTCACCGGCGAGACCGGCACCGGCAAGGACCTCGTCGCGCGCGCCGTCCACTATGCGGGGCCGCGGAAGAAACGGCGCTTCGTTGCGCAGAACTGTGGCGCGTTGCCCGAGACGCTCCTCGAGAGCGAACTGTTCGGTCACAAGCGCGGCGCCTTTACCGGCGCTCACGCCGACAAGAAGGGGCTCTTCGAAATCTCCGACAGGGGCACGATCTTCCTCGACGAAATCGGCGAGACCACGCCCGGCATGCAGGTGCGGCTGCTGCGCGTCCTGCAAGACGGCGAGATCCGGCCGCTCGGCACCGCCGACACGCGCCGGGTCGACGTGCGGATCATCGCCGCCACGAACTGCGACCTGCGCAAGGAGGTCGAAGAGGGCCGCTTCCGCGAAGACCTCTACTACCGCCTGCGCGTGGTCGAGATCCACCTGCCGCCCCTGCGCGAGCGGCGCACGGACATCCCGCCGCTGGCCCACCACTTCCTCGACCAGGCCAACAAGAAGATGGGGAAGAGCCTCCAGGGCTTCACCAACGACGGCATGGATCGGCTGATGGCCTGCGAGTGGACGGGCAACGTCCGTGAGCTCGGCAACGAGATCGAGCGCGCGGTGGCGCTGGCGGGCGGCGCTGAGCGGATCTCTGCGGAGATGCTGTCCGAGGAGATCCGCGGGCCGCGCCGCGAATTCGAGAGTGGTGGCGGTGGCTTCACGCCGACGGACACGGACCTGAACCGGACGGTGGACGATCTGAAGCGGCACATGATCCGTGAGGCCATTCGCGACACCGGCAGCAAGAGCAAGGCGGCCGAGCGCCTTGGGATCCCCCGCCAAAGCCTCCAAAAAATGATGAAACGGTTGGGGCTCTAGGCCTGCCAGGCGGCCGTTCGGCTCGGGGAGCCCTGCGGCGGCGCCGCAGGGCTCCCCGAGCCGAACGGCCTTGGGGCGATCCGAAGAGTGCTGTCAGGAGAGACGCTGTTCGGGTCCGTTTTCGGCTGGGGAGCTCGAATCGGAATGTTATGTTGAACCTCGATGGAGACGATCCGCACGTTCGAGTTCGAGTCGCCCGTCGGGCGTATGCGCCTCGGTTCTACCGACAAGGGGCTCTGCTGGGTGGAGTTGCCGGGTTCGTGTGGGCGCGGGTTTTCCGGGTGGGTGCGCGCGCAGGTTCCCGATGCGGAGATCGTCGAGGACGAAGCGCCCAACCGCTCGGCGCGTGAGCAGCTGCTCGAGTATCTCGCCGGCGATCGCATCCATTTCGAACTCAAGCTCGACCTTCGGGCGACACCCTTCCAGCACTCCGTCTACGAAGAGTTGCTCGCGATCCCGTATGGCGAGACGCGTTCCTACGCCGACGTCGCGCGCGAGATCGGCAACCCCAAGGCGGTGCGCGCGACGGGCACGGCCAACGGCGCGAACCCGATCCCGCTCATCATCCCCTGCCACCGCGTGATCGCGTCGGGCGGCGGGCTCGGTGGCTACGGCGGCGGCCTGCCGCTGAAGCGCAAGCTGCTCGCCATGGAGCGCTCGCAAGTTCGGGCGGGCGACCTCCTCTAGGCCCCGCGATCCCTCGCCGCACTCGAATGCAATGAAGTCTCTTTGCTGGACGGCCTTGGCCGGGCTGATCCTGTTCGGTCCGCTCACGCTCCTTCCGAACGCCGAAATCTGGAGCGGCCTCGCGCCAGCGGATTGCACGGAGTATTGCGAGGGCAGCGACCGATGCGGCGCCCTCGCCGAGCGCAGCACGATCTAGCAGCCGCTCAACACGGCTTCGAACCTCGCCTATCTCTTTGCGGGCCTCCTCGTCCTGACCCGCCGCCGCGACCTTGCCGGAGGTGTCTTTGCCTTCGCCATGGCGACGCTCTGCATCGGAAGCGGTCTCTTCCACGCCTCGATGACACGCGCGGGCCAGTGGCTCGACGTGGCGGCGATGTACTTCGCAATGAACGCCCTCGTCGGCTTCGCGTTGCACGTCCGCGGCATCGCGCCGTTCGTTCGCTCGCTGCCGGCCTTCCTCGTTCTCGACGTTCTGTTGGCGATCTTCAAATGGAGCCTGCCCACGACGCCGATCCTCGCCGTCCAGGGTGCGGTCGTGTTCGCGACGCTCGGCCACGGCGCCCGTCGGGGTCCGTTGCCCTGGGCGTGGGCGCTCGCTCCGACGCTCATCTTCCTCGCGGGGTTCGGAGTCCGCGATCTCGATGTCCGCGGCGTGGGCTGCGACCCGTCCGGCTGGCTCTATCAGGGCCACGCGGTCTGGCACGTGACGAGTGCATTCTTCCTGTGGGGAAGCTTCGTCGCGCTCGAGCTGTTGGAACGACGCGGAATGGGAGGCGGCGCGGAAGGTGGGTATCGTCCCAGCGAGGCAACATGAAGCTTCCCTTCTTCTCCAAGCGGAAGCGGCGCCGGCCCTCGGACATGGCGGCGCTGTTGAAGCAGGCCCGAGCCAACTTGGCGTTGCCGACCGCCATCCTGGCGAGCGAACCCTTCCGGACTCTCGTCCGCCCCGTACCGCTCGACCTCACGACTCGGCGCCGGCTCCTGGTCCTCGCCCCGCATCAGGACGACGAAGCCCTCGGGGCAGGGGGCACCCTCTTGATGGCGCGCGCCGCCGGCGCCCGCATCCAGGTCGTCTATCTGACCGACGGAGCGGAGAAGGGCGACGAGTCGGGCTCCGTCGCCGTGCGGTCGAAGGAGGCCGCCGACGCCTGCGAGAGGCTCGGCGCCGAGCGTGCTGACCTCGGCCTGAGCAACATCCGCGTCGACCCCACGCTCGCCGCAGTCGAACGGCTCGCGAGCCTCATCCACGACTTCCAACCCGACGCCTTGCTCGTGCCCTGGCTGCTCGACGGTACGGCCAAGCATCGGATGGCCAACCATCTGCTCTGGCTCGCCAACCACGTGTCGCTGCTCCCGGCCACCGAGGTCTGGGGCTTCCAGGTCAACAACGCCTTCGACCCCAACGCCTTCGTCGACATCACCGAGGTCGCCGAGCAGAAGCGCAAGCTCCTTGAGCTCTACCGTTCCCAGAACGAGAAGCTGCTGTCCTTCGATCACATCGGGATGGGCCTCTCGGCCTGGAATTCGAAGTGGCTCCCGAAGAACAAAGGGAGCCATGAGCCCCGCTACGGCGAGATCTTCGTCGCCGTGACCTTGCGCGATCATCTCGACCTGATCGAGCAGCACTACTTCGCGGACCTGTCGAGCACCTATCTCGGCTTCGAAACCATCCAGCGCGGCATGGCCGAAGTCCATCGCGCCGTGACCGGCGCGATGGTCGGCTAACGCCGCCGTGCCAGGGCGCGTCTCATGCTCGCGTCAGGGCGTCGCGTCGCGCCCGCGCATGGTGGCGCCGAGCCAGCCGAACGCGCGCCGCAGACGCTTGGCTCGCCGCAGGAGCTTCGCCCCACGTCGTTGCGCCGACATCACGTGCGCGGGGTCGACGGGAGCCCAGGTCTGTTCGACGTCGCTCGGCGTCGCAACGACCGCCAGGTAGCGCGCTCGCTCCACCGCATCCACGCCCGCTTCGCCGCGCAAGACCCGCACACGTGTGGGGTGCAGCGCGTGCTCCGTGTATTGCGTCTCGAAACCGGCGCAACCGAGAATGGCTCGAAGCGTCTCGGGGCTGAAGATGAACGGGTGATACGGGTTGATGGCGTTGTTGTAGAACAGGTTGCACGTGTCGATGTAGACGCGGCCGCCGGGCCGCAGCATACGGCGGATGATTCGCAGGCTCTCGATGGGGTCGATCGTGTTCTCGAGGACGTGGCTCAGGATGGCGAGGTCGATGCTGCCCTCCATCTCGGCGACGTCGACGAGGCCTTCGAGTGTGGCCGTCACGACCGGGAACCCGTGTGTGTCCGTGATGTGCGAGGCCGCCGTGGCGGAAGGTTCGACCGCAAAGCCGTGGCACCCCGTTCGTTCGTGCAGCAAAGCCAACGTCTCGCCGAAGCCCGCACCGATCTCGAGGACGCGCGCGTCGCGGCCAAGCCGAGCGTGCTCGCCCACGATGCGCCAGATCCGGTGAGCGCGTTGGCGTTGCCGCGCGACGCGTCCGGAGATCGGCCTTGCCACAGGGCCGCCTTCCGCCGTCGCCGCGCCTTCATCCCACGCAATCGACGACGGGCGTTTGCCCGGCTCGAATGCCACCTTCCGCTTCTTCACCCGGCTCGACTGCCAGAACTCGTCGCGGTAGAAGTCGGCATACCACGCCCGCGTCGGGCGATCGCACAGATATTTGAGCCCGCAGCCGGGGCAGACGGCGTAGCGAAGCGTCGCGCCCTTCCACTCCAGCGACTCCGCGGGAGCCCCCTCCGGGTTGCCGCAGAGGGCGCAAACCACGTGTTCGAGCTCGATCTCACGCATCCGATGATCTTTCCCCCGACGGCTGGTGCGCCACCCATCGCCGTCGCGGCAGCCGCTTCGCTTCTCTAGAATCCCGAGGATCGTCCGACCCGCGTAGTGTGGGCCACCGCGATCGGGGACCCGACTGACGCGATGCCTCTGCCTGACTTCGTGATCGTTGGCGAACGGCGCTGCGGAACGACCTCACTCTACCACGCGCTCGATCGACACCCCGGGGTCTACCTCCCGCCCAAGACCGAGCTCAGTTACTTCATCGAAGACGAGCTGACCTCGGCGCACTGGATCGACGGCGAGGCGGACGCGGCGGCATGGAGCGCCACGCACGACGTTGCGGGCTACGAGGCGCTCTTCCGTGAGGGCGAAGGCGCGGCGGCGGTGGGGCACAAGGGTGCCGATCTTCTTTTCTGGGCTGCGGCGCATCCACGGATGGCGCGCTTCGCGCCCGAGGCCCGCCTCATCGTGACGCTGCGTGACCCGACCGATCGCGCGTGGTCGCAATACTGGAACGAGGTCGGCAAGGGCCGCGAGACGCTCGGCTTCGAAGAGGCCCTCGCCGAAGAGGAGAGTCGCGCGAAGCGCAGCGACTGGGCACGCTTCCACCTCTCCTACCGCGCCCGCGGGTTCTACGCCGCGAGCTTGTCGAAGCTCTTCGAGGTCTTCCCCCGCGAACGCGTGCACGTGGTCACGATCGGCGAGCTGAAGGGCCGGCCCGACGAAACGATGGCGGGCCTCTGCAACTTCCTGGGCCTCGACCCCTCCGTTGGCTTGGCCGGCGCGGGCGAGCGACGCAACGAGAACTGGACGACGGTGCCGCGCCCCTGGGCCGACCGGCCCGGGCTTCGCCCGATCACCCGCGCCTACTCGAAGGCGATGAAGAAGATCGTCCGCCCGCTCGCGCCCACCAAGGAGGCGCGCCGCCGGGCGCTCCGCAAGCTCGAAATGCCCTTCCGGCGCCCCGCCACCGGCATCCCGATGTCCCACGAGACACGCGATCGACTGCGGGAGTTCTACGCGCCCTCGGTGGAAGACCTCGAGAAGCTGCTCGGGCGTTCTTTTGCGGAGTGGAAGCCTTAGCCATGGAGCCTCGAGAGTCCAGCCGCGCCGCGCCCTTCCTCGCGGGCGTGTTCACCGCCGGAATCATCGGCGTCGTTCTCGTCGTTGCGCTGATCCTCGAGATCAGCCCCCGCATCGTCCGCGGCCGTCTCTTCAAGGGGCCGGACATCGAACTCTCGGCCGCGTTCATCGACGAGCTCACTCGGGTCGGTGCCCTCGTCGCCAATGCTGACAACCCGACCGGCGCGCGCGAACACGACACACTCCTGGTCCAGCCCGACTCCCGGCTCGGCTACACGTTGCGCCCAGGCGCGCGCATCGATGCCTACATGATGCCGGCGGGGAACGCCTTGAACCTCGACCCGCCGGTGGTCTATCTGCCCACGGGCACCGAACTCTCGCCTGCGCTCGCGAGCCATCTCGAGCGCGAGAGCGATCGTTTCTATCAGTACGAAGTCGACGCGCGCGGCCAACGCCGGACGCTGCCCCTCGTTCGATCGGATCGAAAGATCCTGATGGTGGGCGACAGCGCGATGTTCGGCGTCGGCGATGAACACACCATTGCCTCTTGGCTCCAGCTCCAGCTGGGCGACCGCGCCGAGGGTGTGAACGCCGGGGTTGGCGGCTACGACGGAGCCCGCGCCGTTGCCGTGGCCCGGAGCCTCTCCGACGAAACTCGCTACGACGCCCTCGTCTACGTGGCCCACCACAACGACTTCGAGCGCGAGGATCACTACAGCGTTTCGCTGGCCGGGGAAATCGTCGACGCATTCTCCGCGCTGGCCGGGCGTTTCGAGGGCGGCGTCGTGGTCGCGACGGTGCCCTACATGGAGTACGTGAGCCGCGGGCTCTTCCGGCAGTACGGGTTCCGCTCCGGCTTGATCGAGAGCTCCCACGAACTCTGGCGGGAACTCCCGGCTCTCGTCGCCACCGCGGGCTTCGGCTACGTCGATGGGGTTGCCCTCGTCCGCTCGCACGTTCGTCGCGGTGGCAGCGTCTTTGCGCCGCTCGCCCTCTACGCCGACCACGCGCACCTGTCGCCTCGCGGCAATCGGCTGCTGGCAAAGCAGATCCACACCCGGCTGTCGCACGGCAAGGAGTGAGCGCCGCCTTCGGCCCAGCCGCCCGCCCTGCAAAAACGCGCCTACCCCGACGCATTCCAGCGTAGACTCGGCAAATCCCCGGAGGCCTCGCCATGCGCACCCTTTTCGTATTCGTCTCGCTTTCCTGCCTCCTGCTCGGGGGCTTCGCGCCAGACGCGCGTGCCGGCGGCAGCGGCCTCGTCATCGTCCCCACCATCGATCGTCCGGGCATGCAAGGCGACCGGTCGCCTGGCAAGGGAAGCGGCAAGTACAAGATCCGCGACGCGGACGGAAACCTGGTGGCCGAGGGCGGCATCGCTGGAGGCGGCGAGAACGAGTCGAACCCCCAGCCCGTGACGGTCGACCTCCCGCCCGGCGAGTACACGGTCGAAGTCGTCTACGACGACGGCGCGACCCATCCGGAAGGGACGAGCCAATACGGCGGCACCTCCGAGGTGACCGTGGGGGGAGACGGGGCCGCGCACCCCTCCACCGAGGTCGAGGTCGAACCCCTGACCGAAGAGGAGGTTCTCGCCCTTCGGGTCGAGGACGCCGAGGACGACCTGCAAGAGACCGAAGAGGCTCTCGAGGAGCTCGAGCAAGACATCGTGGGCCATGTCAACGATGGCGACGACGTCAGCCCAGAGCACCTCGAGATGCTCAAAGAGTTGAAGAAGAAGCTGAGGGAACGGAAAAAGCGCCTTGCCCGCTTGGAGCGCATGCGCCGCGCCAAACGGCTCCAGCTGCTGGGTCAACTCGGCGCCGGCGGCAAGAAGGTCGTGGGTGGCGCGCCGCACATCCCCCATATGCCGTCCGGCGGAGGCAAGGGCCCGCCCGTTCGACCGGGCAAATACTGATCGCTCGGGTCAGGCCCTGAGGGCTTGATCGAGGTCCGCGATCAGGTCCGCCGTGTCCTCGATCCCCACCGAGAAGCGCACGAGCGAATCCGTCATGCCGAGGGCCGTGCGCTCCTCGGGCGTGCGATCCCAGAAGGACATGATCGCGGGCATCTCGATCAGCGACTCGACGCCGCCGAGGCTCGGCGCCAGGTATGGGATCTGGCACGCGTCGATGAAGCGCGTCGTGCCGTCGAGGTCGGCGTCGAGCTCGAAGGTCACCACACCGCCGAAGCCCGCGAGCGTGCGGCTCGCGACGTCGTGGTCGGGGTGGCTCTCGAGGCCCGGGTACCAGACGCGACGGATGCGCGGGTGCGCTTCGAGCCAGCGCGCGATGGCGAGCGCATTCTCGTTGTGGCGCGCCATGCGGACGCCGAGGGTCTTCATGCCGCGGAGCAGCAGATAGGCCGTGTTCGCATCGGTCACGCCGCCGAGGATGCCCACGGCCTTGCGCAGCTCGCCAATGATCTCCTTCGGCCCCACGGCCGCACCCGCCATCAGGTCGTTGTGGCCGCCGAGATACTTGGTCGCGCTGTGCAGCACGAGGTCGGCTCCATCGTCGAGCGCACGGTGGTTGACCGGCGTCGCAAAGGTCGAGTCGAGCACGACCTTTGCGCCGCGCGCATGACAGACGCGCGCCGCCTCGGCGACGTCGATGACGCGCAAGTAGGGGTTCGTCGGCGACTCCGTGAAGAAGAGCACCGTGTCGTCGCGTAGGGCATCGGCGAGCTTCTTCGGATCGGCGGGCTCGATGACCGTCGTCTCGATGTCCATCTTCACGAGGTATTCGTCGATGAACTGCCGGGTTCGCCGGTAGCACTCGCTCGTCACCACCATGTGGCCGCCGCGCGGCAGCAATGCGAGGAAGGCCGTCGTGGCCGCGCACATCCCCGAGGCGAACAGCACGGCCTCGTCCCCGTTCTCGAGCTCCGCGAGCTTCCGCTCGGCGGCGCGCCAGGTCGGGTTGCCATAGCGCCCGTACTCGTCGCGCTCGAGCTTGCCTTCCTGGAAGGCTTTCAGCTCCGCCGAGTCGCGGAACCAGTAGGTCGCGGTCTGATAGATGGGGGTGGTGATCGCGTCGCTCTCGGGGGCTCCGCGCTGCCCCGCATGGACGGCGCGCGTCGAATCCCCCGGCTGCTCCGGTCGTTTCGCCATTTTGAGTCTCGGTCTGTGGGGCTTAGCAGTGTCGGGTGAGGAACCCTTGGGGGAGGTTCCAGGCCTGCAAACCCCGGAAATCGCCTGTGTTTTTCGAACCCCGAACGTCGTCAGCTTAGGCCTGTCCCGGCCGGGGAGTCAACCCGGGCCCCAGGCGGCTCCTACCGCCAGGAACGCGCTACTCGCAGCTCTCCACGTAGCCGAGCACCCGGAGCTTCTCGCACTCCTCGCGCGAGATGTCCGCGTCTCCGCCGCCTTCGACGGCGACGCCCTCGGCGAAGAGTTTCCAGCCCTCGATCGAGGCATCGAGTGCATCGATGACCAGGGGCGCGACCTCGTCGTACTGGTTCGACGCCTGGGCGCGGTCGCTCCGCATGTCGAAGATCTCCGCCTCCGGCAGTTCCCGCGGGTTGCCCTCGTTGGCGCGGATCAAGTGCCACTTCTCCGTGCGGATCGCCGTCAGCACGTTGCCCTCGTGGTCCTCTTCGGCGAAGTGGACGGCGTCGCGCTCGGGCAGATCGCTTCCGCGCGTTCGCAGGTCGATGCCCTGCATGCCCTTCGGCACGTCGGCGCCAGCGAGCGCGGCGAGGGTCGGCGCCACGTCGATCAGGCGTGCGATGGGCGTATCGACGCGCGCCGGCGCGCCGCGCTGCCCCGCCGGCCACTTCACGAGCATGGGGACGTGGATCTGCTCTTCGTAGAGCGTGAGCCCGTGCCACCAGCCCTCGTGCTCGTGGAACTCCTCGCCGTGGTCGGCGACCAGCGCGATCACGGTGTTCTCGTAGAGCCCGAGCTCGTGCAGCTTCGCCAGCAGCTTCCCGAAGTTCCCGTCGAGGTATTCGATCTCTTCGAGGTAGAGGCGCTGCATCTCCTCGCCGAGGCCCGGCTCCGGGTGCGGGTTCGAGACGCGCGCGATGCCGTTGCCGTCGTAGGGGTGCTCGAAGTAGGGGTCGTGCGGGTCCATGTAGTGGAGGAAGAGGAAGAAGCGGCTCGCGGCGTGGCGGTCGAGCCAATCGAAGGCCACGCCGTTGACGACTTCGGAGTCCTGATAGAAGTCGCCGAAGCGCAGGCCCGGCTTCACGCGGAACCAGACCTGGCGCGCGAGCTGGTAGAGAATGAGCTTCGAGCTCGACTCCTCGGCGCCCGCGATGTAGTCGGGCCCGAGGTAGTGGTACTCGTCGTAGCCCTGCTCGAAGCCGAAGCTCTGGGCGAGGTTGATGTTCGCGACGATGCCGCCCGTCGAATAACCCGCGCGCTGCATGACCTCGCTCACGAGGTCGATGTCTTCGCCGAGGCTCGAAGGCTTCGACATGGCGCCGTGGGTGCTCGGCACCGTCGACGTGAGCAGGCTCGCCGTCGCGGGCTTCGTCCACGAGGCGTGGCTGAAGCCCTGGTAGGCGGTGCCGTCGTCGGCGAGGCTGCAGAGGTTCGGCGTCTTCACCGTCGGGTGGCCATAACAGCTCAAGTGGTCAGCGCGCAGCGTGTCCACCATCACAAGGATCACGTTCGGCTTGTCGGCCAGCGCGGCGCTCGCCGCGGGCGGCGCGGCCGGCGCGGAGACTTCCGGCGCTTCGGCGCCAGCCCAAACGAATCCCACACCCGTCGTCAGCGCGAGCAGCCCGAGCGCTGGGATCGCATGGAAGAGCTTCCCGATGGGCGTGGCGAAGATGCGGCGCCCCGCGAAGAAGAAAACGAGCGCGACGACGGCCCAGATCGCCACGGCACCGAGCAAGATGGGAACCGGCGGCATCTGCTCCTGGTAGACGTCGCGGAACAGGCGGAAGACCGTCACGAACAAGCCGAAGGGAACGAGCGTTCCGATGATGCCGAGCGAGGGCGTCCAACCGCGCGCTTCTTCGCGGCCCATGGGCAACACGCCGAGGAAGATGCCGCCGAGCGTCCCGAGCCCACCGAGCACCACGGCCCATGCAAGCGGCCCGAACCAGAGCACCTGCGCCTCCGCGCCGAAGCCGCCCGAGCGGATGATGAGCGCTTCGGCGAGGCCGATCAGGATTCCGGAGACGACGCCCGTCGCGAGGCCGAGCTGCGCGCTGTGCACTATGCGTGCTCCGAGGGGCTCGAGCTCCTCGTGGTCGTGAGCCGCTTCGCGCTGCGCCTTGGCTTCCTCGCTCTCGAGCGAGACCGCAGCCTTGGCAGCCTCTTCATAGTCGACCTGTACGCCGTTGACGCGGCAGTACTCCGGGCGGTAGTCGTCGCCGCGTAGCATCCAGAAGAGGAAGCCGAAGAGCGTCGGCACCTCGCCGACCCAGAAGCCGAGCGTCGCCGAGACGATCGCCGCGCCGGGCCCGATGATCGCGCCCACGGTCAACAGCTGCGCCGCCTCGCGCACGCCGAGCCCGCCGATGGTGGGCCCGATCACCGTGGCGAAGATCTGGATCGCCGAGCCGAACACGATGGGCCAGAAAACGGCGTCCGTGCCGGCGCCGACGGCGATCGCCATGAAGTAGTACATGGACGCCGTCGTGAAGTGGACGAGGAAGCTCATGAAGAGCATCCCGAGCACGAGCAGCTTCTTGTTGCGATAGGCGGAGGTCGCACTCGAGATGCGCAGCACCACGCCTTCGAGCCGCGCCTTGCCCGGGATCGGCAACCGCTCGAGCACCCAGCTCACGAGGCCCGGGTACCAGAGCACGGTCAAGAGGCCACTGATGATGCCGACCGACATCGGCACCGTGATCGCGACCACGGCCATCGAGCTCTCGCCGAAGATCTTGTAGCCGAAGGGCAGCGACACGAGGAAGGTGAGGAAGATGCCCGTGATGCCGAGAACCTTTTCGAGCACGGTGCCCGCGGTGACCTCGACGGTCTTGCCCGAGAGTCGCGACGCGTCGTAGAGCTTGTAGGCGTCGAGGCCCGCCGTGCTCGGCAGAAAGAAGCCGATCGCGCGCCCGATCAGGAACGCGCCAAAGATGTGACGGAACGGGAACTCGATCCCCTGCCCGCGCAGCACGAGCAGCCAGCGATACATGGACGCCACGACGCCGCTGAAGCGGATGGCCGCGCCGATCGCCGCGAAGGTCCAGAACGTGCGCGCTTCGATCTGGCGCAGCACGTCGAGCACGAGGTTCCACGCCGGGACGACCTCGCCGCCCTCGGTCTTCATCGGCCACTCGAGCAGCAGCCACACCATGCGCACGGTGAGGTAGAGCTTCAACAGGTTGAAGAAGCGCCCGCGCCAGGGCTGCGGCGCGAGCCGCCCGACCAGCAGTGCGACGATCGCGACGAGAAGGATTTCGAGGAGGATCAAGGAAGCGGCTCCGTGGGTTGCGTCGGCTACTCATCGGCCGAGATCGGGCTCGAGGGGACCGAAGAGAATAGGGGAGCCGAAGATTCCCGGGAGTCCCCATCACGAGCCGGCAAGCGGGTGGCAACTCCCGCGGGTGCCGCAGCGGCGCGCCGCCTAGCGCGCGCCCTTTTCGAGGATCTGCCGCCGCCGCGCCACGTATTCGGCCTCGCCGATGGAGCCGCGTCGGCGCTCGTCCTCGAGGTCGGCGAGCTGTCGCAGGGCATCCGAGGTCAGCGTCGAGATGTCGACGACGTCGGCCGGGGTCTCCTTCGGCGCTTCCTCTTCAGGCTCCTCGATCAGGACCGTGCGCCGCTTGATCTTCCCGCCGCGGCCGATGCGCACCGCGTCCGCCTTGCGGAAGTCCGGGTGGCGCCACTCCACCGCCACGGCCTGGGGCGCGATGGGCACGATCGACTTCGATCGCAGGACCTTGAAATCCTGGTAGCTCTTCCCTTGCTTGGGCTCGTGAACGCGATCGTTCGGGTTCTTCGGCATGGTGAAGCCCACGCGCGAGATGTGGAACACGAGCTGATCGTTCTTCATGTAGACGATGAACGCAGTCAGCGTCTTATCGGTGAAGACCTTCAGCTTGCGCGTCCGCAGCAGTGCGGTGACCACGACCTCCTGTTCGGGCTTCGCCTTCGCCAGAGCCTGGCTCACGATCTTACCGAGGGGGTAGATGGCCTCGATCGGAACGACCGGCGTGCGGGCGTTCTTCTTCTGCTGGTCGGCGAAGCGCACGTCGAGGCTCGCGAGGATGTGGCTCAGGCGCACGGCCGAGATTTGCGTGGGGTGCTCGTAGCCCGGGTTGACGTCGGTGCGGCCGCGCAGCGTGACCGTGACATCGCGATTCTCGTAGAAGGTTTCGCGCTCGTACCGTGCACCGGCGCAGCCCGCGACGGCGAGTGCGGCGACGAGCAACGCGAAGGTCCTGGCGGGGCGGGCCGGCATGGGCGCCAAGGTTAGGCCCCGCCCGAAGGCGACACCAGGGACACCACGCGATAGGTGACGAAGCTCGCACCCCAGGCGAGCACGAGCAGGTAGCCGAAGGCGAAGGCGGGCCAACGCCACGAGGCCGTCTCGCGTCGCATGACGGCGAGCGTCGACATGCACTGCAACGCGAAGACGAAGAAGACGAGCAGCGACGCCACGGTGGCGGCGTCGAAGACGGGCTCGCCCGTCCGGGGGTCGACGTCGGCGCGGATGGCCTCGCGCAGGGATGCGTCCTCGTCGGTGGCGGCGTAGATCTGGGCGAGGGTCGACACGATGACCTCGCGGGCGGCGAGGCTCGCGACGAGGCCGACACCGATCTTCCAATCGAAGCCGAGCGGCGCGATGGCCGGCTCGATCCCGTGGCCGATGCGGCCGGCGATGCTGTGCTCGAGCGCGTGGCGCGCGGCCTCGCCCTCGCTCGCCCCGGCGGGCGGCTCGCTGCGCGGGAATGTGAGCAGCACCCAGAGCACCATGGAGACGAGCAGGATGATCGTGCCCGCCCGGCGCAGGAACGCCCACGCCCGATCCCAGACCTGCCACGCCACGAGCCGAACCGTGGGCACGCGGTAGGGCGGGAGTTCCATGTAGAAGGGCAGGCTCGCTTCGCCGACGACCCACCGCTTCAAGACCGCCGCGGCCAACAGCGCCGACACCGTGCCCAACAAATAGAGGGAGAGCAGCACGAGCCCCTGGACCCCGAGCGGCCCGACCGTCGTCGCCGGCACGAAGGCCGCGATCAGCAAGGTGTAGACGGGCAGCCGAGCGGAGCAGGTCATCAGCGGCGAGACGAGAATCGTCACGAGCCGGTTCTTCGGCGACGGGATCCCGCGGGTCGCCATGATCCCCGGGATCGCGCAGGCATACGAAGAAAGGAGCGCCACGAAGGAGCGGCCTTCGAGCCCGATCCGCCCCATCACCCGGTCGATCAAGAAGGCGGCGCGCGCCATGTAGCCGAAGTTCTCGAGGGTCGAGAGCAGCGCGAAGAGCAGGATGATCTGAGGCAGGAAGATCACCACCGAGCCCACACCCGCGATGACGCCGTCCACCAGGAAGTCGCGGAAGAGCCCCGGCGCGAGGGCCCCGCGCAACGTCTCGCCAAACGCGCCGACCGCTCCGTCGATGGCTTCCATCGCGGGGGCTGCCCACGCGAAGATCGCCTGGAAGAAGGTCACCATCACGGCGGCGAACAGCAGGCTCCCCCACACGGGGTGGAGGACGACGCGATCCACGGCCTCGGTGGCGCGGTGGCGGCCGGCGCGTTGCTCGACGATGTGGGAGTAGATCGAATCCGCCCAGCCGGCCCGCTCGGCGGCGCCTTGGGGCGGCGGCACGGCCGGGCTCGGCCAGGCTTCGGGGCTCCCGATGCGGGCGCGGACGGCGTCGAGGCCGAGGCCCCGGTGGCCGACCACGGAAAGCACGGGGATGCCGAGGGCGTCTTCGAGCCGCGGCACGTCGATCCGGCCCCCGCGCGCGGCCAGCTCGTCCACCATGGTGAGGACGAGGCAGGTCGGCCGGCCAAGCGCCATGACCTGGGCCACGAGCAGGAGCGAGCGCTCGAGAGCACAGGCATCGGCCACGACCAGCAGGGCGTCGGGGGGCGCGATCCCGTCGACTTCGCCCGCCAGCAGCCGGGAGACCACTTCCTCGTCCGGGCTCACCGGCTCGAGGCCGTAGATGCCGGGCAGATCCACGACCTCGATCCGTCGGCCGGCGGCCTCGACGAGGCCTTCGCGCCGCTCCACGGTGACGCCTGGGTAGTTCCCGACCCGGGCCCGGAGCCCGGTCAGGGCGTTGAAGAGGGTCGTCTTCCCACAGTTCGGGCTGCCGATCAGGCCGAGCCTCAAGGCCCCCGACGGGGCTGTGGCCGACGTCACGAGGTCACGTTCCGCACGCGGATGAGGCTCGCCTCGCCTTGGCGCAGGGCGATCTGGCAGCCGCGAAGTTCGTAGAGGACGGGGTCGCCGAGCGGCGCCCGGCGCACGACTTGGACCCGGGTGCCGGGGCAGAAACCGAGGTCGGCGAGTCGGGTCGCGAGGGGCGGCTGCGCCTCGACCGAGGCGACCTCGGCGTACTGGCCGGGCCGAAGGCCGTCGAGACCCGTCACGTCGCTCGGGTTGGACGAGTCGAGACCCGTCGCGTCGCTCGGGTCGGACAAGTCGAGGCCCATGGCTTCGCTCGGGTCGGGCAATGGGGCTGGGTTCCTGCCGCCGGGTTCATGAAGGTCGGGCGGCCCGCGCTAATTGAAAATGGATTTCAATACGCGGGCAGGCTATCGCACCCGTCTGGCGGCGCCACCGTGAAGGGGTGCGACCTCACTTTGCGAACTCGTTCGCAAATATGCAGATCGGGGCCACCCTTAAGTCCGCAACCATCTGTGTTCAATCGTAAAAATCATGCTCCGACGTGAGTTGCCGAGTCATCAGCAGCCGCCCCACGTCCGCCGGGTCGAGCTCGCCCTCGAGGATCGCCCGGACGCCCCGCATGATCGGCACGTCGACGCCCAGGGCATCCGCCAGCTGGCAGGCGGCGTGGGTCGTGCGCACGCCCTCGGCCACCCCGGTCATCCCGGCCAGGATCTCGTCGAGCGTCCGGCCCTTCCCGAGCTCGATCCCGACGCTCCGGTTCCGCGAGAGGCTGCCCGTGCAGGTGAGCAGGAGGTCGCCCATGCCGGCGAGCCCCAGGAAGGTCGTTGGCCGGGCCCCGAGCTGGACGCCGATCCGGGTGATCTCGTTCAGGCCGCGGGTCATCAGCCCGGCCCGGGCGTTCATCCCCATGTCGAGGCCGTCGCAGATGCCCACGGCGATGGCGATGACGTTCTTGAGGGCGCCACCGATCTCGACCCCCACCACGTCGCTGTGGGAATAGCAGCGGAACCAGGGGCACGAGAGCGTGGTCTGGACCGAGATCGCGTAGGCCTCCTCCTCGCAGGCGAGGGTCACGGAGGTCGGCTTGCGGTCGGCGATCTCCCGGGCGAAGGAGGGGCCCGAGAGGAAGACCAGCCGCGAGTGGTGGTGCTCGGGAAGGGATTCGCGCAGGACCTCGCCCATGCGGGCGCCCGTCTCGACCTCGATGCCCTTCACCGTGGAGACCAGGATCGCCTCGGGGTCGAGGTGGGGCCGCGCCCGGGCCATGACTTCGCGGACGCCGTGGCTCGGGACGGCCACGATCACGAGCTCGCGGCCCGCCAGAGCCTCACCAAGGTCGGCGGTTGGCCGAATGGCTTCCGGGAGCTCGACGTCGCTCAGATAACGCGGGTTGCGGCGTGTCTCGGCCATGGTGCGCGCCATGGCGGGGTCTCGCGCCCAAAGGGTGACGTCGTGCTCGCGGGCGGCGAGCATGGCCAGGCAGGTTCCGAAGCTGCCGGCGCCGAGAACCGCGACGGGTGTGGTCACGGCGCGAGTGTATCCCGAAAAATCGCGCCAGCAGCGCTCTCGTGGCCGTTGACGGCCCTTCCGGCCACGGCTACCTTGCGGCGCGTTTTCGTAATGACCTCGCAGAGTTCCAGAGTTTCCTCCGCCTTTCGGCGGTCTCAATCGTGGAAGCTCCTTTCGAGGAACCCGACCGAGTTTGACCCGAGCCTGGAGGGGCTCCCCGATGCTGGCCGAGTACAGCGGCGTCCTTCTCCTGTTGCTCGTGGCCCTCATCGTGGCCGGCGTGATGCTTCTGGTGCAGCAGCTGCTCTCCCCGAGCCGCGAGTTCGCTGAGAAGCAGGAGCCCTTCGAGTGCGGTGAGAGCCCGATCGTCTCGCCCCACCAACGCTTCAGCGTGAAGTTCTACCTGGTCGCCATCCTGTTCATCGTCTTCGATGTGGAGGCGGTCTTCTTCTATCCGTGGGGCGCGCTCTTCATGGACCTCGGTTGGTTCGGCCTGATCGAAATGGCCACGTTCGTCATCGTACTCGGTGTGGGCCTCGCCTACGTCTGGATGAAGGGCGCCCTCGAATGGTGATCTCCGAAGAGGCGCGCGCCGCCATCGATGGCGAGATCGCCCGCTACCCGCGCAAGCGCGGCGCCCTGCTGCCGGCGCTCCACCTCGTCCAGAAGGAGCTCGGGCACCTCTCGCCCGAGGCCACGCGCGAGGTCGCCGAGATCTTCGAGCTCCGACCCGTGGAAGTGATGGAGGTGATCTCCTTCTACAACATGTTCCACGCCCGGGCGGGCGGGCGGCACCACGTCTACGTGTGCACGAACCTGCCCTGCTCGCTGCGCGGCGCGCGCGGGCTGCTCAAAAGCCTGGAAGCCCACCTCGGCATCGAGGCCGGCGAGACCACGAGCGACGGCCGCATCACGCTCGACCACGAGGAGTGCCTCGGCGCCTGCGGCTATGCCCCGATGCTGCGCGTCGACGAGACCTATCACGAGGACCTCGACGAGGCCCGCGCCAAGGAGATCCTCGACGCCCTCGAATAGGGCGCCGACCCCAAGGCCATGCTCACCGTCCCGCACACCACCAACTACCTCACCGAACACTTCGGCGACGACGCGTTCACGACGCTCGAGGGCTACCGCGCGCGCGGCGGCTACGAGGCGGCGAAGAAGGCGATCAGCGAGATGTCGCCCGCCGACGTGATCGAGCTGGTGAAGGATTCCGGGCTCCAAGGCCGCGGCGGCGCCGGGTTCTCCGCGGGTATGAAGTGGTCGTTCATGCCGACCGATGGCGACCAACCGAGCTACCTCGTCTGCAATGCAGACGAGTCGGAGCCTGGCTCCTACAAAGACCGCATCCTGCTCGAGCGCGGCGGGCACCAGATGCTCGAGGGCATCCTGATTGCCGCGTGGGCGACCCAGGCCGACACGACCTTCATCTACGTGCGCGGCGAGTACGCCTTCCCCGCCGACCAGCTCGACCGCTGCGTGCGCGAGGCCTACGACGCAGGACTGCTGGGTGAGAACATCTTCGGCAAGGGTTTCAAGCACGACGTCGTCGTGCACCGCGGCGCCGGCGCGTACATCTGTGGCGAAGAGACGGGCCTGCTCGAATCCCTCGAAGGGAAGAAGGGCCAGCCGCGCAAGAAGCCGCCCTTCCCGGCGCAGTTCGGTGCGTTCGGGATGCCGACCACGGTGAACAACGTCGAGACCTTCTCGCACGTGCCTCACATCGTGAAGAACGGCGCCGACTGGTTCAAAGGCTTCGGTACCGAGAAGAGCCCGGGGACGATGATCTTCGGCGTCTCGGGCCACGTCGTGCGACCGGGGCTCTACGAGCTGCCCATGGGCACACCCCTCGACGAGATCGTCTTCGAACACGCCCAGGGCGTCCCCGAAGGCCGCAAGGTGAAGGGCGTGATCCCGGGTGGCATGTCCATGCCGATCCTCCCCGCGGGCATGCTCGACGTCCCGATGGCGAACGAGAGCCTGCGTGAGCGCAAGACGATGCTCGGCACCGGCGGCGTCATGGTGATGG
The DNA here is from genome assembly GCA_019311105.1 of Deltaproteobacteria bacterium. Taxonomy (GTDB): domain Bacteria; phylum Myxococcota_A; class UBA9160; order UBA9160; family JAFDDA01; genus JAFDDA01. The sequence goes on from JAFDDA010000006.1 coordinate 27,831, forward strand.
ACGAGCGCACCTGCATGGTGCGAGCGGCGTGCGTCATCACGTACTTCTTCCGCGACGAGTCGTGTGGCCAGTGCACCCAGTGCCGCGAGGGCACGGGCTGGCTCAACAAGATCGTCGAGCGCATCGAGCGCGGCGCGGGCAGCGAGGGCGACATCGAGCTGCTGCTCGACGTGTGCGGGAAGATGGAGGCGAAGACCATCTGCGCCTTCGCTGACGCTGCAGCCTGGCCGGTGCAGGGCCTGCTGCGTCACTTCCGCGAAGACTTCGAAGAGCACGTCCGCCAGAAGAAGTGCCCCTTCCCCGAAAGTTTCGAGCTCTAGTCGTGGCGAAGATCACCGTCGACGGCACCGAGTACGAAACGCAGGAGGGTCGCACGATCCTCCAGGCGCTCGACGAGCTCGGCATCCTCATGAATGGCGTCGACATCCCGCACTACTGCTGGCACCCGAAGCTCTCGATCGACGGCTCGTGCCGGCTCTGCCAGGTCGAGATCGAAGGCGTCCCGAAGCTCCAGATCGCCTGCAACACGCCCATCAAGGATGGGATGGAGATCCGCACCCAGACCGCACCCGTGAAGGAAGCGCGCGAAGGGGTGATGGAGCTGCTGCTGGTGAACCACCCGCTCGACTGCCCGATCTGCGATCAGGCCGGCGAGTGCAAGCTCCAGGACTACGCCTTCGAGTACGGCGTCGAGCATTCGCGCTCGCGCGAGCCGCGCCGCGCCGGCAAGAAGAACGTCGACTTCGGCCCGACGATCACGTTCGATCAGGAGCGCTGCATCCTGTGTCGGCGTTGTGTGCGCTTCTGTCGCGAGGTGCCGGGCACGGGCGAGATCGGTGTGTTCGGCCGTGGGGACCACTCGGCGCTCGAGACCTTCCCGGGCCTGGAGCTCGACAACCCCTACTCCATGAACGTGGCCGACATCTGCCCCGTCGGCGCGCTCACGACCAAGGACTTCCGCTTCAAGATCCGCGTCTGGTTCCTCGAGGACGTCCCCGGCATCTGCACGGGCTGCTCGAAGGGCTGCAACGTCTGGCTCGGCACCGCGAACAACAAGGTCTACCGCTACGTCCCGCGCCGGAACGACGCGGTCAACGAGACCTGGGTCTGTGACGACGGCCGCATGAGCTACCGCCACATCGGCTCGGCGGATCGTCTCGACCGCGCCATGGTGCGCGGCGAACTCGGTGTGCTCGAGGTGACCTCGGTCGACGATGCGGTGGCCGCGGCCTCCGAGCGCCTGCGCGCGCTCGTGGATGCCAAGGGCCCGGGCGTCGTCGGCGCGGTCGCGTCGGGCCACGGCACGAACGAAGATCTCGAAGCCTTCGTGCGGCTGCTGGATGGCCTCGGTGTCGAGAACCGCGGACTCGCAACGGTCCAGGGCGAATCCGACGAGCTGCTCGTCCAGGCCGAGAAGGCCGCCAACGGCGAGGGCGCACGCAAGCTCGGCTTCGGCGACGCCGCGGGCGTGCTCGACCGCTTGAACACGGGCGGCCTCGAGGCGCTGGTCGTGATGGGCCACGACCTGCTCGACGCCCAGCACCTCGGCGGCATCGAGGGCCTCGAACGGCTCGACACCCTGATCGTGCTCGACTCCCACCACTCCGCCCTCGAGCGCGTGGCCCACGTCGTGCTGCCAGCGCGACACGCCGCCGAGAAGGCGGGTCACTTCACCAACCACGAAGGCATCGTCCAGGCCGTGGCCCCGGCCGTCGAGCCGGCGGGCGAGGCCGTGCCCGAAGCCGAAGCCTTCGACCGGCTCGCGGCGGCGCTCGGCGTCGCCGGCGAAGACGCCGCCTGATGGCCGAGACCATCGGAAAGATCCTGTTCGTCCTGCTGGTCGTGATGGGCGCGTTCCTGCCCATGATCACCTGGGTCGAGCGCAAGCAATCGGCCGTGATGCAGGACCGCATCGGCGCGAACCGCGCCAACATCGCGGGCATCACGGTCCTCGGGGTGCTCCACCCGTTGGCCGACGTATTGAAGCTCTTCGGCAAGGAGGACTTCGTCCCCGCTGGCGCGAACCGCGTGATGCACCTGCTGGCGCCGGTGATCGCCCTGGTGCCGGCCATCATCACCCTGGCCGTGGTGCCCTTCGCCGGCGTCTACGACTTCGGCGGCGAGAACCCCTTCAGCTTCGTCATTGCCGACGTCGACTGGGGCCTGCTCTACGTCTTCGCGGTGGGCTCGATCGCGGCCTACGGCACGATCATCGCGGGCTGGGCCAGCAACAACAACTGGGCGCTCCTCGGCACCGTGCGTGCGTCGGCGCAGATGATCTCGTACGAAGTCACGATGGGGCTCTCGGTCGTCGGCGTCTTCATGTGCTTCCAGACGCTGTCGCTCCAGGAGATGAGCCTCGCGCAGGATTCGAGCTTTCGGCTGCTCGGCTTCCTCGAGCACTTCGGCCTGTTCGAGACGCTGCCCGGCTGGCTCGCTTGGATCCAGGTGCCGACGTGGGGGATCTTCCTCCAGCCCATGGGCTTCGTGATGTTCCTCACCTGCATCATGGCCGAGAACAAGCGCCCGCCCTTCGACCTGCCCGAGGCGGAGTCGGAGCTGATCGCTGGCTACCACCTCGAATACTCCGGCATGCGCTGGGGCCTCTTCTACACCGCGGAGTTCCTCGAGGTCCCGGTCATCGGCTGCATCGTGACCGCGCTCTTTCTCGGCGGCTGGTCGATCCCCTTCCTCGACACGCAGACCCTGATCGGCGGCATCGGCAGCTTCTTCGGCGAGGGCTTCGCGACGGGCGTCGTGCTCGTCCTTCACGTCCACGCCTTCCTGGCCAAGGTCGTCATCATGATCTGGCTGCAGATGTTGATTCGCTGGAGCCTGCCGCGCTTCCGCTACGACCAGGTCATGGACCTGTGTTGGAAGATCATGTTGCCGCTCTCGCTCGTGAACATCTTCGTGACCGCGGTCGTGCTCCTCTGGTTCCAAGAGGTGGTGGGATGAGCGCAGAGCTGTCGCTCTTCTATTTCTTCGCCGCCCTGGCCGTTGGCTCGGCGCTTTCGATGGTGCTGAACCTGCGGAACACCGTGGCGTCGGCCATGAGCCTCGTCATCACCATGGTGTCGCTCGCGGCGGTCTACGTCTTGATGGAAGCCCACCTCGTCGCGGTGCTCCAGATCATGGTCTACGGCGGCGCCATCGTGGTGCTCTTCGTGTTCGTCGTGATGCTGCTGAACCTGCGTCAGGACGACTTCCCGCCCGGGCGTCAGCGCGGCGCGAAGGCGCTCGGTGTCGTTCTCGTCGTCTTCGCCGTGATCAAGCTTCTGGCCCTTCTTCCGGCGGCCCTGCCCGACACCGTCGCGGCTTTGCCGGAAGGCTTCGGCGGCTACCGCGACGTCGGCACGGCGCTCTTCACTCGCTTCATTCTGCCCTTCGAGGCGACCTCGCTGCTGCTGCTCTCCGCGCTCGTCGGCGCCGTGGTCCTGGCCAAGCGGAGGCTCGACTGACGTGGAAATCCCCATCGAGCTCGTCGTCAGCCTGTCGGCCATCCTCTTCGGCATCGGAGTCGTGGGCGCCCTCGTGCGCCGCAACATCATCGTCATCCTGATGTCGATCGAGCTGATGCTGAACGCCGTGAATCTGGCCTTCGTCGCCTTCGCACGCATGCACGGCACGAACGATGGGCACGTCTTCGTGCTGATAGTCATCACCGTGGCGGCGGCCGAGGTGGCGGTCGGCCTCGGCATCGTGATCTCGCTCTTCCGCAACCGCGACACCACCAACGTGGACGACGTGAGCCTGCTCAAATGGTAAACGGCGACATCCATACCAGCGATCTGCTGCGCCTGATCCCGCTCTTCCCCTTGATGGGCGCGTTGATCCACGGTGTGATGCTCGGCCTTGCGCGGCGCTCGATGCCCCGGCGGGGCGTGATCGCCATCAGTTGTGGCGCGGTGATCCTCTCCTTCCTGACTTCGATCCTCGCCGTGTCGGAGCTGCTCGGGCACCCGGCCGAGAGCCGCGCGCTGGTGGACGAGCTCTTCACCTGGATCGGCGCGGGGCGCTTCGTGGCCGAAGCGTCGCTGCTGCTCGACCCGCTCTCGGCCGTGATGATCGTGGTGGTCACCGGCGTTGGCTCGCTCATCCACGTCTACTCCATCGGCTACATGGACGATGACCACCGGGACGACTCCGGCTTCCAGCGGTTCTTCTGTTACCTGAACCTCTTCACGTTCTCGATGCTGATGCTGGTGCTCGGCGACAACCTTCTCGTGCTGTTCCTCGGCTGGGAGGGCGTCGGCCTCTGCTCCTATCTGTTGATCGGCTTCTGGTACAGCGACGAGTGGAACGCCTACTGCGGCAGCAAGGCCTTCATCGTCAACCGCATCGGTGACTTCGGGTTCCTGATCGGGATCTTCCTGCTGTTCGCGGCGCTGGCCGAGGTGGGCCACCCGACCGTCGCCTTCGGCGAGATCGAGGCCTCGATCGGGCTCATCTCGGACCGCATGGTCACCATGCCCTGGGGCGGGGAGTGGAAGCTCCTGACCCTGATCGGGTTGTTCTTCTTCGTCGGCGCTGCCGGCAAGTCGGCGCAGCTGCCGCTCTACGTCTGGCTGCCCGACGCCATGGCAGGCCCGACGCCGGTGTCGGCCCTGATCCACGCCGCCACCATGGTGACCGCCGGCGTCTACATGGTGTGCCGGATGAACTTCCTCTACGCCGAGGCGCCTGGCGCCTCGGCGGTGATCGCTTGGACCGGCGGGCTGACGGCGCTCGTGGCCGCCACCATCGCCGTCGCCCAGACCGACATCAAGAAGGTCCTGGCCTACTCGACGGTCAGCCAGCTCGGGTACATGTTCCTGGCCGCGGGCTGCGGCGGCTACTCCGCGGCGATCTTCCACCTCGGCACCCACGCCTTCTTCAAGGCACTGCTCTTCCTCGGTTCGGGCGCCGTGATCCTGGCCATGCATCACGAGCAGGACACGGACAAGATGGGTGGCCTCGCGCGCTACATCCCGAAGACCCACTTCGTGTTCGGGATCGGCGTGCTCGCCATCGCTGGGCTGCCCGGCTTCTCGGGTTTCTTCTCCAAGGACGAGGTGCTGCTCTCGGCCTTCGCTGCGGATCACATCCCGGGCCACACGCTCCTCTACGGGATCGGGATCCTGACCGCGGTGCTGACCGCGTTCTACATGTTCCGCGTCCACATCCGCACGTTCTACGGCGAGTGCCGCGCGCCGGCCGATGTGCGCTCGCACATCAAGGAGCCGGCCGACACGGTGCTCGTTCCGCTCTACGTGCTCGCGGTGCTGTCGGCCGTGGCAGGCCTGCTCTCGCCGCCGCAGCTATGGGGCGACCTCATGGGGATCGCCAACTCGAACAGCCTGCACCACTTCCTCGAGCCGGTGCTTTCTCATGGCGCTGTGCACCACGTCGAGCACTCGACCGAATGGATCCTCGTGGCCCTCGCCGTCTCGGCGTTCCTGATCGGTGGTGGTCTCGCCTACTGGATGTACATGGTCAACCCGGGCGTCCCCGTCCGCATCCGCGAGAGTCTTTCCGGCCTGCACCGAGCGGTGGTGAACAAGTATTGGGTCGATGAGTTCTACGACGCCGCTCTGGTGAAGCCCCTCGTCGTCGTCTCCGACCGCGTGCTCTATCGCGGCGTCGATGTGCGCGGGATCGATGGCATCGCGAACGGTGGCGCCGCCGCAGTGCGCGCGCTGGCGGCACGCGGCCTCAAGTACGCCCAGACCGGGCTCACCCAGAGCTACCTCTTCTTCATGATCGTCGGCACGCTCGCGATGCTCGGCTGGATGCTGGGGTAGCCATGAGCATCCTCGACACGCATCTGCTGACCCTCGTCACGTTCCTGCCGCTCGGCGCGGGCTTGTTCCTGCTCGCGCTGAATGCGTTCGTCGCGGTGCCGTCCGATCTCTGGCGCGGCGTCGGCATCGCCACCACCACGCTGGTCTTCCTGCTTTCGGTCCGCCTGTGGGTGCTCTTCGATCCGACGGCTACGGGTTATCAGTTCGTGGAACACATGCCGTGGCTCCCGGACTGGGGCGTCAACTACTTCATGGGCATCGACGGCATCAGCCTGTTGCTCGTGATGCTGACGACCTTCCTGATGCCCATCGTCCTGCTCGCGGCGTGGGACGACGTCAAGAAGTCGGTGCCGAGCTTCATCTTCCACAACCTGTTCTTGCAGACCGGCATGATCGGGGCGTTCCTGTCGCTCAACCTCTTCCAGTTCTACGTGTTCTGGGAGATCATGCTGATCCCGATGTACTTCATCATCGGTGTCTGGGGTGGGCCGCGGCGCATCTATGCCGCCGTGAAGTTCTTCCTGTTCACCATGGCCGGCTCGCTCTTGATGCTGGTCGCGGCGTTGGTGCTCTACTACCTGCATTTCGATCAGACGGGTGCCCTGAACCTCGACCTCGTGCGGATCCCCGGCGTCAACGACGCCCTGCCCGCACTGCTCGACACGGACGTCCCGCTCGGCGGCGAGGCCGTCTGGTGGAAGACCCAGCCCTGGCTGTTCGTCGCCTTCGCCCTGGCCTTCGCCATCAAAGTTCCGATGTTCCCGTTCCACACGTGGCTGCCCGACGCCCACGTGGAGGCACCGACCGCTGGCTCGGTGGTGCTGGCGGGCGTCCTCCTGAAGATGGGAACCTACGGGTTCGTGCGCTTCGCGATGCCGCTCTTCCCGGTGGCGGCGCTCCAGTTCGTACCGGTGATCTTCACGCTCGCCCTCATCGGGATCGTCTACGGCTCGCTCGTCGCCATGGTCCAGAGCGACGTGAAGAAGTTGATCGCCTACAGCTCGGTCGCCCACCTCGGCTTCGTCTTGCTCGGCACCTTCGCCCTGAATCTCGAGGGCCTCGAGGGCGCCGTCCTCCAGATGGTGAACCATGGCCTCTCCACCGGCGCGCTCTTCCTGCTGGTCGGGATGATCTACGAGCGGCGGCACACGCGTGAGATCGCGGACTTCGGTGGTCTCACCCGGGTCATGCCGGTGTTCGCGGTGGCCTTCGGTGTGGTCACGATGTCGAGCATCGGGCTGCCGATGTTGAACGGTTTCGTGGGCGAGTTCCTGATCCTGATCGGCACGTTCCTCGCCGACCCGGTCACGGGTGCGGTGGCGGCGAGCGGGGTCGTCCTGGCCGCGGCCTACATGCTCTGGATGTACCGCCGCATCTTCTTCGGGCCCGTTACCCACGAAGAGAACGAGCGCCTCGTGGACCTCGGCCTGCGCGAGAAGATGATCGTGGTGGCCCTCATCGTGCCGATCGTCTGGATCGGCGTCCACCCGGGGACGTTCTTGCGCCGGCTCGACGCCTCGGTGATCGAGCTCGTGCGGGTGATGGAGTCGCGCGGCGCCGACGTCGCGAGTGTGAACGGTGGGCAGACCTCGGCGAGCATGGCCGCGGAGGTCGCAGCGCGGCTCTCGCCCGAGCAAGCCCAGGTGGCCCTGCACCGTGAGGAGGGGCCGCGATGATCGAAGCCCCGAACCTGCGGCTCGAAGCGCTCGCCCCGTTCGCCTTCGTGGCCATCGGCTCGTTGGTGGTGCTGATGGGCGAGGTCCTGCTCTCGCGCTCGGAGTCCATGCGCAACGCCCCCTCGGTGGACGTGCGGATCGGGACGATCCTCTCCTTCCTGTCCGCGGGCTTCCTGCTGCTGGCGGTGGTGGTCGCGGCCCAGGCCTACATGTCGAACACGGCGTGGTCATTCAACGTCGACAACCCGATGATGCGGCTCGACCGCTACGCGAACTTCGCCATCGGGGTGATCGGGACCGCCGCGATCCTCGTGTGCGCGCTGTCGGCGGACTATCTGAACGGGCTGCGCATCCATCACGGCGAGTACTACGCCCTGCTCCTGATCGCCGTCGCCGGGATGATCCTGATGGTCTCGGCCGTGGACATGCTCCTCGTGTTCCTCGGCCTCGAGATGATGAGCATCCCCATCTACGTGTTGGCGGGTTTCGATCGCCGCAAGCTGCGCAGCAACGAGTCGGCCCTGAAGTACTTCATCATCGGTGCCTTTGCGTCGGGCATCCTCCTCTACGGGATGGCGCTCCTCTACGGAGCCACCGGCGCGACGAGCTTCGACGGCATCCGCGCCGGATTCGACCCCGACAACGCGCTCGCCATCGTCGGCCTCGGCCTGCTGGTCGTGGGCTTCGCCTTCAAGATCGCCTCGGTGCCCTTCCACCAGTGGACGCCGGACGTCTACGAAGGCGCGCCTACCTCGGTGACGGCCTTCATGGCCGTGACCGTGAAGGTGGCGGCCTTCATGGCGCTGGTGCGGGTTCTGACCGGCGCCTTCGAGACGACGATCGAGCCGCTCCAGGACATCCTCTGGGTCATGGCCGCTGCGACGATGATCGTGGGCAACGTGATGGCCGTGATCCAGGAAAACGTGAAGCGGATGCTCGCCTACTCGAGCATCGCCCACGCGGGCTACCTGCTGATCGGCCTCGTGGCGGGCACCGGCGAGGCCCACGCCGCGGTGCTCTTCTACCTCTTCGTCTACGTCTTCATGACCCTCGGCGCCTTCGCCGTGATCATCGTGCTGGCCCACCGCGGCAAGGACGCCGAGCGTTTCGACGACTTCGCGGGCCTCGCGACGCAACGCCCGGCGCTCGCCGCGTTGATGGTGCTCTTCATGCTGTCGCTCGCCGGGATCCCGGGCACGGGCGGCTTCATCGGGAAGTGGAGCCTGTTCGGCGCCGCGGTGAAGGCCGGGCAGGTGCCCCTCGTGATCGTGGCCGTGCTGACGAGCCTCGTCTCGGTCTTCTACTACCTGCGCCTGCCGGTGGTGATGTACATGCGCGACCCCTCGGACGAGCCGCGTCGCATGACGACCTCGAGCGGCGAGGGCTTTGCCCTCCTCGTGTGCGCCGCCGTCGTGCTGATCCTCGGGTTCTTCCCGAGCGAAGGCCCCGGCGTTCTACTGCTCGACAATCTCCGCGTCCTCCACTGGGCGCGAGATTCCGTCGCCTTCCTGCCCTAGCGGGTGCGAGACCCCGTCGCCTTCCTGCCCTAGCCCGCTCGGTTGCGAAGCACGCGGACCTCACCACGCCGGATGGTGAGCTTCTCGCCGTCGAGGAGTTCCATCAGGGGCACGGCGTGCTTGCGGGTGGTTCCGATCAGGGCCTTGTAGCGGGGCGTGTCGAGCTCGCCCTCGCGTTCGAGGTGCTCGCGGACGCGCTTGCGCAGGGCGTCGACCGCGGCGGCGTCGAACCAGAGTTCTCCCGCCCGCACGATTTCGCCTGCGCGTCCGAGCCAGGCGAGGAGGTCGCGCAGCCTGGCCTCGTCACATCCGAGGCGCTCGCACCACTCGCGCAGGCTCGGGGGCGTAAGGCCCGCCTCACGGGCGCCGCGCCGGATCGCCTCCACGAGGTCGCGATCGGCTTCGGGGATGTCGGTGGCGTGTTCGCTGCGGCGCGCTGTCTTTCCTTCGATCACGATCTCAGCCGCAGCGGCGAGCTGTGCCAGAGCGCGTTCGATCGCACCTTCGGTCGTGTTGTCCGGGAGCGCACCGCGGACTGCGGCGAGCGGCATGCCCGGCCGCAGTGGCTCGGCGTTGTGAAAGCGTGCGAGGGTTTCGAGGATGCGGCGCGAGAGGTCCGCCACGCGAGCCGCGGAGATCCAGACGCCATCGCCTTCCTCGATACGTCCCGCGTCGCGCAGCCCGATCAGCTCCACGTCGACCCGGTCGGCAGCAAGCCCCGTCTCCCGCACCAGTGTGTCGCGGCCAATGCCATCGAGGCCGGCCCGGTCGACCCGGACGCCCAGTGCCTCGGCGTCGTCGCCGGATTCGAGTGCTTCGAGTTGGCGCAGAAGTTCCGGGTCGGAGACGCGCCGGTGGGGCGGGTTGGCATCGAGCACCGTGCCGCCGCCCAGCGTGTGGCCGCCCGAGCGGGTCCGAGCAAAGCCGCGCACCACGAAGCGATCGCCCGGTAGCACCGGTAGCTCTCCATGTTCCAGATGGATTCGCACCAGGCCGCGGCCCCCCGGCGCTGTGCCCGGGCCGATCGGCGCGATGCGGACTGCGTGCTCCGAAGTCCCCGTCAGCAGCAGGGCGGAGGTCGGCTTCTCGAGTGGCGGGGCGTCGGCGAGCCAGCGCAAGCGTGCGTCGAACACCTGGGTGAGCGGCATCGCGTCCGGCCGTGCCAGCACACTGCCGCGCGGCACCTGACCCACGTCCACGCCCTGGAGGTTCACCGCGCAGCGCGCGCCCGACTCCATGCCGTCGAGCTTCTCGCCATGGCGTTGCACGCCACGCACCCGCGCGCGGTGCCCTTCGGGCAACACCGCGATCTCTTCGCCCACGGAAAGCGCACCGCCGACGAGCGTGCCCGTCGCCACCGTCCCAAAACCCTTCATCACGAAGCTGCGATCGACCGCAAGCCGCGGCGGCCCATCCCGAGGCGTTCGAGCCCGCGTCGCCCCGGCCGCCACTTCGAGCGCCGCGCGCAGCGCTTCGATTCCGTCACCTGAAACCGCGGAGGTCCGTACGATCGGGACGTTGGCCAACGCCGTGCCCGCGAGCAGATCTCGCACCTCTTCTTCCGCGAGCTCAGCGACGTCGCCGCCCGTGGCATCGCACTTCGTGAGGGCCACCGCGCCGCCGGCGATCCCGAGCAAGTCACAGATGGCGATGTGCTCGCGTGTCTGAGGCATGACCCCTTCATCCGCCGCAACCACGAGCAGCATCAGGTCGATCCCCGTAGCCCCCGCCACCATCGTCCGCACGAGCCCCTCGTGCCCGGGGACGTCCACGACCGAAAGCAACGTTCCATCGGAGAGGGAGAGCGGAGCGAATCCCAGCTCCACGGTAATCCCCCGCGCCTTCTCCTCAGGCAACCGGTCGCAATCCACCCCGGTCAACGCCCGAACGAGAGCCGTCTTCCCATGATCGATATGCCCGGCCGTGCCGAGAACGAGATTTCGATGTAACGCGGACATCGGACGGCGGGGTTCCCTCCGGCGAAATAAAGCGCAGCCCGCCCAAGACTCCGCGAACCTCAGCGCAAGAAAGCGAGCCATTCGCCGGAGGGAACCCCGCCGGCCGATGCCCCACCCAGCCCTAACGAACCGGCTCGAGCACCTCGCGCCCCACGAACGGCTGCAGAGCCTTTGGGACGCCAACACTGCCATCCGCCCGCTGATGGTTCTCGAGCAAAGCAATGAGCGCCCGAGAGTTCGCCACCGCCGTCCCGTTCAGCAAGTGGGCGATCTCGTTCTTCTTCGTCTCGCTACGCCGAAACCGAACGCGCAGCCGCCGAGCCTGATAGTCGGTGCAGTTCGACGTGCTCGTCACCTCACCCCAGTCGCCCGAGTCGCCCCGCCCCGGCATCCAAGCCTCGAGGTCGTACTTGCGGAAGGCCGGCGCGCCGAGGTCACCCGAAGCGACTTCGATCACCCGGTAGGGGATCTCGAGGCCCTGGAAGATCTTCTCCTCCAGACCCACCAGGTGTTCGTGCATCGCCTCGGAGTCTTCGGGTCGCGTGATCGCGAACATCTCCACCTTGGTGAACTGGTGCACGCGGTAGAGACCCTTGCTCTCGCGCCCGGCCGAGCCGGCCTCGGTGCGGAAACAGTGGGAGATGCCCGCGAGCTTCAACGGAAGCTCGCTCTCCTCGATGATCTGGTCGGCGTAGAGCCCGCCGAGCGGGATCTCGGCCGTGCCGATCAGGCAGAGGTTGGCGTTCTCGATGGAATAGATCTGGGTCTCGGGCCCGCGCGGCGAGTAGCCGAGGCCATCGACGATCTCGGGCCGGGCAAGGTCGGGGGTCACGTAGGGCGTGAAGCCGTCCTCGAGCAGCACGTCGAGGGCGTAGCGTTGAAGGGCCAGCTCGAGCAGCACGGCGGCGTTCTTCAGGTAGTAGAACTTCTGCCCCGCCACCCGGGCACCGGCCTCGAAGTCGATGCAGTCGTGACGCTCGGCGAGAGCGAGGTGATCGAGGGCGTCGAAGTCGAAGCGGGTCGGCTCGCCCGAGCGGCGCAGCTCGCGGAAGTCCTCTTCGCCGCCAACGGGTACGTCCGGGTGGATGAAGTTCGGGATCCCCTCCATGGCCCCGTCGAGCTCGGCGCGCGCTGCCGCCAACGCTTCCTCGTGTTCGCCGACCTCTTCTTTGAGGCGCCGGCCCTCGGCCGTGTGGGCTTCACGCTCGGCGTCGTCCATCTTGCGCTTGCCCGACTTCTGATGCTCGTTGCGAAGCCGGTTGGCATCGTTGACGGCAGTCTGGGCGGTGGCGACCCGCGCCTGGGCCGCGATCGCAAGATCGAGGTCCGCGTCGGCGCCGCGCCGGCGGCAGCTCTCGAGGATCTCGTCGCGGCGTTCTTGGAGGTGGCGCGGGTCCAGCATGGCGCGCCAAAGGAAGCACACGGGCCCGAGCCCGTCCACGCCACACGGTTGGTAGACTGCGGGCCCCGCGCCGTTGGTAGGCTGCGGGTCCCGAGCCGCCCTGGAGGAACCATGCGCCGCACTCTGGCTTCGACCACCCTGGCTTCGATCGTCCTGGCTGCGAGCGTCTTTGCGCCGCCCGTCGCTGCCGAGCCGAGCGCAGACCCCGTGGCAGCGGTGGAAGCACGGCGTGCACGTTCTGCCGAACTCGCGGCCCGACTCTGGGATTGGGCGGAGCTCGGCTATCTCGAAGAGAAGAGCTCGAAACTGCTCCGCGACGAGCTGGCCGGTGCCGGGTTCCGCATTCGCAGCGGCGTGGCCGACATCCCGACGGCCTTCGTGGCCGAGTGGGGCGAGGGCGAGCCCGTGATCGGGATCCTCGCGGAGTTCGATGCGTTGCCGGGCCTCTCCCAGGCGGCCGTGCCTCGCCGGGAGCCGCGCGTGGATGGCGCCGCCGGACAGGCCTGCGGTCACCACTTGTTCGGGGCCGGCTCCACCGCAGCGGCCCTCGCCGTACGCGAATGGCTCGAGGCGCGCGGCGGCTCGGGGACGATTCGTCTCTACGGCACGCCCGCCGAGGAAGGGGGCTCCGGGAAGGTCTACATGGCTCGCGCGGGCCTGTTCGAAGACGTCGCCGCGGTCTTCCACTGGCACCCGGACGATGAGAACGACGCGAGCCCCTACTCCACCCTCGCGAACCGGTCGGCGAAGTTCCGCTTCCGCGGGGTCGCGGCCCACGCGAGCGCCGCGCCCCATCGCGGCCGCTCCGCCCTCGACGGCGTCGAGGCGATGAACCACATGGTGAACCTCCTGCGCGAGCATGTGCCCTCGACGGTTCGGATCCACTACGTGATCACCCAGGGCGGCCTCGCCCCGAACGTCGTGCCCGAGCGCGCCGAGGTCTTCTACTACGTGCGTCACCCGACCGCACGGGGGCTGCTCGAGGTGTGGCCGCGCGTCGAAGCGGCAGCGCGGGGCGCTGCGCTCGGGACGGGCACCGATGTCGAATGGGAAGTCATCCACGGCAACCACCCCGTGTTGCCGAACGAGACCCTTGCGCGGGTGATGGACCAGGCGCTGCGGCGTGTCGGTGGCCCGGTCTGGGACGAGAGTGATCGGGTGTTTGCGGCCGAGCTCGCCGCCACGCTGCCGGCGTCGACCCGCGACCCGTCGGAGATCGCGCCCTTCGCGCCGCAGAGTCGGCAGGGCTCCACCGACGTGGGCGATCTCTCATGGCTCGTTCCGACCACCTCGGTGCGGACGGCCACCTGGGTGCCCGGCACTTCCGCGCACACGTGGCAGGCAGTGGCTGCGGGTGGCACGGGCGTCGGCGAAAAAGGGATGACCGTTGCGGCGAAGACGCTGGCGCTCGCCGCCGTCGCGCTCTACGAGCAGCCTGAGTTGCTGGCCGAGGCGCACGCCGAGATGCTCCGGCGGCGCGGTGCAGACTTCGACTACCAACCGCTGCTAGGAGACCGCGACCCGCCGCTCGACTATCGCCGTTAGTCGCGCGCGGGCGGCCAGGAGCCCATCAAGCCGCGGCCGGTGACGACCGGCAGGTCGAGGGCCGAGAGCATTCCGGGCCCGGCCTCACAGACGGCGGGGATGGTGTTCACGAGACGCGTCGCGGTCAGCACCACGCCTCCGACGGCGTGGTCGCCGTGCTCGTCGGCCATGTCGAGGCTGACTTCGATCTGGGGCACGCCCTTCACGAACACCTTGTACCCGCCCTGGCTCTGGGGCCAGTCGGGTGCGATGTCGTCGTGGAGCCGCGTCACGTGTTCGACGACGATGCGCTGCTTGCCGTCGATGATGCCGCGCACCTCGAAGCGCAGGCCCGCCATCGTGCCCTTCTCGACGTGCCCGATCGGGGTGTCGAAGCTTTCTTCCGCGGGCCGTCGCTCGTGCCAGGCCTCGATCGTGTCGAGCTCGACGCCGAGGCCCTGGGCGATGAGTCGCACCGTGCCGCCCCACGCCATCTCGAGTGCGCCGGGCATGAAGAGCACCGTCATGGCATCGAGGGGCTGGCCGAAGCCCATCGTGCCGAAGACGACCTCGGGCTGGTTGTAGGTGGCGTAGTTGACGATCTCCTGGATGCGAATCTCTTCCCAACGTTCGGCCAGGCCCGAGAGGACCAACGGCAGCACGTCGTTCGCGAAGCCCGGGTCGATGCCCGTCGTGAGAAACGAGCTGTTGCCTTCGCGGCAAGCGTCTTCGATGCGCTTCCGGATCTCGGGGCCCATGCCGTCGGGATGCACCAGGCTCACGACCGAGGAAGACACGACGTTCTTTCCGGTACGGAGGATGCGGCAGATGTCGCCGATCGCTTCGATCAAGCGGAGGTCGGCGGTGGCGGTGTAGCAGACGCAGTCGGCGTCGCTTTCCAGGAGCGTGTCGGCATCGTTCGTGGCGGCGAGGCCCACCGGCTCGACACCGGCCAGCTCGCCCGCGTCGCTGCCGGACTTCTTCTCCGAGTGCACCCACAGGCCGGCGAGCTTGAGCTCCGGGTGGCCGATGATCGCGCGCAGGGCATAGCGCCCGACGTTTCCCGTACTCCACTGAATGACGCGATGACCCACGGTGTTCTCCTTCGGCGCCGACGATGGTTTGCGGCCGGGGCGGCAACGTATCACGTTCGTCGCGTCGACGGCTCGGTTGGGTGTTTCGCTCGTCTCTGGCGAAAGTCTGGTGTATGGCTACGAGCATGTTCGGTCCCGGCGGGCGATTCCTGCTCTCGGCGCTCGTGGGCTTCTGGCTCGTCGCGGCGCTGGGTCGAGTGGCGGTGCCCCCTCCCGCCGAAGACGACATCGCGGCGCGTCTCGAACATTTGGCCTCTCCGGATGCCCGCTACGACGTCGTGTTCTTTGGTTCGAGCGTCGTACGCCGTGGCGTCGTACCCGAGGTGCTCGACAGCGAGCTGGCACGCCTCGGAGCGCCCTTGCGGACGTTCAACATGGCGGCCACCGGAAGCCAACCCTTCGAAACCGATCACCTCGTTTCGCTCGTTCTCCACGGGATGGACGAGCCGCCGCGGCTCGTCGTCGTCGAAGCCCTGTCGCCTCGCTTCGAAAGCCTCATCCCGCCGGTGAACGCCTACGGCGACAAGCTCGTCTACTGGCACACCCCGGCCAACACTGTGCGCGTTCTTCGGGCGCGGGCCGAGGCGCACGTACCGGGAGGCATCGGCGGCTCCGCAGGCCGCCACCTGAGACATGCCCTCTTTCGCTTCGGGAGCGTGGGGCAGGGGCGCCGCATCGCTGCGCGCGCCGCGGCCGTGCCGCATACGCACGCGGAGATCGAGCAGCAGAGGGGTTTCGCAGCGCTCGAACCAGCGCCCGGCGAGCCCGAGCGATTCATGCCTCCGCCGGGTTGGGCCGCGCTGGTGGCCGGCCTCGATGCACGCAACCGGCGCAGGCCGGCGGTGCGCACGATCCATCGCTCCTGGCTCGAGGGTCAGGTGAGTCGCATCCGCGCTGCCGGCAGTGAGGTCGTCTACCTCGTGGGGCCCTCGGTCCGGGCGAACGTCGAGGTGCACTGGCTTGCCCGCAACGGGCACCTCCCGAACCTCCTCGCCTTCGATTCCCCGGCTCGCCACCCGGAGCTGTTTGCGACCGGGCACCGTCGCGACCCCATCCACTTGAACGAGGACGGCGCTCGGGAGTGGAGCCGACAGTTGGCCCAGAGCCTCGCCGCGTGGCTCGATGCGGGCAGCATCCCCCGTTGATGTTCTCGATCGCAGCACGTTCGGGGCGCTATGATGCAGCCCCCATGCGATGGCTCGTTCGCAGCGCGGGCCTGTTGCTGGCCGCGAGTTTCGGATTCGTGTTGACGGCCGAAGCGGTCCGCCCACACGTCCCGATCCCTGACGGCGATGCTCTCGCCGCCCGCTTCGAGCATCTCGCCCAGTCCGAGACGCGCTACGACGTCGTGGTCATCGGGCAGAGCACCGTCCTGCGCGCCTTTGATCCCGATGCGTTCGATCGCGAGGCCGCAGCCCAGGGGCACGAGCTTCGTTCGTTCAACCTCGGCGTGCCCGGCGCCTTTCAGTTCGAGATCGACTATCTGCTCGAGCAGCTGGTCGAGCGTGCGGCCAGGCCGCCCCGCTTCGTGTTCGTGGAACTCCCGACCCGCCGCCTCGACGAGCTCTTGCCTCCGGTGAACCACTTTACGGACCGAGCCGTCTACTGGCATGCGCCGCGCCAGACCCGCGCCTGGTTTCGTTCCGTCGCGCGTTCGTCCCACCCAGAGCGGGGGGGCACGCGGCGGATCGACGTGTTGCAGCACGCAGCCTGGCGCTGGGCGAGCGTCGGCCAGGCCGACCGGACCACGGGCCACGCGCTCTCGCTCGGCGCGGCAGAGCGCGCGGCCGAGGTTCGGGAGGTGGAACGAACGCGCGGCTATAGGCCCTTCCGGCTCGGCCCCGACACACCTCACTCCGATCTGCGCGACCAGCTGATCCGGTCCCCGCGTTGGTTTCGTGGCGTCGTAGCACGGATCGACGACGTGAATCAGGGCAAGCCGACACACCGGGTGCTCGACCCGGCCTGGGTGAGACTCCAATCGGAGAAGGTGCGCGCAGGCGGCGCCACCCTCGTCCACTTCATCACGCCCACGATCCTGCAGACTGCTGAGCTCCACACTCTGCATCGCGCAGGCGTGATCCCCGAGCTGTTCGCGTTCGATTCGCCACACCGCTTCCCCGAACTCTATCGGCGCAAGAACCGCTTCGACCCGATCCATCTGAACGAAGACGGCGCCCGGCTCTTCAGCGTCGCGCTCGCGCGCAGCTTCGCGAGTTGGCTCGATTCGGGGGACGGCTGATGCTCTTCTTCGAACTCCGCTTCTTCGTCTTCTTCGCCTTGGTCTTCGCCGTCCATTGGGCGCTGCGCCGCAACGGGCCGCGCAAGCTCTGGCTGCTCTCGGCCAGCTATTTCTTCTATGCGTCCTGGGATTGGCGATTCCTCGGCCTGATCCTTCTCTCGACGGCCGTGGACTACATCGCCGCCGGTCGGATCGCGGCGGAAACGCGCGAGCCCGTGCGCCGCCGCTGGCTCGTCATCAGCTTGGCGTTGAACCTCGGCATCCTCGGCTTCTTCAAGTACTTCAACTTTTTCGTCCAGTCGGGTATCGGTGTGCTGCAGGCGCTCGGCCTCCCGGCCGAGGTGCGCGAGCTGGCCATCGTCCTGCCGGTCGGGATCAGCTTCTTCACGTTCCAATCCATGAGCTATACGATCGACGTCCATCGCCGCCGGCTCGAGCCCGCGGGCGGCTTCGTCGATTTCGCGCTGTTCGTGAGCTTCTTCCCCCAGCTGGTGGCGGGCCCGATCGTGCGGGCCCTCGGCTTCCTGCCGCAGCTGCGCGAGACGCGCGCCTTCGGCGCGGTCGCAGTCCGCGCCAGCCTCACGCTCTTCCTCGTCGGCTTCATCAAGAAGGCCTGTATCGCCGACCACGTGGCCGTCGCAGCCGACGCCGTCTTTGCCGGGGAGGCCGTTTTTGGCGCGGCGTCGCACTGGCTCGCCGCGATGCTCTACAGCGTCCAGATCTTCTGCGACTTCTCGGGCTACACCGACATGGCCCTCGGTCTTGCCGGCCTGCTCGGCTATCAGCTCGTCCCGAACTTCGACTTCCCCTACTTCGCGCGCAGCATTCGTGAGTTCTGGCGTCGCTGGCACATCTCGCTCTCGAGCTGGTTTCGCGACTATCTCTATCTCCCGCTCGGCGGCAACCGCCACGGGCGCGGCCGTACGCTGCGGAATCTGATGGCCGTGTTCCTGCTCTGCGGGCTGTGGCATGGCGCCTCTTGGACCTTCGTGCTGTGGGGCCTTTTCCACGGCGGACTCATGCTGCTCGAACGCACACGCTTCGAGCAGGCCCGCGCGGCCCTGCCGGGTGCCGTGCAGTGGCTCTATGCGTACGGCCTCGTGGTCTGCGGCTGGGTGATCTTCCGCTCCCAGGACGTCGCCTCGATGCTCGGCTTCTTCGCTGGGATGTTGCCCGGTGGAGGCGGCGGCGGGGGCGAGGCGTTGGCCGGCGTCTGGTGGTTCGTTCTCGCCGGCCTGGCGCTCGCCCACGCGGCAAGCTTCCGCTTCGACCTCCCGGCGCGCTTCGCCCGGCTGCCCCACGTGCCGTTCGCATTCCTCTACGGCGCCGCCTGGGCGCTCGCGCTCCAATGGGTCGCCACGGGGCATCGGCCCTTCATCTACTTCCAGTTCTGAGGGCGCGACTTCGAGGTTTCGCAGCCCATGGGTACCGAATCAGGTAGCGCCGAGGGGCCGTCCTGATCCACACTGGTGCGCCGCCGCCCAGGAGCCCCATGGCCATCGACTTCAGCTTCCCCCCCGAGATCGAACAGGTTCGGACCCAGGTCCGTCGCTTCCTGGACGAGGTCGTCCGCCCCGCCGAGCAGGCCATCGCCGACAGCGACGACGACCGCGACACGCTCGTCAAGAACGTGATCACGATGCGGAAGGCCGCCCAGGAGTGGGGCCTCTGGCTGCCGCACATGCCCGAGGAGTGGGGTGGGATGGGCCTCAGCCACGTCGCCATGGCCGCGGTGTCGGCCGAAGCCGCGAAGACGCGGTTCGGCCCCTTCGCTTTGAACGCCCAAGCGCCCGACGAAGGCAACATGCACACGCTCCTCCACTGGGCGACCGACACCCAGAAGGAGAAGTACCTGAAGGGTCTGTGCACCGGTCGCATGCGTTCGTGCTTCGCCATGACGGAGCCCGAGGTCGCGGGCTCGGACCCGACGCTGATCCAGACCCAGGCCGTCGAGCGCGACGACCACTGGGAAGTCAACGGTCACAAGTGGTTCATCTCGGGTGCCCAGGGGGCGCAGTTCGCGATCCTGATCGCGCGCACCGAAGACGACCCGGACGTTCCGCAAGCCGGCAATTCCGCCTTCATCGTGGACATCCCGAGCGAGGGCTGGGAGATCGAGCGCGACGTCCACACCATGAGTGGCAGCCACAACCACTGCGAGATCCGGATCCAGGGACTGAAGGTCCCGAAGGAGAACATGCTCGGCGGCCGCGGGCAGGGGCATCTGCTCGGCCAGGCGCGCCTCGGGCCGGCGCGGCTCGCCCACTGCATGCGTTGGGTCGGCCAGGCCGAGGTCGCCCTCGAGCTGATGATCGACCGCTCCATGAAGCGCTACTCCCACGGATCCTACCTGGGCGAGAAGCAGGGCATCCAGTGGATGATCGCCGACAGCACGATGGAACTTTATCAGTGCAAGCTGATGATCCTGCACGCGGCCTACAAGATCGACAACAAACTCGAGTTCAAGAGCGAGGTGTCGATGGCGAAGCATTTCGTGGCCAACGCGCTGAACCGAATCATCGACCGCGCGATCCAGGTGCACGGAGCGCTCGGCTACAGTACCGACACCCCGCTCGCGGACATGATGAAGCAGGCGCGCTGGGCGCGGTTTGCGGACGGCGCCGACGAGGTGCACCAGTGGCGCATCGCCATGCGCTCGATCGAGGCTTACACTAAGACTGGCAGCGTCGGCCCCGCGGCCGGCGATCTCCCGCTCTAGGCTGGGACGGAGGTTTGAATGGCAGACCATGAATCGACCGAAGCAGCGGCCGGGGTTCCCGACGCGCTCCCCTTGGAACCGACCGATCCGGACTCGGGGTTCGACTTCTGGCTCTTCGGGTTGCTGCTCGGCGTAGCAGTACTCGTCGCCCTCCAGAACCTCTGGCTGCGCCGCAAGGCGAAGGCCGGTGAAGACGAGGGCTAGCTCCGACTGATTTCCACCGGGTCCCACCAGGTAGGAAAACCGACGTGAAGTGTGCCCATGAGGATTGCATGCAGACCATCGAGTTGATGGGGAAGCACGTGATCCCTGAGTTCGAAAAGTAGCCATGACGCAGAGTGCCCCCAGGATGAGCTTCGAAGAGGCCTGCGCCGCCGCCACGGCGCCGGATGGCGCCTTTCCGATCGTGGAAGCCCAGGTCCGCGGCATCACGGTCCCGGTCTTCAAGAACGCGCCGCCTTCGCTGCGCGTGCTCTTTTCGGTGGCGCGGACGCGACCGGACGAGGACTTCCTCGTCTACGAGGACGAGCGTTGGACCTTCAGTGACGCCATGGCGAAGGTCGACGCCACCGCTGCGATGCTGGTGGATCGCTACGACATCCAGAAAGGCGACCGCGTGGCGATCGCCATGCGCAACTACCCCGAGTTCATCACCACCTTTGCGGCGGTCGTCTCGGTGGGCGGCATCGCCGTCCTGATGAACGCCTGGTGGACGCGCGAAGAGATGGACTATGGCCTGGAGGACTGCGGCGCGAAACTGCTCGTGGCCGATGCGGAGCGCATCGAGCGCGCCTATCCGGCGATGGACCGGCTCGGTTTCAAGATCGTCTCCGTTCGGGTGGACGACCCGCCCGTCGGGGTCGACAAGCTCGCCGCGGCCTGGCAGCTGGGTGACGCCATGCCGGAGATCGACATCGAGCCCGAGGACGACGCCACCATCCTCTACACCTCGGGCACGACCGGCCACCCCAAGGGCGCCGTCTCGACGAACCGTGCCGTGGTGAACGCCTTGGCCGCCTTCGCCTGCCGGACGGGCGTGAACCGGATGATGTACCCGCCGAGCGAGGTGCCGGCGAACCCGGTGAGCTTCATCCTCGTGGTGCCGCTCTTCCACGTGACCGGGCTCGTTCCGGTGATGATGAGTTGCTTCGCGGGCGGCTACAAGTTGGTGATGATGTACAAGTGGAACCCCGAGCGCGCACTCGAGCTGATCGAGCGCGAACGCGTGACGCAATTCGTCGGCGTCCCGACCCAGAGCTGGGACTTGCTCGAATCGCCGAACTTCTCGAAGCACGACACGTCGAGTCTGACCAACGTCGGGGGTGGTGGCGCGCCCGCCCCGCCCGAGCTCGTGCGCAAGATCGACAAGGGATTCAAGAAGGGCGCCCCGGGCATCGGTTACGGCATGACCGAGACCAACGCCTACGGTCCGGGAAACTCCGGCAAGGAATATCTGGAGAAGCCGCGCAGCACGGGCCGGACCATCCCGATCATGAAGATCAAGGTCGCCGATGAGGACGGCAAGGACGTGCCGCGTGGCGAGATCGGGGAGATCTGGTTCTTCAGCCCGACGTTGATCCGTGGCTACTGGAACAAGCCCGAGGCGACGGCCGAGACGATCGTCGATGGCTGGCTGCGCAGCGGCGACCTCGGTCGCATGGACGACGAGGGCTTTCTCTACGTCGAAGATCGGGCGAAGGACATGGTCCTGCGAGGTGGCGAGAACATCTACAGCGCCGAGGTCGAGGCCGCCATCTACGAACACTCGGCTGTCCACGAGGCGGCCATCTTCGGCATGCCTCATGAGAGGCTTGGCGAAGAAGTGGCCTGCGCGCTCGT
>JAFDDA010000141.1 GCA_019311105.1 Deltaproteobacteria bacterium
CTCGGCGCGCCGAGCAGCTCTTCACACGCCCGAGCTCGTTTGTAGTAGAGGTTCGGGTCGGCCTCGTGGGTGACGCCGATGCCGCCGTGGATCTGGATGTTCCCCGCCGCGCAGAGCATGTAGGTCTCACTGGTCAGCGACTTGGCCAGACTCGCGGCGCGCAGCAGCTCGGCGTCGTTCTCCGAGCAGGCCCAGGCAGCCCAGTAGGCGGCCGCGCGGGCGCATTCCAGCTCGAGCAACATGTCCGCGCACTTGTGCTTGATGGCCTGGAACGAAGCAATCGGCCGTGCGAACTGGACTCGCTGCTTTGCGTACGCAACGGCCATGTCGAGACACGCCTGAGCGCCGCCCAGGCATTCGAGGGAGAGCTGGGTCGCGGCTTCGGACAGGGCTCGCTCCAGGCAGGGCTGTGCGGCGCCGGGCTCCCCGATGGCGACGGCGCGGACGCCGTCGAGTTCGAGGTCGGCGTAGCGACGGGTCGCATCGAGGGGCGCGAGGGCTTCGCGCTTCAGCCCCGTCGCGCCGGACTCGACGGCAAACAAGCCGAGGCCGTCGCCCGCGCGGGCGACCACGAGCACCAGGTCGGCGGTCACGCCGTCGACCGCGAAGCGCTTCTGCCCTTCCAGCACGAAGGCGTCGCCCTCGGGCTGGGCCGCGAGCGCTACTTCGTCGAGGCCCCAACCCCGCTCGGGTTCGAGCCAGGCCAACGTCGCGGTGCACTCGCCGGCGGCAATCCGGGGGAGCCACTTCGCGTGGTCTGCCTCGTTGCCGACGTGTACGAGGGCCGGGGTCGCCAGGCAGGCGGTCGAGAAGAACGGGGCGCACACGAGCGCGCGGCCCATCTCTTCCTGCACGATTCCAAGTTCGAGGGGGCCGAAGCCCTGACCGTCGTGGGCTTCGGCGATGGCGATGCCGGGCAGACCCAGCTCCTGGGCCATCGACTGCCAAAGCGAGGCGTCGAACCCGTCCGGGCCTTCCATCGCGCGTCGGACATCCGCCATGGGCGAACGCTCCGCCAGGAATCGGCGGATCTCGGCGCGGAAGGCCTCCTGCTCGTCACTGAAAGCGAAATTCATGGTGGCCGGGAAGGTACCGGCCCCCGCCAAATCACCCCGGGCGGGTTCCTGTTACACCGGGATGGCCTGACGAGGGCCGGGTTGAAACTAGAACATGTTGCAATTAGAATTAGAACACGTTCCACTCAGCGATGCAAGCCCAGCGAGAGGAACGGAAGCAGGAATGGGGACGGTTCTGTCGAAGGGGACGGTTCTCTTTGATGACGAAACGAGGTCTGTTGGGAGTTCGCCCTGTGGCTGGCCGTTTCGTCATCAAAGAGAACCGTCCCCTTCGACAGCGGCTAGGCTGAACGCTTCGAAAGGACGGTCGTGTACGTCGATTTTACGCCTGAGCAGGAGGAGCTTCGCGCTCGTCTCCGCGCCTACTACCGACAGCTGCTGACGCCCGAACTCCGCGCGGAGCTGGCGGCGGACAAGGACGGCGGCGCCGGGGGCAACGCCTATCGCCGGGTCGTCGCCCAGATGGGCAAGGACGGCTGGCTCGGCGTCGGCTGGCCCGAGGAATACGGCGGCCAGGGCTTCACACCCATCGAGCAGTTCATCTTCTGGGACGAGACCTACCGGGCCCGGGCCCCGCTGCCGATCATCCCGGTCAACACCATCGGCCCCGCGATCATGCGCTTCGGGAGCGACGAGCAGAAGCGCGAGTACCTGCCGGCGATCCTGCGCGGCGAGCTCCACTTTGGTGTCGGCTACACCGAGCCGACCTCGGGCACCGACCTCGCGAGCCTGCGCACGCGCGCCGACCGGGACGGCGACGAGTACGTCATCAACGGCCAGAAGATCTTCACCACCCACGCGCACGACTGCGACTACATCTGGCTCGCCGCCCGCACCGACCCCGACGCGCCCAAGCACAAGGGCATCTCGATCATCCTCGTCCCGACGGACGTCGAGGGCTACTCGGTGACGCCGATCCACACCCTCGGTGGTGAGCGAACGAACGCGACCTACTACGAGAACGTCCGCGTCCCGGTCTCGAACCTGGTGGGTCCGGAGAACGGCGGCTGGTCGCTCGTGACCTCCCAGCTGAACCACGAGCGCATCACCCTCGCGACGCCGGGCACCGCCGATCGCCTGCTCGACGAAGTCTGGGCCTGGGCCGCGAAGACCGACTCACCCGAGGGCGGCAAGATGATCGATCGCGGATGGGTCCAGACGAACCTGGCCCGCGTCTACGCCAAACTCGAAGCGCTGAAGCTCCTGAACTGGCGCTCGGCCTGGTCGCTCACGGCGGGCCACCCCCGCATGGAGGAGGCCAGCGCCGTGAAAGTCATGGGCACGGAATTCTTCGTCGAGTGCTACCGGCTGCTGCTCGAGATCACCGGCGAGGCCGGGCTCGTCCGCCAGGGCGAGCCGGGCATGATCTTCGGCGGCCTGCTCGAGCACGCGTACCGAAGTGCGGTGACCTTGACCTTCGGCGGCGGCGTGAACGAGGTCCAGCGTGACATCATCGCCATGGCCGGGCTCCAGCTCCCGCGCGCCAAGCGCTAACGGCCCGAGGTGCAGCGCCACGCCGACCTCTGGATCGCGCGCGGCCTGACCCTCGGCCCCGTCGTCCTCGCCTTCCCGGTGGCGACCGCCGCGGTCTACGCTTTCGGCACCGACCGAAACGCCACGGCCGACCTGCTGAGCGTCGTCTACTCGGTGGGGCTCTTCTCCGCGTTCACGACTTCCCTATGGCCCCTGCCGAGCTTGCGCAGCTGGAGCCGCGCGGAACGAATCGGCTCGGCGGCCCTCCTCTTCATGGTCGTCTCGTACGCGACCCACCTGAGCTGGGAACTCGTCTGGCTGACCCTGCACGACACCATCGCGGCCTCGAGGGATGCGGCGTGGGCGTACCCGTGGTGGGCCTACATCGACGGCGGTGACCTGCGCTATGCCGAGGCGTCCCCGACGCTGCTCACCATGGAAGTCCTGTCGATCACGAACGGGTTGATGGGAAGCCTGGGGTTGTGGCTCTGGTTGCGCTCGGGGCGCGAGGACCGCCGCGGCGTGTTGCTCTGCATGGCAACCGCCGTCGTGCACCTCTACTCGACTTCGCTCTATTTTGGCAGCGAGATCCTGGCGGGCATGCCGAACGTCGACACCACGAGCTTCCTCGACTCGTGGATCAAGTTCGGTCTGGCGAACGCACCGTGGATCGTCTTCCCCTGGTTCGTGCTCTCCTGGGGCGTGCACGAACTGCGCGGCTCGGACTAGCCGCCGAAGACACGCTTCAACAGGTCGGTACTGCGCGCGGCCAGCTCTTTGCGGATCTTTGCTTCCTCCTGGCCGAGCACCGTGAACAGACCCGAGAGCGCGCCATCGGTCACGTGGGCGCGCAGGTCGGGCGGGCTCTGGCCGAGGGAAACGAGCGGGATCGCGTTGTAGCGCGTGACCAGATCGTCGTAGAGTTTCACGAGCCCGCGAGCGAGCCGCGCTTTCGAGCCCAGACCTGTGTGAATTCCGCGCCAAAGAAGAGCAGCTGCGACGAATAGAAGACCCACAACAGCACGATGACCAACGAACCGGCAGCGCCGTAGACCGAGCCCGCGCCGGCGAATCCTAGATAGAACCCGATCGCGAGCTTCCCGACGCCAAACAGCAACGAAGTGAAGGCGGCCCCGACCCAGACGTCACCCCAGCGGATCTCGAGGTCGGGCAGGATCTTGAAGATCATCGCGAACAACAGCGTGACCACCCCGAAGGAGATCACGAAGTTCAAGAGTTGGAAGAGCAGCGGCGCGCCGGGAAAGAGGTTGCCGATGCGCGTGTTCAGCCCCGCCAGCGTTGCGGAGATCACGAGGGAGACGAGCAACAGGAACCCGATCCCGAGGATGATCGTGAAGCCCGACACGCGCGCGCGGACGAGATCCCACCAGCGCCAGTTCTCGGGCGGCGGCACGTTCCAGACGTCGTTGAGAGCCGCGTGGAGTTCGGTGAAGACCGATGTGGCGCCGATGAGCAGTGTGACCACACCCACGAGCGTGGCGACGAGCCCCGTCTCCGCCTGGCTCGCATTCTTGATCATCCCCTGGACGCCGGCTGCGCCCTCCTCACCCAACAACCCCGTCAACTGCGTGACGATCTCGCCCTCCGCCGCCCGATCCCCAAACGCAAACCCCGCCACCGCAATGACGATCACCAGAATCGGCGCCAAGGAAAAGATTGTGTAGTAAGCCAGCGCTGCCCCGAGCCGCATGCAATTGTCACGACTCCACTCGGCATAGGTCTGCTTGAGAATCTCGAGCAACGAAGTCACTCCTTCAGGCGAGGAGGGCCAGGGCCGGGATCCCGTCGAGGGCCGCCCTCCTCGAGGAGCGACACGCGCATACCGGTCTTCCCGCTGCCCGTCATCCCGACGCGCAGGGCGTACCTAGGAAGGGGCCATGCGATCGCAATTGACGTTGGGAATCAACGAAAATTCCGTGGAGTTGCGGCTTTCCGAGCCTGGGCGCGTCCCCGCTTGCGCGGCCCGGGGTCTTCACGGATAATTAGAACACGTTCTACCTCACCCATCTGCCTGTCCAGGAGACGGGAGGCCGGGCGAGCGCGGGGCCGGGCCACCTGGCCGGCTCGCCTCGACCCCCGAAGACCGAGGAATCCATTGAGCAATCCCGCCGAGGCCAAGCGAGCACTCGAAGCCCGACTCCAGGAATTCGTCGGCACGGAGACGGGCCCGCCCACCACCGGGCCGGACCTCGTGAACGAAGCCATGATCCGCCACTGGGCCGAAGCCATGGAGGATCGCAACCCGATCTACACCGACGCAGCGGCTGCCAAGGAGTCGGTGCACGGCGGGATCGTGGCGCCGCCGACGATGATGCAGGCGTGGATCCTGGGCGGCATGGCCATGGCTCAGCCGCCGACCGGCGACGAACCCAGAGACGAGCAGAACAATCTCCACGCGATCCTCACCGAGAACGGATACCCGTCGGTGGTCGCGACCAACTGCGAGCAGGAATATCACCGCTACCTCAAGCCCGGCGACGAGGTGCAGGCCACCACGGTCATCGAGTCCATCTCCGACCAGAAGGCCACGGCGCTCGGCACCGGGTACTTCATCAACACACGCACGGAGTTCAGCGTCGACGGCGAAGCGGTCGGCTGGATGAAGTTCCGCGTGCTCAAGTTCACGCCGAACGAAGCGCCGGCCGCCGCCTCGGACGACGGCGGCGGCGGCCCGATGAGCCAGGCACCGCGGCGCCTGCGCCCGACCCTCGGCCACGACAACAAGTGGTGGTGGGACGGTCTCGAGGAAGGGAAGTTCCTCATCCAGAAGTGCTCGGCCTGCGGGGTGCAGCGTCACCCGCCGCGGCCCATGTGCGGCGAGTGCCAGTCGATCGAGTGGGGCTCCGTCGAGAGCACGATGAAGGGCGCCGTACACAGCTACGTCGTCATTCATCACCCGCCGGTTCCCGGCTACGA
The DNA here is from genome assembly GCA_019311105.1 of Deltaproteobacteria bacterium. GTDB lineage: Bacteria > Myxococcota_A > UBA9160 > UBA9160 > JAFDDA01 > JAFDDA01. The sequence goes on from JAFDDA010000141.1 coordinate 5,487, forward strand.
CTACCCGCTGGTGTGCGCACTGATCGACCTCGACGAGGGCATCCGCTTCGTATCGAACGTCATCGACTGCGCCCCGGGCGACGTCCATGTGGGCATGAAGGTCGAGGGCAGGATCGAGCAGGTGGACGACGAGATGAAATTGCCCCTCTTCCGGGCGGTGAAGTAGCCGTGGATTTCAACTTCAGCGACGAGCAGAACTCGATCCGCGAACTCGCGCGCGAGATCCTCGAGGGCGAGGTCAACAGCGATCGCCTCAAGGTCGTCGAGGCGACCGACGAGTGGTTCGACCGCGAGCTGTGGTCGAAGCTCGCCGAGGCGAACCTCCTCGGCGCGGTCGTTCCCGAGGAACACGGTGGCATGGACTTCGGCGTCGCCGAGCTCGGTGTGCTGCTCGAAGAGCAAGGCCGATCCCTCGCACCGATCCCGCTGCACGGGACGGCCACGGCGGCCCTGGCACTCGCGCGCTTCGGCACGCCGGCGCAGCAGAAGGCCTGGCTTCCCGGCGTGGCGACGGGCGAGGTCGTATTGGCCGTGGCCCTCGACGACGCCGGCTCGGCCGATCCGACGCGGCCGGCCACGCGAGCGGAACGCGCGGGCGACGACGGCTGGCGGCTCACGGGCACCCACCGCTTCGTCTCCTTCGCACACCTCGCGAGCCGCATCGTCGTGCCCGCCGCCACCGAGGAGGGCATGGGTCTGTTCCTGCTCGACCCGAAGGCCGCGGGCGTCACCGCCACGGGCCAACGCTCTTCGACGGGCGAGCCGCTCTTCGAGCTATCCCTCGCCAGCGCTCAGGTCTCGGAGGACGATCTAATCGGCAAGGACGCCAAGGGTGGCGATGACGCGGCACGTTGGCTGCACGAAGTCGCGAGCGTCGGCCTATGCGCAATTCAGATCGGCGTTTCCGAGAAGGCCCTCGAGATCACCACAGGCTATGTCGCGGAGCGCGAACAGTTCGGCGGGCCGATCGGCGCATTCCAGGCCGTGCAACACCGCTGCGCCGATGCCTATATCGACCTCGAGTCGATCCGCTGGACGACCTGGCGCGCGATCACGCGTGTGGCTCGCGGGCTCGAAGTCCCGCGCGAAGCCGCGGTCGCCAAGTTCTGGGCATCCGAAGGCGGCTCGCGCATCGCGGACTCGACCCAGCACCTGCACGGCGGCATCGGCGTCGACATCGACTACCCGATCCACCGCTACTTCCTGTGGACCAAGGCCCTCGAGTTCCGGCTCGGCTCGGCCGCCCCCACCCTCGCCCGGCTCGGCCGGGACATGGCGGCGAACCCGCCCAAGGAGATCGCATGAGCGCCACCCTCTCCTACGACCAGGTCAGCGTCGGCGACGAGCTGCCGCCCCTCGACATCCCGCTCACCACGACCCTGATCGTGGGCACGGCCCTCGCCTCGCGCGACTACACGCCCGTGCATCACGACAAGGCCGTGGCCCAGGGCCAGGGCATGGGCGACGTCTTCATGAACATCCTCACCACCAACGGCTTCGTCGGGCGCTACGTCACGGATTGGGCCGGCAGCGATGCGATCGTGAAGAACGTCGCCATCAAGCTCGGCGCGCCGAACCTGCCGGGCGACACGATGAAGATGCGCGGCAAGGTCGAGAGCAAGAGCGACGACACCGTCGTGGTCTCGGTGGTGGGCAAGAACAACTGGGGCGACCACGTCACGGGCACCGTGAAGCTGGCGCTGCCCCGATGAGAAGCCCTTCTCAGACACAGACAGTGAGGAACTAGGATGCCGATCACCCTGCATGACGAAGCCGCGATCGTGGGAATCGGGCAGACCGAGTTCAGCAAGAACTCGGGCCGTTCGGAAGTCCAGCTCGCGAGCGAGGCCATCTCGGCCGCGATCGTGGATGCCGGCCTCGAGCCCTCCCAGATCGACGGCCTGACGACCTTCACTCTGGACACGAGCGACGAGATCGAAGTCGCTCGTTCGGTCGGCATCGGCGACCTGACCTTCTTCAGCCGCACGCCCTACGGCGGCGGCGCGGCGATCGGCGTGATGCACCAGGCAGCCATGGCCGTCGCCACCGGCTCTGCCAAGTACGTCGTCGTGTACCGCGACCTGAACGGCCGCTCGGGCCAGCGCTACAGCGACGGCGTCGGCACCGGCCCCACGACCAGCGACCTCGTCCACTGGAGCTGGTACATGCCCTGGGGGCTCATGACCCCCGCGAGCTGGGTGGCCATGTTCACCATGCGGTACATGCACATGACCGGCACCAAGAGCACCGACCTCGCCGAGATCGCGATCCAGCAGCGCAACCACGCGGTGAACAATCCGGCGGCGTTCTTCTACCAGAAGCCCCTCACCCTCGAAGATCACCAGAACTCGCGCATGATCGTCGAGCCCTTGCACCTCTTCGATTGCTGCCAGGAGACCGACGGCGCTACGGCCTGCGTAGTCACCACGCCCGAACGCGCCAAGGATCTGAAGCAGACCCCGGCCCTGATCCGCGGCGTCGCCCAGGCCGCCGGCGCGGACCAGGAGCAGATGACGAGCTTCTACCGCGATGACATCACGCGCCTGCCCGAGATGGAGCTGTCGGCGAAGCAGATGTGGGAGATGAGCGGGCTCACGGCCAAGGACATCGACGCCGCGGTCATCTACGACGCCTTCACGCCCATCGTGCTGTGGCAGCTCGAGGCCTTCGGCTTCTGCGGTTACGGCGAGGCCAAGGATTTCATCAAGGACGGCGCCTTCGGGGTGGACGGCCGGCTGCCGACCAATACCCACGGCGGCCAGCTCAGCGAGGCCTACATCCACGGGATGAACGGCGTGAACGAGGGCGTGCGGCTGATCCGCGGCACGTCGCACAACCAACCCAAGAAGAACGACCA
>JAFDDA010000230.1 GCA_019311105.1 Deltaproteobacteria bacterium
GCAGAGTCCCGACCCCGGGACGTCGCCTACTATGCGGGCGACCGAACGCTCGACTGGGCGGGCTACGACGGCGCCGCGGATCGCCTGGCCCGAGTCCTGCTCGCGCTGGATATCCCGACCGACGAGCGCGTCGCGGTCTGGTTGGGCGATGGCGCGGCGGTCCACATCGCCCTTCAAGCCTGTGAACGAGCCGGCCTCGTGGCCCTCGGGCTCGGCGCCCGCAGCGGTGAACGGGAGCTGGCCCATCTGCTGGCCCTGGCCGAGGCCCGGGTTCTGATCTCCACCACCCAGGTCGGCAGCCAGGACGCCGTGGCTCGAGTGGCACGACTTCGCGACCAGGGCACTCAGCTTCGACACCACGTGATCGTGCACGGCGAGGCATTCCAGGACGAGGCGATCCAGGTCGATGGCGCCCCGGCGCGCCTGGCCGAGGCCAGCCACCTCGAGGGGCGCGGCCTCGAGCCCGATCAGGTCTTCCTCTTCAACTCGACGTCCGGGACGACCGGCCTGCCCAAGATCGTCGTTCACGATCAGATGCGCTGGATGGAGTTTCATCGTCTGGCCGCCGACGTCGGCCACCTAACGAGCAACGACGTGATCATGAGTGCGGTCCCGGCGCCCTTCGGATTCGGGATCTGGACGTCTCACGTGACCCCGACGCTGTTGGGCGTGCCGACCGTCGTGATGCCGCGCTTCGACGCGGAGCAAGCGATTCGGCTGCTGGTGCGCCACCGGGTCACGATGCTGGCCGCCGTCTCGACACAGTTCATCATGATGCTCGAGACGAATCTCTTAGACGATGAGCTCGATCTCGCCCTGCGATGTCTCTTCACCGGTGGAGAAGCCGTTCCCGAGCAGCGCGCCCGGCGCTTCGAGCAGGAGACGGGCGCTGCGGTGTTGCAGTTCTACGGCTCGAACGAGACCGGCGCCGTCAGTGCCACGCGTCCCGAGGACCCGACGGACAAGCGCCTTGGAACGGCCGGGCGTCCACTGCCGGTGATGAACCTGCGGCTCTTCGACGCGCAGGGCAACGATGTGACCGGGACCGGAAGAGGCCAGCCAGCGGTCAAGGGACCCGTGCTCTCGCGCGGCTACCACGGCGCCGCCGAGGCGAACGCCGAACTGGTCCGCGAAGACGGTTGGATGCTGCTCGGGGACCTCGTCGAGATCGACGCCGAGGGTTACCTGCGCGTCGTCGGGCGAACCGACGACATCATCATCCGAGGCGGCAAGAACCTCTCGGCGGTGGCGATCGAAGAAGTCGTGGCGAGCCACCCGGCGGTCGCGCTGGCCGCCGCGATCGGGATTCCGGACGCGATCCTCGGTGAGAAGGCCGCCGCCTACGTCGAACTCCGGCCGGGCGCTGCGCTCGACCTGGCGGATCTGACGGCCCATCTCGAGGCGTCGAGAGTGGCCCGGGAGCTATGGCCCGAGGCGCTCGTGGTGCTCGACGCGCTGCCGCAGAGTGCCGGTGGAAAGGTCGCCAAGGGGGCACTGCGCGACGACGCAGCGACCCGCTTCGCTCTGAACGAGGCGACGGATCTCGAGGCGCGTTCACGAGCCGGTCGCAGAACGGACCCCGTGTGAGTGACCGTTTCAGGCCACTGCGCCGTGCGCTCGGCGAGCTTCGGGGCCGCACCCTCCGGGTCGTGCTCGGCTGCCTGATCTGTCAGATGGGACTCGGCCTCACCTACGTGAGTCGGCCACTCGCACCGTTTGTGATCGAGGAGCTGGGGCTGTCGCGAACCGCCTTCTCATCCGCGAGCGTGCCACAGCTCCTGGCACAGTCCCTGCTGAGTCCCGCGGTGGGCTATCTGGCGGTGCGACTCGGCGCGTCTCGCGTCCTCGCCTTCGGCGCGGCCTGGTTCACGCTGACGTTTGTCCTGTTTGCGCGCATCGAGAGCCTGATGGGGCTCTACATCGCAATCGCCGGCATCGGCGTTGGGGCAGCCTGCATGGGCGACGTGGCGGTGGGTCACGTCGTAAGCCGTTGGACGAGTCGAAGCCGCGGATTGGCCCTGGGCATCGCTTTTGCCGGATCCAATCTCGGCGGCCTGCTGGTGGCGCAGCTCTTCATCCACCTCGCCTCACACAGCGGCTGGCGGACAGCTCTGCTCGCCATCGCGGTCGTCGCCCTCGTCGTACTGCTCCCGGCGGCCCTGTTGCTGATTCGCGAACCGCCCGCAGATCTGATCTTCGAACCCGCTTCCGAGGGCGACGAAGTCAGCGAAGATCTCGAGAGTCTCGACCTACCGGCCGCGCTTCGCACCCGCAGCTTCTGGATCCTCAGCGCCGTGCTCTTCGCGTTCTTCTTCTACTTCCAGGGGATACTCGACCATCTGGTGCTATTCCTGATCGATTCCGGGATGAGCCGGGTCGATGCCACCTTCTACTTCAGCCAGGCCGTCGGGCTCGGCATCGTGAGCAAGCTCGCGGGCGGCTTCCTGGCCGACCGCATTTCCCACCTGAGCCTGCTCCGGATCGACTTCGGGCTGATCGCCGTGAGTAGCGTGATACTGCTCTTCATGCCCGATCCCGCGCTGCTCTGGGTCTTCGTCTTTGCCTACGGGCTCGCCGCTCCGGCGCGAGACATCGTCTACCCGCTGATGCTGGCACACTGCTTCGGAGTGAGGTACCTGGGCAAGCTCTACGGCGCCATGATGTTGGCGCTGCCCGGCGGCGCGCTCGGCGCGATCTTTGCGGCCTCGATC
>JAFDDA010000231.1 GCA_019311105.1 Deltaproteobacteria bacterium
GGAGCGGCGCGTGATCTGCAGGCGCTCGGCGGCGCGGGTCTGATTCCAGCCCGCCTGCTCGAGGGCCTCCTGCAGCAGCGCGCGTTCGAAGTCGCGGGTTGCGTCTTCGAAGGACAGGCGGCCCGAACGCACCGCATCGCGCAGGCCTTCCACCTGCAGGGCCCGCACCACGCCGGCCGGAAGGTCCGACTCCTCGAGTACCTCGCCCTCCGCCAGGACGACGGCGCGTTCAATGGCATTCTCCAGCTCGCGGACATTGCCGGGCCATGGGTAACGCTCCAACGCCCCCAGCGCGGAGCGCGCGATCTTCAACGGCCCGGCTCCGACTTCGGCTCGCACCTTCGTCAGAAAGTGTGTGGCCAGCAGCGAGATGTCTTCCCGGCGTTCGGCGAGCGGCGGCAGCGTGATGGGAACGACGTTGATGCGGTAGAAGAGGTCGGCTCGAAAACGTCCCTCGGCCACGTCCCGCTCCAGGTCGCGATTCGTCGCCGCCACCACGCGAACGTCGACGGCGATGGACTCCGTGCCGCCGACCCGTTCGATCCGCCGCTCTTGTAGGGCGCGTAGGAACTTGGCCTGGACCCCGGCCGCCAGCTCGGCGATCTCGTCGAGGAACAGGGTTCCACCGTGGGCCGCCTCGAACTTTCCGATCCGCCTCTCCACGGCGTCGGTGAAAGCGCCGCGCTCGTGGCCGAAGAGTTCACTCTCGATCAGATTCTCCGGAATCGCCGCGCAGTTGACGGCGACGAAGGGTCCGGCGCTGCGCTCGCCTTCGTCGTGGAGGGCGCGGGCGACGAGCTCCTTGCCGGTACCGCTGGCTCCGCCGATCAACACGCTGGCGCGCGACGGCGCCACCCGCAGGATGGTGTTGAAGACCTCCTGCATCGCTTCGCTGCGACCGAGGAGCCCGCCGAGCCGGTCGCGACCGGCCACCGTCGCCCGTAGCCGCGCGACCTCGTCCTCGAGATCCCGGCGATCGAGGAGCTGGCGAACCTTGATCCTCAGGGCATTGACCTCGAACGGCTTGGTGACGTAGTCAGCCGCTCCGAGCTTCATCGCCTCCACGGCCGTCGCCACGGTCTTGGTGGCGGTCAGGACGATCACCGGCGGAGGGTCGCCCGCCTCGGACACGGCGGTCAGCAGGTCGAAGCCGCTGCGACCCGGCATCACGAGGTCGAGGAGGATCAGGTCCGGCGGCGCGTCGGCGATGGCGCGGAGGCCCTCTTCCACACCGGCGGCGGTGACGACCTCGCTGGTGTCCTTGAGCAGCATTCGCAACGACTCACGCACCCCGAGTTCGTCGTCGACCACCAATATCCGCGGCATCGCCGCAACGGTACCAAAGCGCTGCGCTACCGATCACCCACCGCCACCACAGCGGGCGGGGGCGAGAGCGAGCCCGGGGAGAATGGCTCTACGCCGGATCGGAGCCTGACGGCGAGGGCAGGTCGAGCACCAGCAACGTCCCGTCCCCCTCGCTCGTCTGCACGGCCAGGGTGCCGCCCTGGGCGCGGGCGACCGCCTCGGCCAACGCGAATTCCAGGGCGTTGTCGGCAAGGGAAGTTCCGGGGACCGATGACGGATCGGGGTGGGCGTCGTCCGGGCCGTGGAAGCGCACCAGCACCCGGGTCGACGGCAGGCCGCGCAGGCCGCTGGCGTGGTGCTTGGACGCGAAGTAGACGTTGCCGCGCTCGGGAACGATTTCGAGGCACTTGTCCAGGAGCACCTCGAAGGCGAATCGCAGCTGCGATTCGTCGCCGAGAACCAGCGGGTCGCTGCGATCGAGCTCTTTCAGCACCAGCAGGTGTCGCGCGTGAATCGTCTCGCGCCGTTGCTCGAGCAGTTCCTCCAGCAAGCGCGTGATGTCGACGGGTTCGGCCACCGGTGCGTCGAACGCCGCCAGCTGCGACAGCTCCTGGACCACCTCGTCGATGCGCTCGACCCCGCGACCGACCAGCTCGCTGAACTGCTCGCGAAACTCGCGATCCTGGAACTGCGCCGGCAACAGCTCGGCGAAGGTCTTGATGGTCGTGAGGGGGTTTCGCACTTCGTGGGCGACGGCTCGCGCCAGGCGAGCCAGCCCGGCGTCATCTCCTCTGTCCGTCTCGGAGCTGGCAGGGGGTGGTACCGGTGGACGCGTCGCATCGGCCTCGGTTCCGATACCAGCCCCAGGCGGCGTCTCGAAGATCGAATCGAGATCGCCCGCTACCTCGTCTTCCGGCTCGTCCCCAGGTTCGTCCACCAAGACGGCGCCCAGGTCCGTGGCGGAGATCGGCGCGAAGGCGAGACCCTGGTGCTGCAGATCGTCGGCTCGGATCGGGTCCGCGGAGCTTGCGAGCAGCGTCTGCTCCACGACGCCTTCCAACTCGCGCAGGTTCCCCGGCCACGGGTACTCTTCGAGTACGGCGATGGCGTCTTCGCCGAAGCGCCGAGGCGGCTGGCGGCGGGCGCTGCAGACGGCCCGGGCGGTCTCGTTGGCGAATGCGGCGATCATTCCGGGCCGCTCGCGGAGCGCGGGAATTTGCACGCGGAAGCCGCCAATCCCTTGGATCAGTCCGCCCTCCAGACCGGCATCGTCCGGTCCCGTCGTTCCGATCCAGCGCAACGGACGGGGACTCACGACTCCCGCGGGCAGCGCGTACTCGATCCAGCCCGCCAGCACCTGCTGGGTCGCGGCGGGGAGCCGCTCCAGATCCTCGAGCCAGACCGT
>JAFDDA010000007.1 GCA_019311105.1 Deltaproteobacteria bacterium
GATCGCATCGCCTTCGCCGGCCACAGCATGGGCGGCGGCATCGGCTATCGGCTCGGGCTCGAGCATGCCGATCGCTTGACGAAACTGATCCTCATGGCGCCGATCCCCGCCAACGGAACGGGGCCGAATCCGACACCGGAGTTCGAGGCGCGCGCTGCGGAGCGTCGAGCGGGGGATCGCCAGGCCCTGCTCGCGCGCTACCAGGCGGATCGCTTCCGCGAAGACGTCGAAACCGACGCGTGGCTCGAGAGCCGCGTCGACCATGTCCTCGGCGTCTCGGAAGGCCACTACGTGTCGGGCGCCCAATCGATGAGCCAGCTCCGGCTGAAGGATCGCCTCGGCGAACTCACGACACCGACGCTCATGATCGCGGGCGGCGCCGACCTGCTGATGCGGCCCAACCTCTCGGACTTCCGTCGTCTGCCGAACGCCACGCTCGAAGTGATCTCCCGCGCGGGCCACGAGGTCGCGGTTCACGAACCCGAGCGCGTGGCCTCCGCAATCCGGGAATTCATGATCCACGGGCCGCCGCGAGCGAGGTAGGAGCGAACGCCCCGCGTCACCAGGTGTCGACGCAGGGCCGTTTCTTGCCCTCGCGGGGCGCGGGCGGCGGCGCACTCTCGAGGCCTGCGAGCACCCAGTCGCGGCTGGTGGCGGGGTCGATGACGTCGTCGATCTCGAAGAAGGGCGCGTAATTCACCGCCTTCCCGACGTCGTACATGCGGGCGACCATCTTCTCGTAGAGCGCCTGGCGCTTCGCCGGGTCTTCCTCGGCCTCGAGCTCCTTGCGGAAGCCGAGCTTCACGGCGCCCTCGAGGCCCATGCCGCCGAACTCGCCCGTGGGCCACGAGACGCTGAACATCGGGTTCTTGAAGCTGCCCCCGGCCATGGCCTGGGCGCCGAGGCCGTAGCCCTTCCGCAGGACGATCATGAAGAAGGGCACCGTGATGCTCGTGGCGGTGACGAACATGCGCGATGCGTGGCGGACCGTCGCTTCCTTCTCGGCCTCGGGGCCGACCATGATGCCCGGCGTGTCGCACAGGAAGAGCAGCGGGATGTCGAAGGCGTCGCAGAGCTGCATGAAGCGCGTGGCCTTGTCGGCGCCGTCGCGATCGATGGCTCCGGCGAGGTGGTGCGGGTTGTTCGCGACGATCCCGATCGCGCGGCCATCGATGCGCGCGAGCGACGTCACCATGCCGTGCCCGAAGTGGCGGCGGATCTCGAGCACCGAATCTTCGTCGGCGAGGGTCTCGATGACGTGGCGCACGTCGTAGATGCGCAGGCGATTTTCCGGGATCGCCGAGCGCAGCAGGCGCTGATCGGGCACCGGGCCAGGCTCGCTGCGGCCCTGGAAGAAGGCCAGATACTTCTTCGCCACCGCCGTCGCTTCGGCTTCGTCGCGGACCGCGATGTCGACGACACCGTTGGGAACCTGCACCTCCATCGGGCCGACCTCCGACGGATGGAAGACGCCGAGACCGCCGCCCTCGATCATAGCCGGGCCGCCGACACCGATGTTCGACCCTTCGGTGGCAATCACCACGTCGCACGTTCCGACGAGGACGGCGTTGCCGGCGAAGCAATAGCCGTTGGTGATGGCGACGAGCGGGACGAGCCCCGAGAGTTCGCCCATCAACTGGAAGGCGAGGCACCCGAGGCCGCTGCCGCCCCGGCCGTCGGTGTCGCCGGGCCGCCCGCCGCCGCCTTCGCCGTAGAGCACCACGGGAAGGCGCTGCTGTTGGGCGATCTCGAGCATGCGGTCCTTCTTCAGATGGTTGTAGAGACCCTGGGTGCCCGCGAGCACCGAATAGTCGTAGGCCAGGACCACCGCTCGGGCCGCGTGCCCAGAGAACAGATCGCCGTTGATGCTCGCGATACCGGCCACCATGCCGTCGCCCGGGGTCTTTTCCCGCAGGTCCTGGAGCTCGCGTCGGCGGCGCTGGGCGGCGAGGGTCAGCGCTCCGTATTCGCGCAGGGAACCCGGGTCGATCAGGTCGGCAACGTTCTCGCGCACCGTGCGGTGGCCCTTGGCGTGACGCTTCTCGCGCGCCGCCTCCCTGTTCTCGTCGAGACCGAAGGCGTGTGCATCGATCGCCTCACGAAGATCGGGTCGAATCGCGTCGGGGTCGATCGCTTCGGCTGCGGCGGCGACGGCCGCATCCACCGCGCCGGGCTCCAGCACGAGCAGGGTTGCGCCTTCGTAGACCGCATCGCCTACGCCGACACGAACCTCGCGCACCGTGCCGCTCTCGGGCGCCTCGATCACGTGTTGCATCTTCATGGCTTCCATCACCAGGACGGCGGCGCCCGCTGCGACCGAGTCGCCCGCCTCGACCTCGAGGCTCACGACCGTGCCCTGCAGCGGCGCTCGGATCGCGCCGGGCAGGGTCGGCTCGGAGCCCGGCTGCTCACCCAAGGGCTGTGCCCCGCCGTGCTTCAAGACGGCGAGGGGGTCGCCCGCGTCGACTCGGACCCCCGCATGGGCGCCTTCGCTCACTTCGAGTCTGCGAGCCAGCGCCTCGTTCAGCCGGGCCGCGTGGCGCGAGATGTACTTCGTGTCCACGTCGTTCGCGAGAACGGCTTCTTCACACAACAGCGCCGCGAGGAAAGGTGCGTTGGTCTCCAGGCCTTCGATCTGCAGCTCGCTCAAAGCCCGACGCGCCTTGCCCACGGCAGAGGCATGGTCGCCCGACGCGTGCACGATCACTTTAGCCAGCAGGGAGTCGAAGCTCGGATTCGTCGCCCAGCCCACGGCGGCGTGGGTGTCGACTCGAACCCCCGGGCCTGTGGGCGGGCTGAACCGGGTGAGCGTGCCGCCGGCGGGCCGGGCGGCACCTTCATCGCTGAGGGTCTCGGTGTTGATCCGCAGCTGGATCGCGTGGCCGCGTGGCGCCCGGCGCTGGGCGAGGCCGAGGGCCTCGAGGGTTTCGCCCGCCGCAATACGGAGCTGCGTCTGCACGAGATCGACGCCCGTCACCGCCTCGGTCACGGTGTGCTCGACCTGGAGGCGCGGGTTCGCCTCGATGAAGAACGACTCGCCCGAATCCCGATCGAGAAGGAACTCGAACGTGCCGAGGTTGCGATAGTCGACCGCAGCCGCCAGGCGGCGCGCCGCGTCCACGATCGAAGCGCGAACCTGCGGGTCGAGGCCAAAGGACGGTGACTGCTCGACGACCTTCTGATTCTGGCGTTGCAACGTGCACTCGCGCTCGCCGAGGTCGACGACCGAACCCGAACCATCGCCGACGATCTGCACTTCGAGATGGCGTGCACTCTCGACGAGCCGTTCGACATAGAGGTCGGGCGACCCGAACCATGCCTGAGCCTCCTTGGCGCAGCGCTCGAACGCAGCTTCGACATCGCTGCCGGCATCGACGATTCGCATCCCGCGCCCGCCGCCACCGGCCACGGCCTTCACCATCAACCGCGCGCCCGGCGCCCGCTCGGCAAGCATCGCTTTGGCCTCGGCCGGGCGGGTCGGTTCCGTCGTGCCCGGCAGCACGGGGACGCCGAGGCCCGCGGCGCGCTGGCGGGCGGCGAGTTTGTCACCGAGCAAGCGGAGCTGGCTTGGCGTCGGCCCGACGAAGACGAGGCCCGCGGCCTCGCAAGCCTCAGCGAAGTCGGCGTTCTCGCTGAGGAAGCCGTAGCCCGGGTGAACCGCCTCGCACCCTTCCCGTCGCGCGATCGCAACGAGCTGTGCGACATCGAGATAGGCCGCAACGCCCCGGCCCTCGAGACGCACGAAGGCATCGGCACGACGGGTGTGCAGGCACGAAGCGTCGTCATCGGGTGCAACGGCAACGCTTTCGATGCCAAGCTCCGCGGCGGCACGCGCCACCCGGATGGCGATCTCGGCACGGTTGGCGATCAGCAGCTTGCGAATCTCGGCCACGGACTCTCCTGCTCGCTGGCCCGTCAGTCTAGGTCAGGCGGGCGCCTCGGATGCATCCTCCCACAAATCAGCGGCCCGCGATGATCAACTCCAGAACGCGGTCGGGGTCGAGCTCGCTGCGGGGGGCCGTGGCGACGAGGCGGCCGTTCTTCATTACGGTGATGCGGTCGGAGAGGTCGAAGACGTCGTGGAGGTCGTGACTCACGAGCACGATCGCGATGCCGCGCTCGGCGAGGCGGCGAATCAGCGCGCTCACGTTCTGCGACTCGGCGGGCCCGAGGGCGGCAGTTGGCTCGTCCATGACGAGAATGCGCGCGTCGAAGAGCAACGCGCGCGCGATGGCAACCATCTGGCGCTGCCCTCCGGAGAGACGACCGACGGGCTCGCGCAGTTGGTGGAAGTCGGGGTTCAGGTCGCCGAGCAGCTCGGTGGCGCGGCGTTCCATGGCCCCTTCGTCGAGCAGACCCAGGCGCGTGCGCAGCTCTCGCCCGAGGAAGAGGTTGGCGACGGAGTCCAGGTTGTCGGCCAGGGCGAGATCCTGATAAATCATCTCGATGCCGTGGCGTTGCGCGTCGCGTGGGCTACGAAGTTCGATCGCGGCGCCCGCGAGACGGATCTCCCCCGCATCGATGCGATGGACCCCCGAGAGCAACTTCATCAACGTCGACTTGCCGGCGCCGTTGTGGCCGAGCAGGCCGTGCACCTCGCCGGCAACGAGGCCGAGATCCATTGTCTCGACGGCATGGACCCCGCCAAAGGTCTTGGTGACGCCCCGGAGTTCGAGGAGCGGCTCGCTCACGCGCCCTCCTCGGCGAGGCCACCGGCGCGGCGTTGCCAGACCGCGTCGAGCCAGACGGCCAGCAGCAACACGAGACCGATCCCCACCTGGCGCACGGCGCTCGAGACGCCGAGCAAGACCATTCCGTTCTCGAGGCTCTGCATCAACACCGCGCCCAGCACGGCGCCCGCAATGCTCCCGACGCCGCCGGCGAGACGGGTGCCGCCGATCACGGTGGCCGCAATCACCGCGAGCTCCGAGAGCGTCCCCATGGAACTCGTGCCCGCGCCGAGCCGTGCCACGGTCAGGGCGCCCGCCACTCCGGCCAGGGCGCCCATCACCGCGAACAAGCCCACCGTCGTCCGAGCCACGTTCACCCCGGCTCGAACCGCCGCACGCTGGCTCCCTCCCATCGCGAAGACGTGCCGACCGAACGGCGTCGTACGCGCCAGGGCGTGCATCCCGACCGCCACCACCGCCAGGACCACGACCGGGATCGGAATCCCACGGGCTTCGTCGCTCTGTGGGAGGGTGTGGAGATTGATCACGGCCACGAAGCCGAGCACGCCCATGACACCGAGACCCATCTGAAGGGCTTCGCTCCAAACCGCCCGAGCGGGAATCCCGTGCCGTGCGCGATCCATGCGAACCCGAAGCTGGCGCGTGACGAACACGGCCACCGCCGCGAGACCGAGAACCCAACTCGCCTCGGGCCCGATCGCTCCGTCGATGCCTCCGCCCAACCGCTCGAAGGTCGGATCGAGGGGCGAGATCGTCCGGCCGTCGGTGAGCAGGTAGGCACACCCGCGATAGATCAAGAGGCCGGCAAGCGTGACGACGAAGGCCGGAAGGCCGGCGTAGGCAACCCAGACTCCTTGCAACGCGCCGAGTCCGGCGCCGACCGCGACTCCGACCGCGATCGAGAGTGGCCAGGCCCACGCGGCTGCTGGGAGCACGTCGGCTTGCATCGCCGCGAGCAACATCCCAGTTAGGCCGAGCAACGAACCCACGGAAAGGTCGATGTGCCGCGCAACGATGACGAGGACCATCCCGCAGGCCATGACCCCGACGACGCTGCTCTGAACGGCCAGGTTGTAGAGGTTGCGCGGTGTGAGGAAGAGCCCGCCGGTGACGCGGTCGAGAACGAGCCAGATGGAAAACAGAGCCAGCAGCGTTCCGATCAGGCGCGGGTCGAGTTCGCTTTCGCGCAGCCAGCGGCCCATGTTGCGAGCTACCGGCAGGCCGGCGGCGGGTCGTCGCCCACAGCCCGGCAGACCACCTCGCGCGGAACCCAACCCGCGTCGATCACGACATCGAGGTTGTCGCGCGTGATCGGGACAGGTTCGAGCAGGATCGCATCCACCGCTAAACCGCGCGGGCCGCGCTCGTAGCGGGTGGCGCCGTCGATCTCGCCAGGCCCCGCCCCGGCAGCCAACTCCAAGGCCACCCTCGCGGCGGTGGCGCCGAGCGCCCGCGCGTCCTTCCAGACGCTCACGGTCTGGTCGCCGCGAGCGACTCGATTCAGGGCCGCGTGGTCGCCATCCTGCCCCGAGAGGGGAACGCCCGAGAGACCCTGGCTTCGCAGGGCAGCGGCGACGCCGCTCGCCATCCCGTCGTTCGAGCACACCACCGCGTCGACGCGATCGTCGGTGGCCGTCAGGATCTGCTCCATCACGCGCTGCGCCAGCTCGGGCAACCAGGCGTCGATCGATTGCTCGCCCACGACCTCGATCTCGCCCCGCGCGATCGCATCGCCCAACACGTCGAGCTGGCCGGCATGGACGAAGCCGGCGTTCGGATCCGTCGGCGCCCCCTTGATGAAGACGTAGCGCCCCTCGGGCTGCACGGCGTGAATCGCTCGTGCCTGGAGGCGGCCGACCTCGCGATTGTCGAAGGAGAGATAGAAGACGCCGGGCGCCTCGATCAGACGGTCATAGGCGACGACCGGGATCCCTTCGGCGCGCGCGAGGGCCAGGGCGGGTGCGATGGCTGCGGCGTCGTGCGGCACCACGACCAACACGTCGGCACCCCGAGCCACCAGACTCTCGATATCGGTGATCTGCTTCTCGCTCGAAGCCTGAGCGTCGGTGGCGATGTAGCGCGCCCCGCCTGCTGTCAGCGCGGTCTCGATGGCAGAAGCATCGATGTGCCAACGCTCCTCTTGGAAGTAGGCCCAGCTCACTCCGACGACCAGGGTGTCGGGCTCAGAGCCGCAGCCGAGCAGCAGGGAGAGGGCCGCGAACAGAGGCAGGGCATGGGCGCGCATCTCAGAGAGAGAACCACATTCGAGGCGCCTGCGAACCACCTCGACGGGCGATCCGAGCCGGGGGCAGCGCTTGGGTCCCAAGGCAGTTAGCCCTTCTTCAGAAGCTCGCACGTCGCAGTCGGAACACGCGGATGTTCCGATCGGTCCGCCTGACGTAGACGTTCATCTGGGAAATGGCGCTGCACACCTCGCCCCAGATGGCTTCTTTCTCTGCGTCGCTCAGCATCTCGGCCTGCGCGGTGAATCGCTCGCCCGGCATCTGCACCTCGACCTCGGGATGGGCTTCGAGGTTGTAACGCCAGGCGGGGTGCCGTTCCTGCCCCATAGCGCTCGCGACCACATGGGGATGGCCGTCGTGTTCGACGCACGCCAGATGGACGGGCCGCGGCTCGCCGGATCGCCGACCGATGGTCGTCACCGTGGCCATCGGCATGGCGGGCGGGCCCATGGAGGTGAGCCGACCGTTCGTGGCCTTGAAGATCGCCGGGTCGAGCCGCGAGAACACATTGCGCACCAGCCAGGTCGTGACCGGATTCGTCGAGAGCCAGACGATGAAACCTTCGCTCACTGCGGTCTCAGTCGAAGACGATGACCTGCCGGGCGGCCTCACCCTTGCGCATCTTGTCGAAGGCCTCGTTGACCTCGTCGAGCTTGATCCGCGAGGAGATCATCTCGTCCAGGAAGAGCCGCCCGTCGAGGTAGAAGTCGATGTACTTGGGCATGTCGAAGCGGAAGCGATTCGAACCCATGTAGGAGCCCTGGACCTTCTTCTCCTGGAGGGTCAGGTCGGCAGCCGAAAGCGCCACCGTCTCGGTGATCGGAACCACGCCGACGAGCACCGCCGTACCTCCCCGACCGGTCATCGCGACCGCCTGCTGCACCGTGGGCACGAGACCGATGCACTCGAACACGAAATCGGCGCCCCCGCCCGTGAGCCCCTGAACCGCCGCGACGGCGTCGCCGTCGGTGGCGTCGATGCAGTCGGTCGCACCGAGCTTCCGGGCGAGATCGAACTTCCAGGCCTGTGCGTCCACCGCGATGATCTGGCTCGCGCCGATGATGCGTGCGCCCTGGACCGCCGAGAGGCCGACGCCTCCACAGCCGATCACCACGACGCTGGACCCGGCGGGGACGTGCACGGTGTTCAGCACGGCGCCGAGCCCCGTGGTGACCCCGCAGCCAATCAGGGACGCCCGATCGAGGGGCATGTCGTCGCGGATCTTCACGAGGGAACGCTCGGGGCAGAGCATCTGCTCCGCGAACGAAGAGAGGTTCGCGAACTGGCCCAACGGGTCGCCGCTCTCGCTCGAGAGGCGAGGCTTGGCGCCGGGCGGACGGCCCACGAACTGCGTGGGGCACAGGTAGGGGCGACCTGCCGTGCAGAACTTGCAGACGCCGCACCAAGCCGTGAGGCAACCGATGACATGATCGCCCGGCACGAAGTCCGTGACGCCCGCGCCCACGGCTTCGACGACGCCGGCCGGCTCGTGGCCGAGCACGCACGGCGGCGGCACCGGCAGCGCGCCCTCGATCACGTGCAGGTCGCTGTGGCAGATCCCCGTGGCGGCGGTCTTCAGCAAGACCTCGCTCGGGCCCGGGTCGTCGATCGCCACGTTCTCGATCGAGAGCGGGGCCTTGTATTCGCGCATCACAGCAGCCTTCATCACGTTCTCCTCGGGCTCTTGCCCTATTCGCCTCGGTAGACGGGCTTACGTTTCTCGGCGAAGGCCTTCGGGCCTTCGCGTGCATCCTTCGAACCAAAGACCGGCCCACCGATCTCGAGTTCCTTCGCCAAGGCATCGGCCTCGGGGTAGCTCTCGTCGACCTCGCGCAGCATCCGCATCAGGGCTCGGATCGACAGGGGGCCATTCTCGCAGATCTCGGCGGCGATCTTCCGGGCTTCGTCGAGGGCCTGGCCCTTCGGCACGATGCGGCCGATGAGGCCGAAGTCGAGGGCCTCCTGCGCCGTCACGTGCCGACCCGTCAGGAGGATCTCCGCGGCCAGCGTGTAGGGGATTTGGCGCCGGAGCCGAACACTGCTGCCGCCGAGGGGGAAGAGGCCGCGCCGGGCCTCGGTGACACCGAATATCGCGTCCTCGGCGGCAACGCGGATGTCGGTGCCTTGCAGGATCTCCGTCCCACCGGCGACGGCAAAGCCCTCGACCGCCGCGATGATCGGCTTCATCGGTCGGTTGTGACGCAGCAGCGCCTGCCAATGGAGATCGGGCACTTCGGCCCGGAGCGCCTGAAACGCCTCATCAGTCTGGCCGCCGCCCATCGCCTTCAGGTCGGCTCCGGCGCAGAAGACATCGCCGCGCCCGGTCAGGATCGCGACGCGGAGTTCGGGGTCATCGTCGAGTTCGCGCCAGGCGCGATACATGCCGGCCATCATCCCGCCGGAAAGCGCGTTCTTGGCTTCGGGCCGGTTCAACGTGACGACGAGCACGTGGCCTTCGCGCTCGACGAGGCAGTGCTCCGCGATCACGAAGACCCTCGCGTCTTCAAGTCGTCGGCCTTCTCGTAGATCGCGAAGTCATCGAGGCCTGCTTCCTGGAGCTTGATGGCGGCGAGCACCCCCGCCATCCCTGCGCCGATGATCTCGAAGCGGGGAGATTGACGGGTAGCGGTCGAGGGCGGCATAAGCGTGATCCTCTGCGATAAGGGGCCCAGCGGCAACGGGGCCTAGCTTAACTGCGTCTCCGGCTCTTCGCGACGGCCACGTGCAGCCCCGCGAGCGGTAGAATCGCCGGACGAAGGGGAGCTCATGTCCGACGACACGACGGCAACGAAGACGGGAGACGAGGCGGCGCTCGCCTACGCCGAGCTTTCCGAGGCGCTTGCCGAGATCGAAACCGGGTACATCACCCCGGAGCGCGGCATGAACACGGCCGAGGAACGCGCTGCCGGCCGCTATCTCCTGGCCAACGCGCTGCAGCACGGCTTCCAGTGCTGGTTCGATGTCGACCCCGCGCGGCCGATCTTCCAGCGCTGGCTGAGTTCGACGAAGAAGCTGCTGGGCGACAACCCCGACGCCGTCTACTACGGATGCGTTGCCGACCCGGCCGGGACGTACCGCATCCGCGGCAACACCCACGGTGCCTGCTACACCAGCTTCACCGTCGAAGCCGGCGCCGAGGAGGGGCACCTCTCGAAGGGCGCCGTCACCACCTTGAACGACCGGGAGTTCGACATCGCCGCCGACGGCAGCTACGAGCTCATCGCGAGCGCCGCGCCGCAGCCGCGCAACTGGCTGAAGCTCGAACCGGGCGCCGGCTCCATCACGACGCGCCACTACTGGGAGTGGGAGCGAAGCGTCGCCGCGGACCCGACCTTCCACGTGCCCCTGTGGATCGAGCCCGTCGACCCCCCCAGGCCGGCAGCCCCCATGGACGATGCCGCCATCGCCGCGGGCATCCGGCGCGTCATCAACTTCGTCCGCGGCGTGACGATCGGCTTTCCCGAGCTGCCACCCGAGATCATGCCCGCCTGGGTCTCGAACGAGATCAACGCGTTCGACAACTCCGACTACGACGAGAGCAACACCGAGATCGGCTACGCGGCCGTCGACAATGCCTACCTGCAGACCCGCTACGAACTGGGCCCCGACCAGGCACTCGTCATGCGAGGCCGCTTCCCACGCTGCTGCTTCGCCAACGTCGTCCTGTGGAACCGCTGCCTGCAGACACCGCCGTACCGCCACCGATGCGTGTCCCTGAACCGGAACCAGACCGTGTACGAACCCGACGGCAGCTTCCGCATGGTCGTCGCGCATCGTGACCCGGGCGTGCCGAACTGGCTCGACGCGGCGGGGCTATCCGCCGGGATGATCTTCTGGCGCTTCCTGCTACCCGACGAGCCGACCCCACCGATCGAGGCCGAGGTCGTGGACGTCGGGTCGCTCGCCAACTGAGCCAGCGCGCGGCTAGCGACGGAAGCGGAGTACGAGCCCGAACCCGGCTGCAACAGCCAGAAGCGCGACACTCGGCTCGGGGGCCGCGTAGACGCGCACGTAGTCGACGGTCATGCGCGGTGTCGTCTCCGAACGCAACCCATAGCCTCCCGCCGGGATGCCGTTGATCAGGCTGTTCTCGACCTCCGAACTCAGGATCAAGAATTCGGCTCGGTGTGAGATCGGCCCGACCGAGGCGTCCCAGACGAGCATGCCGTCGTAGTAGAAGTGCAGAGTCGTCGGGGTCCACTCGAGCGCATAGGTGTGGAAGCCGTCGCCGATGCCGGGCATCGGGACGAGCGAGTTGCGGAACTTGTGTTCCGGGCCGTACCCGTCCCAGTGGAGGGCCCCGTGCCAGATGGGTAGGGTGGCGACGCTCGTGAACAGATCGTGTTCGACGATGTCCATCTCGACGCCCGCACGACCCGGGTCGCCCAGGAAGCTCCCCATGTCAGGCGATTGCAACCAGAAGGCCGACCACATACCCGGCGCGTCGTGGAAGTCGATGCGCGCCTCGAACCACCCGTAGGTCTGCTCGAAGCGACCCTGGGTCCCGACCATTCCGGTGTAGTGCACGCCCCCTTCGGTCCAGGTGTCGATGACGAGGTGGCCTTCACCATCGAGCCGCACCGCCTCGGCCGTGTTCACGGCGTGGCGCCGCGGGCCAGGCAGGCGGTTCTCCCAGATCGTCTCGTCGAGCATGTCGCCATCGAACTCGTCGCCGAGGGTCAAGACGTAGCCTGCCGGGACGGCGCCGGCGGGTGCCGACAGCAGCGCCAGGCAGGCGACCCCGGCCAGATGGAGAAAGAGACGTGGTATCACGAGAAGTAGGTGGGCGGGTCGGCCGTGCGGGTGGCGAGGCAAATCGCCAAAGAGCCGGCATTTTCGGGCGAATCAGGCGGCTCGGTGGCCGACGTGGTTGAATGGCCCACCTGCAGCCGCGACCTGCCCGCGGGCTGGCCAGCACGAGGCGGCGCGCCCTGGGCCGACGGCGCAACCCGGGTCCCGACTCTCCCGACCCGAGCACGCGCGCCTGGCTGCGCAGCCGATTCGACATGGATTGGTAGACTCGGGCCGCGCCCATCCAACCCGGGAGATTCATGCACGCGAAAACAGCTCTGCTGCTCTCCAGCATCGCAGCGCTGACCTTCAGCTGTGGCGGGCCCTTCCTCGTCTTGCCGGGGGGCGCCCTCAACGGAACGCCGGCCGCCGCCCCGGGCAACTGGGCCTTCACTCGCGACGTCAGCACCGTCCAGCTCGAATCGAACCCGGCCGACCCGTACTCGGTGAACATCTGGGCCGTCGGGATGGACGCAGCAATCTATGTCCACGCCGGCGCGAGCCGATCCACCTGGGTCGAGAACATGGAGGCCGACGCGAACGTTCGCCTTCAGGTGGAGAGCACGGTCTATGACCTTCGGGCCGAGCGCGTCGAGGCTCAGGAAGAGTTCGATCGGTTCAGTGCTGCGTACGAAGAGAAGTACGGCTCGCCCCCGCGCAACCCGAACGTCGACGAGGCCTACCTGTTCCGCCTGGGCCCCCGCTAGCCCTCTCTTCGCGCGGCGACGCGCTGCTTCCGCAACTCGATCAGCGCTGGCAAGACGACGAGGTTGCAGAGGACGATCATCAGCATCCCGATGCTCAGGGCGATGCCGAGCCCCGACATCCCTCGGTGCGACGAGAAACCGAGCGTGCCGAAGCTCATGGCCGTGGTGAGAGCGCTGAAGAATACGGCTCGCGCGGTGGTCGTCTCGAGCAGGGACTCCTGGGCCAGGACGGGGTGCTGAACGCGATGGACGAGGTGGATGCCGCTGTCCACTCCAATGCCGAGCAACAACGGCACGACCAGCACGTTCATCAGATTGAGCGGCATGTCCAGAGCCGCCATCACACCGATCGTCCCCACCGCGGTCATCACCAAGGGCGTCAGCACCAGAACGACCGGCACGACGGCCCGCCACAAGAAAAAGAGCGAGCACACGATCAACATCAACGAGAGGGCGATCGCTTGCCGGAACGAGCTCCGCGTCGCACGGCCGAGGGCGATCACGTTCACCGAGATGCCGCTCGCGGTCGGGACCACGGCCGTCACGTCGTCCGCGAAACCACGGAACGCCTCGGTGGTCGAAAGCACTTCGGCCGGGAAGATCTGGACCCGGGCGCGCCCATCTTCGGCAATCATCCGCTCCTTCAACGACTCGGGTAGCCGTTCGAGCGTGATCTCTTCGACCTCGGTGGCGCGGCGCAGCCGATCGAACAGCTCGGGGACCCCGGAAAGAAGGATCGATTCGAGCTTCACGAGGGCATCGGCCGCATGGGCCGGGTCGGCGTCGACGCGCTCGAGAAACTCGCTCAAGCGGTCGGCGAGTAGACGCATGCTGCGGCCCATGCTGGAGTCGCGCTCCGGAGACGCGCTCCGCAAGTAGTCTCGGAAGGTACGCAGGGCAGCCACCTGGGCCTCGGTGGTTCGGGGGGACGCATCGACCAGCGAGCCGGGCGGCGTGTCCAGCAGGAAGCCGAGGTCTGCGAGGATGTCGAGCTTGTCCTCCTGATCCTCCGGCACGTAGTCACGGAGATGGATCGCCTTCGAGACTACGTCGAGGGCCTCGAGTTCTTGCGCCATCTCTTCCGCGGCGTCGAGGTCGGCGGCGATGGCGTTGATCGGCCAGGGCGAGCGCTCGCCCGACTCCTCGACCAACTCCTCGAATATCTGGACGCTCACGGTCTCTGGGTCGCGAATATTCAAGATGTTGTCGTCGAAGCGAACCTCCGTGGCCGCGACGGCCGCAAGCGCGAATGCGGAGAACGCCACACCCGCCACGACACGCGGGTGGTGAGCAAGGCCCCGGCGGAAGCCCCCATCGAGCCGAAAGCGCGGCGGTGGAGCCGTCTTGCCCTCGATCCGAAGCCAGCCGGCGAGCAGCGCCGGGAAGAGCGTCACCGTGACGAAGAGATTGATGATCATCCCCGACCCGGAGATCAGCCCGAGCTCTGCGATCGCGAGGTTGTCGGTGGGGATGAAGACGAAGAAGCCCATGCTCGTCGTGAGCGTACAGAGCAGGAAGGAGTTCCCGACGGCCGCGATCGACTCTTCCATCGCGGCTTCGGCGGTGATGCCGCGACTGATCGCACTGGCGTAGGCCATGCCGAGGTGGATGGTGAAGTCGACCCCGAGGCCGACGAAGAAGATCGCGAAGGTCAGGGAGGCCAGGCTCAGGTCGCCGACGGCGAACGCCGCGAAGGCCGTGGTCCACAGCAAGCCGCAGACCAGCGTGATGAGAGCGGCAATCACCATGCGGACGGACGACAGCGCTCGGTAGAGGACGAAGAGCACGAGGCCGAGGAAGAGGAACGTCCCGGTCACGATGTCGAGGATGACGCCCTGCATCTCTTCGTGGTTCAAGGCCGGATGGCCGGTGATGCGGACCTGCACGCCGCGTTCGGCGACGAGCCCCAGCTCTTCGGTGACGCGGTGCACTTCGAGCATGGGTCGCTCGGCGGGGAAGACCGCGGCGAAGTCGAGGACCGGCTCGACGATCAGCGTGTAACGGGTCTGCGCATCGACGGGCGTGCCCTCGAGGGTCAGATCTTCCCAGGATATGGCGAGGGGATACTCCGAATAGACGGTGACCGTGGCGTCGCTGAAGCGATCGAGCACACGGCCCCACTCGTCGGGCGAGTCGAGAGCGCCGCCGGTCGCATCGAGCCCCTCTTCGATGAGCGACACCAGGTTGGCCAGACTCGGCTCGCGCTCGAGGGAGGCGAGCAGCGGTTGGATGGTGACGATCTGTTCGCTGAAGAGTTCGAGGTCGTCGAGTGGCTGGTAGAGCAGGCCGTGCTGCTCGAAGAAGTCGCCCGCGCCGGGGAGGTGCACGTCGTGAAAGAACGTCGGGCGTGTGCGCAGGGCGTCGGCCAGGGTCGTGGCGGCCTTTCGTGCCACCTCGGGCGTTTCGCCGTCGACCACGACGACCAGGACGTTCTCGAAGCTCGGGAAGACCTCCTCGAAGGCCTCGAAGTGGATCCGTGTCGGCATGTCCTTGGGCATCATCCGCGGGTTGTCGGAGTTCACGCCTAGATTCTGGAAGGCATACCCGGCGCAGAGGAGTGTGATGCCCAGGCAAGCAAGGGTCGCCGCCTGGGCGTGACGCTGGACGCCGCGCACCCAGGGTGCCAACCAGGCTCGCTGTGAGTTCTCGGTGCCTTCGGACATGGAGCGCCGGAGTCTAGCGACCTGCTCCGCGAGCGGGCCGGCCTTTGGCCCGGCTAGGCGAGCCGACCGGGGACGAAGGGATGGCTGCTCGACAGGCCGCCATCCACGGCGATCGCCTGGCCGTTGACGTAGGAAGCCTCGTCACTAGCCAGAAACAGGGCCATGTTCGCGATCTCCGCGGGCTCGCCGGCGCGCCGCAGCGGATTCAGCTGGCCGATCTTGTGGGTCTTGCCCGCGGCCCGCGCCATCTCGAACATGGGCCGCGTCATGCCGGTTTCGATCAGGCCCGGGCAGATCGCATTCACCCGCACACCCGTCCCGACCAGCTGGTTCGCGGCGGTCTGGACGAGGCTCACGACGCCGGCCTTGCTGGCGCTGTAGGCGGTCGGCCCGGCGCCCGAGCGCAGCCCGGCCACCGATGCGGTGCAGAGGATCGAGCCCCCGCCGGCTTCGCGCATCACCTTCGAGGCGTACTTGATCGCGAGAAAGGGGCCTATCAGGTTCACGTCGAGGACGCGCCGCCAGTCCTCGACGGTCGTATCGAAGAGCGCGACGGGCTGGCCCACAATGCCCGCGTTCGCGTAGACGACCTCGAGGCCACCGAACTCCCTGACGCAGGTCTCCACGAGGCCCGCCACCGCAGCTTCCTCAGAGACGTCGGCCACGACGCCGCGTGCCCGACCGCCGGCCTTCTCGATCTGCTCGATCGTCTCAGCGAGCCCGTCCTCGGCGACATCCGACACCAGCACGGCAGCGCCTTCCTGGGCAAAGAGCCGCGCACTCGCGCGCCCGATGCCGCTGCCGGCGCCCGTCACGACCGCCCGTTTTCCTTCGAGTCTCGATCCAGGCATTTCTTGGGGTACTCCCGAGGCTCCCGGCCGTCGTTCAACGCGGCCCACTCGCGGCGTCAGACGAGTTCGACGTTCCGCTCGACATGGAGCAGTGTCGCGCCAGGCTGCGGAATCCCGCGCGTGTGGACCTCTGCAACCGAGCGCATGCCGATCACGTGCCGCGCATCAGCGAGCGGCGTCGCCAGGATCCCCTCGTAGTCCACGCAGGCAAGCGACGGGGTCTGGCGCCCGTGGCGATAAGCATCCCGCACATAGCGCCCCCAGGCCAGCGGGCGGGTCGGGTAGAGCGCGAACAGATAGGGCAGCAGCAGCCGCAACGGCAGCAGCGGGATCTGGCCGGCCGTGAATGCGATGACCCCGATCTCGCCCGTTATGTCGCGGTCGTAGCCAGCGACCACATGAAAGATGTCGTGGCTGTTGGCCATCCGTCGCACATACCAGAGTTGGTCCTCGCTCCAGCCAAACCGCTCCGCCTTCTCTTCGAGGCCTGCTGCATCGAGGAAGTAGTCTGCTGCACCCATGCCCTCGCCACCGAGGTAGTCAAGATAGACGCGACCGACACTCCCGGGCGGCATCTCGGCCAGGGCAGCATGGTCGCAGAGCAATGCGTTCAGGTCGGGGCGCGGACGCTGGCTCAGCAGGCGGGCACCGACCGGGTCGGCAGCGAACCGATCGAACTCACGCTGCACCGTCGGGCCGGCCAGCGAGAACATCGCCTCGAAGCTGTTGGCCAGATCACTCGGCGTCGTGATGAAACGCCAAAGGCTCCGCAGGCCGCGCCG
Source organism: Deltaproteobacteria bacterium (assembly GCA_019311105.1). Lineage (GTDB taxonomy): Bacteria > Myxococcota_A > UBA9160 > UBA9160 > JAFDDA01 > JAFDDA01. Next base: position 16,729 of record JAFDDA010000007.1, read on the forward strand.
CCAATGGCGGCGAAGCCGGGGCGCGGGGTCAGCGGGAAGGGTTGCTTGCACCATCTTGCTCTCCCGGGTCCCCAAGATAGCCGGGCTCCTGGGAGACCGTCGTGTGGGCCTTGCCGCGCACGTCGTGGAGTTTCTGACGTTGCGCCTCGGCGGCAGCGACATCCACGGGCCGTTGTGCGAAACCCGTGTAGAGCACCTTTCGCGAGCGCTCGACGGGCGGCTGACTCATGTGAAGCGTGCAACTCAGATGGACGGTGACGTCACCTGTCTCCGTGGGCAGGTCGACGGGCTCGAGGTCGAGGCCAGGCTGCAGACACGGCGCGGGCCAGATGAGGGCTCGATGGCTCCCGGGGACGACCCGCAGCTGGCCGGACTCCGCATCGGCGCCCGTCACGGAGATGCCGACGGTCAGCGAACAACATTCGTAGGAGTGGCGCCCGAGGCTGCAGTCCTTGTGCCACGGGACGTCCGAGATGCCCTTCACGACACCGATGGGCTTGTCGAGGGCGCCGATCCGGGCGCCGGGCTTCCTGCGCTGCACGTGGCCGAGGCCGGGGATTCGACCGATGCGCTGAAAGCGATCGTCGTCGATCAATTGGACGCTGGCGTCGGAGTAGGCGTCGAAGCCCTCCATCCGCACGAGATGTTCGGCGCCATCGTTCGTGGTCGCGAACCAGGCGCGGCGGTCACCCTTCTCGAAATGCGGGGCTGCCTTGGGATAGTCGGCCTCGACGGCGGCCATCTCTTCCTTGCTGAAGAGGCCGCGAATGTGCAGATAGCCGGCCTCTTCGAGGAAGGCGCGCATGTCCTCGTCGGAGTCGTCCACGTCGAAGCTGCGGGGCACTCGGGTCTCGAGCGAAACGTCGCCGGCGGCATGGATGCGGCAGCCGTCGAGGGCGCCCCGCAGGACGAGCCACCAGTCGAGGAAGTCGGCGAGCCGGCCGCTCGGCATGTCGAGAGTTCCGCTGCTCATGAAGGCAACCGGAGTCGTCTGGTCGTTTGCGAGGTCACTCAGCTGTTCGGCGGTCAACCTCACATGGGCGGCGCCACCATTCCCCGGCTCGACCGATGCCCGGTCGCCGTGCCAACGAAGTGTCCAGGGCTCGCCCTCAACTTCGATGCAGAGATCGTTCAGCCGCAGCGAGTTTCCACCGGGGGCGATCAAGCCCTGGTGGGCATCGAGCTTTGCGGGCAGGTCCTCCCCGAAGAAACGGCCCGCTTCGACGGGCTGCTGATCCGGGTCGACCCGGGTCCGAAAATCGACCGACATGGCGCCTCCAAAACACGCTTCATCGAGATCACCATACTCGTGGTGCAGGATTTTTTCATCTCACAGCAGAGCGCAACGGCGTGGGCAGCGTTGGGGCGTGCTATCACGCAAGGCGGAAGGCGAACGGGCGGGTCGGGGACATCGCGGGGGAGGCTATCATGGCGCGCCGCGACGCAGTCGCACTACCGTCCCGCCCGAACCCCGAGTCACCGCGAGGAGCCTCATGTCCGACGCCATCCAGCCCTTTCGAATCTCCGCCAGCGACGAAGAACTCGCGGACCTCAAGCGGCGCCTGCAAGCCACCCGTTGGCCCGACGCCGAGCCGGTGGACGACTGGTCCCAGGGGATCCCGCTCTCCTACGTCCAGGAGGTGTGCGCGTACTGGGCCGGCGGGTACGACTGGCGCAAGCGCGAGGCACTCCTGAACCAGCACCCGCAGTTCGTGACGAATCTCGACGGGCTCGACATCCACTTCATCCACGTGCGTTCGTCCGAAGAAGACGCGATCCCGCTCGTGATGAGCCACGGCTGGCCGGGCTCAATCGTCGAGTTCCAGAAAGTGATCGGGCCGCTGGTCGACCCGGCCTCCCATGGCGGCGACCCCGCGGACGCCTTCCACGTCGTGTGCCCGTCGCTTCCCGGCTACGGCTACTCGGGCAAGCCGACCGAGACGGGCTGGGGTGTGGAGAAGATCGCGGACACGTGGTCGGCGTTGATGCAGCGCCTCGGCTACGACCGCTACGTCGCGCAAGGGGGTGACTGGGGCGCCATGGTCACGACCTGCATCGGGATGCGCGACGCGGAGCACTGCCGACAGATCCACCTGAACATGCCCATCGTCCCGCCCGACGGCGACACGATGAGCGAGTTGACCGAGGCGGAGCAGAGCGCCCTGGCCGGCATCCAGCACTACCAGCAGTGGGATTCTGGATACTCGAAGCAGCAGAGCACCCGACCCCAGACCGTCGGGTACGCGCTCACCGACTCGCCGAGCGGCCAGGCGGCGTGGATCCTCGAGAAGTTCTGGTCGTGGATGGATTGCGACGGCCACCCCGAGAACGTGGCCAGCCGCGACGAGCTGCTCGACAACGTGATGCTCTACTGGTTGCCGGGGACGGCCGCCTCGTCGGCGCGCCTCTACTGGCAGAGCTTCAACACGCCGCCCATGGGGAAGGTGCAAGTGCCGGTAGCCTGCTCGATCTACCCGAAAGAGATCTTCCGCACCTCGGAGCGCTGGGCGCGTAAGCACTTTGGTGACCTGCTCGTCCATTTCAACACGCTCGACAAAGGCGGACACTTCGCGGCCTTCGAACGACCGGAGACGTTCGTCGACGAGGTCCGCACCGCATTCCGACGGCTGCGCAGCTAGCTCGTGGCCGACCCCATCACCTTTTCGGGGAGCCCGCTCGATCGGGTTTCGGTCGAGCGGCGCGACGCCACCTGGATCGAAACGCTCCGCGCCGCCGAGGCGACGCGCTTCCTTCCGCTCTTCCGGCTCGACCCCCTGGTGAAGCTCGGCGACGCCCGCGCGCTCGCCTGGGCCACGAACGCGCTCTTCGATGGGCTCGACCCGGCGCCGCCCATGGTGCTGCTCGGCATGGACGGCGAGGTCGCGCACTTCGCCGTGGATGTCTCGGCCATCGAAGACCCGATGGAAGCCTTCGGCCTGAAGGACGCCGCCGCGTTCGAGGATCTGCGCGCGATCGCGGGCCAGCTCACGCCGGGCGAGACCAGCATCGCGGCCCAGGCGCGATCGCTCGTCGACTGGCATGCGCGCCACCCCTTCTGCGCCGTGTGCGGCGGGAAGACCGTGGTCGAGATGGCGGGTGCGCACCGCCGTTGCATCGAATGTGCCGCCGAGCACTTTCCCCGCACCGACCCCGTCGCCATCGCCGTGATCGTTCGTGGCGACCGCTGTCTGCTTGGCCGGAGCCCGGGCTGGCCCGCCGCGATGTTCTCGGCCCTGGCCGGCTTCATCGAGCAGGGCGAGACCCTCGAGGAAGCCGTCCGCCGGGAGATCTACGAAGAGAGCCGGATCCGCGTCGGGAAGGTTCGTTACCTGACCTCACAACCGTGGCCCTTCCCGTCGTCGCTGATGATCGGCTGCATCGGTGAGGCCACGACCGAGGAGATCGAAATCGATGCCGCCGAGATCGAGGAAGCCCGCTGGTTCCACCGCGACGAGGTGCGCGAGGCCCTCGCGGGCGAGACCTCGAAGTTGATCGTGCCGCCGCCCTTTGCCGTGGCACACCACCTGATCCGCGCCTGGGTCGAAGAGGGCCGCTGATCCCCGCCGGCTCGGGGGTGTATCCTGGCTCCGCAGACGGGAGGCATCCATGAGTCGAGGCATCCATCACATCGGCGTCGCCACGCACGACATGGAGGCGACCCTCGAGTTCTACGAAGACGTCCTCGGGTTCCCCGCGGTGGTCTGCGAGATGATCGAACTCTCGGTGGGCGGGGTGATCCGCCACGCCTTCTTCGACACCGGCGGCGGTGAGCTGATCGCGTTCATGGAGGCGAACGACGTCCCGGGGATGTCCACCGATTTCGATGCGGGCATCAACCGCGGCCTCGGAACAGGGCCGGGGATGTACCACTTCGCCTTCGCCGCCGCCGACCCCGAAGACCTCGCACGCAAGCACGCCGACCTCGAAGCCAAGGGCGTGAAGGTGCGCGGCATCGTCGACCATGGATGGTGTCAGTCGATCTACTTCCACGACCCGAACTTCCTTCAGCTCGAGTTCTGTTGCCTGAGTGGGCCCCTCGACGAGAAGCGCCGTGCAGGGCGCTTCGACGAAGCCTGGAAGCGCCTCTCTCGCAGGTAACGAACGCCGGCCGCTAGAAGGCGCCTAACAGATTCCAGTGATGGGCCAACGCCAACATCGCGATCGCCGCCAAGGCGAGCGTGACGTAGTGCAGGCGGGCGAGCGGCGCGCGAGCCGCCACGCCACGAACGGCGAACCAGGGCAGGGCCAGGCTCGGCAACACAGCAACGACAGGCAGGAAGAGCAGCACTCGGAAGTTCGTCGGAAGATCCTCGTACAGGAACTCGAACAGGTTTCCGGCAGACAGGTTGAGCGCCGTGCCGACGACCGCCACCGTCCAAAGGCCTGCCGTGAAGGCACCGACGAGGCGAGCGGTCCGTGAGACCGCGCTCGCAGGGCCGCTTGCGAAGAGCCGCACGAGCGCTCCGAGCGTCCACCCGAGCAGCGTCCCGACGAACAACACCGCACACACGACCGCCACGATGACATGGGCGGCCGGGCTGCGAAGGAACGAGACGCGGTCGTACGCAAAGTTCTCCGCAGCCATGTACGCGACCCGTCCGTCGTCGCCGCGCAGAAAGGCCACGTCCATCTCGCCGTCGCGCTCGCGGAAGTGATCTTCGCCTGCGGGAAGGACACGCATGGCCCCCAAAGCGGCGGTCCGGATCGTCAAGACGCCGTCGTCGTCCGGCGCCACGCTGGCCAGGCCGAGCAGCGTGCCCAGCTTGAGGAAGCTCCCACGCATCCGCCGGTTCGGGATGTAGACGCCGGAATAGGGTTCGAGCGCGACCGCGTTCGCTTCGGGCCCAACGGGAGCCTGCCCGGGGTAGTAGTGCTCGACGAAGGTCTTCATGAAGGTCCGGAAGAGCGGCTGCTGGAGTTCCACGTTCACGGAGATGAAGATCCCCATGTCGGCCTCGGGAACGAGCGTGAGGAAGGTTCGGAAACCGCGCCAGGAGCCGCCGTGGCTGATGCGGCGCACGCCGCGCTCGCGCGTCTCCACGAAGCCGTAGCACCAGCCGTCGAGTTCGGGATGGTGGCGGAAGTGCGTCTCCTGCATCAGGCGAGCCGTGTTTTCGCTCAGCACGCGCGCATCGCCGAGCCGGCCGAGCTGTAGCTGGGCGATCATGAAGCGCGCCATGTCGGTGCCCGTGGTGTTGAGCTCGGCGGCGGGCCCGAGGAGCGTGTGGTCGTAGCCGAAGGGGACGACGCGGCCGTCCTGGATCCGATACGGCGTGGCGAGGTCGGGCGACAGCGGCACGTCGAGGAAGAAGCGCGAGTTCGCCATCCCGAGCGGGCCGAGCACGTGGGCATCCACGTACTCGGTGAACTCGGTGCCCGACGCCTGTTCGACCAGATGGCCCACCAGGGCAAGGCCGTGGTTCGAGTAGCTCAGTAGCTTGCCCGGCGGCATCACGCGTGGCGGCATGCGCTCGGCCAGGTAGTCGCCGAGCGGCGGCAGGGCCGCGCCCGTGCGCCGGCTCGACTTCGCGAAGCGATCATCGAAGCCCGCCGTGTGGGTCAGCAGATGATGGAGCGTCACCGGGTCGGGATAGTTCGACTCGAGCTGGAAACCATCGAGGTAGGTGTTCACGTCCGCGTGGAGATCGAGCTTGCCTTGCTCCACCTGTTGCAGAGCCGCGATGGCCGTGATGAGTTTCGATACGGATGCGACGCGAAAGAGCGTCGTCTCGGGGTCGATCGGGCGGCGCGTCTCGATGTCCGCGTGACCGTAGCCCTTGGAAAAGAAGACACGGCCATCCTTCACCATCACGAAGACCGCGCCGGGCGCGTGGTGCGTCTTCATGAGCCCGGGGAGCAGGCCGTCCACGAACGCTTCGAGCTCGGCCGGATCGCTCGGCCCGATGCGGGGACCGATGTCGTCTGCCCGAGTCGGTGTGGAGAAGGACAGGGCCAGGATGGCAATCCACAAGAGGCGCTTGGTCTTCATGGGCCCAGTGTATCGCCGGGGGTCGGCGTCAGGTCGGCCAGCCACATGTGACGGATCGGGCTGTAGCGTGCGCTCGATTCGACGCGCAGGCCCAGGCGTTCGATCCGCTCGAGCAACTCGCCCTCGGTGTAGTAGTGGTGCCCTCCGTCGACGAGCCGGTACCAGAGCAGCAAGAGGAACCGTGTGATCCCGCGCTCGGGGACCAGGCCTTCGAGCAGGACGATCCGGCCGCGGGTCACCCGTGCGATCTCGGCCAACACTTCTTCGGCGTCGGCGGGCACGTGATGAAGACTCGAATAGAGCACGCTCACCTCGAAGGCATCGTCGGCATGGGGGATCGCCAGGAGATCACCGCAGAACACACTCCACTCGGGTCGCCGCCGGGCGCAGACCTGCGCGAAGCCAGGTGAGAGATCGAAGGCCGTCACGCTGGCGGCACCCACGATCGGCGGGCCCGTGATGTCGTCGCCGGGGCCGCACGCGCCGACCAGCACCTGACGGCCGGCGTACTTCGCGGCGAGGTCCGGCAACGGATGTGCATCCAAGCGGAACACGCGCGAGAGCAGGAAGCCCCAGATCACGTCCTCGATCAGGAAGCGCTTGATCTGGTAGAGTCGCGGGTGGCGAAACAACGTGCGCTCGACGAAGGCTTCCGGAACCTTGTCGCCGCGTTGACCCTCAGAGGACATGGTCGTCGAACCGCCCTGTGGACATGGAAGTGCTGCACTCCTCGAGAAGGGGTACCGCCTCCAATGCCGGCGCTGCAAGTCGTTCTTCGACGGCGACTTCGCCGGCCAGAACTTCGACTACGACGCGTCCTATCCGGAACTACGCGGCCACTTCGACGGAGCCACGGGCGAGATGAAGCGCCGCACCTTCGAGCGCTGGCTCGACGGTGCGGGGATCGACCTTGCGGGGAATGCCGTGTGCGAGGTGGGGTTCGGGGGCGCGCACTGCCTGGCCTTCGCAGCCGAGCGTGCCGCGCAGGCGTTCGGCATCGAAGCCGTGCCGGAGAACCTCGCCCGGGCGCGCGCCCTCGGCGTCCCCGACGTCTTCCCTTTCGACGGACGGCCCGACCGCCTGCCCACACCCGTCGACATCTGGGTCCTGCTCGACAGCTTCGAACACCTTCCCGAACCCGCGGGGGTGCTCGACTGGATGGCCGCGAACTCGGCGCCCGGCGCGAAGGCCCTGGTCGTGGCGCCGGAAGCCGGCTCGACCTCGGAGCGTGCCCTCGGCCGCCTCTGGCCCCATAAATTGCCCGACCACGAGTTTCACTGGTCACGCGCTGGCCTGGTCGAGATCTTCGAACGCCACGGGTTCGCGCGGGCCTCGGAGTTCCATCCATGGAAGTACGTCTCCGGGGCGATGCTGGCGAACCACCTGAGGCACAAGTTTCCGGCCCTCGCCCTGCCCGGGCCGGCCGTAAAGGCGCTCGCACGAGTCCGGCTGTACTTTAACGTCGGCCAGATGGGGCTGACGTTTGAGAGGGCACGATGAACCTCGGGCAGAAACAGAAGCTCGACTACTACGTCGGCGGAGGGTTGATCTTCTTCCTGCGGCCGTTGGTCTTCGTACTCGGCCATCTGCTGCGCCGGGACCACGAGCATCGTGCCGGCGGCGCGGTCTGTGTTCAAAAGCTCGTCGGTGGGGGAAGCCTGCTGCTCGCCTTCCCGGCGCTGCTCGGCTTGCGCAAGCAGCGCCCCGATGCGGAGATCTCGTTGCTCTGCTCACGCGAGGTCGCTGCCTTTGCCGAGACCCTCGGCGTGTTCGACCGCCTGATCGTCATCGACGACTCGAGCCCGCTCCGTCTCGTCCGGTCCTCTCTTTCGGCATGGTGGGCCTGCCTCGGCGTCGATACGGTCGTCGACTTCGAGGTTCACAGCCGACTCTCCACGATCTTCTCGGTGTTCACCGGCGCGCGAAATCGGCTCGGCTTCTTCCTGCACGACGTCTTCTGGCGACGTGGCCTGCACACACAGCTCATCTTCTTCAACCGCTACTCGGGCAGCTACTTCTTCTACGAGAAGGCGATGGAGCTGGTGGGAGCCGAGCCGGCGACGATGGCAGAGTGTGGCGCGAGGGTTCGGGAGCAGCTCCCGTCCGTGCCCGCTGCCCGACCCGCCGAGCGCACCTGCATCGGCGCCTCGTGCTCCGACCTCGCCCCCGAGCGCATGCTGACTCCCGAACACTGGCGACGGGTGTTCGTCGAACGCGCATCCGGCGCGGAGGCTCGGCACTTCGTCTTCCTCGGTGCGGCCCGCGACCGGGCGCTGGCGGAAGAGATCCTGGAGAAGGCACGCGCTGCGCTCCCGCAGCATCGCTACGAGAACCGCTGTGGCGAGCTCGCCCTTCCCGAGAGTCTGGCGGAGCTGGCCGGCGCCTCGGAGTATTGGGGCGTCGACTCGGGGCTGCTGCACTACGCGCGCCTGTTCGGGCTGCGCTGCCTTTCCTGGTGGGGCCCGACGGACCCTGCCACGCGGCTCAAGCCGGTGGTCGGCTTGGAAGAGGAGGTCGTGTACCGGAAGCTCCCGTGCTCCCCCTGTGTGCACCTCGCCGAGACGGCCCCGTGCCGGGGCAACAACCTCTGCATCCAGAACCTGTTCGAGCCGCCGCAGCAGGGGGACCCCGAGTGGTCCCCCTACGTCGTCTAGTGTCGACCGACCTCGAGACCACCGGCACCGCCTCGCGCAGCGTCGCCCCGCTCGTGCTCGCACTCACCGTCGCGCTCGGCGCCTTCGCCCTGGGCTACGGGCAGCTCGAACGGATCGAGACGGGCACCGAAGCCGAGCACACGACGCTGGCCGAAGCCCGGGCCATGGCCGCCGGAGACCAACGCTTCGGGATCGTCGAGTACACCCACTTCCCCAACGGCCCGCTCTACATCGCAGCGACCCTGACCCGAGCCGGGCTCTCCGAGCGGAGCATGCGGCTCGTGCCCCTCGGGCTCGCAGCCGCCGCCTTCGGGTTCATGGCCTTCGCCCTGCTCGCCTGGGCGCCGGGCGTCGTTTCGCGCGCCTGGATCGTCACCGCATCCGCGGTGTTGTTGTTGCAGCCTGCCGCGATCCTGTGGATGGGCGCACTTCACGAACATTCCTACGCCTTCGCGATGGTGCTGACCCTCGTGGCCATCTCCATCCGAGTGGGCCCGAGCACCAGCTGGGCGCTCTTCCCCTTCGGTTTCCTCGCGGGATGGATCGGCTACGACTGGCTGCCCGCCCAGGCCATGACGGTGCTGGCCATCCGTTGGCTGGTTCTCGCCCGGGACGAAGAGACGCCGCTGCTCCATGCCGCAGCCGGGGCGGCCCTCGACGCGATGAAGTTCGCATCCGGCGTCGCGCTCGCCGTGCTCGCGCATCTCGTCCAGCTGGGCTTCTACTTCGATAGCTTCGAAGCCGCCTCCCGCGACTTGCTGGGCTCCGCGGCCGCGCGGGCGAACACCGGTGGTGCGAGCCAGATCAACCCCGAGTACGGGCGCTTCATCGCGGCGGACACCGCTCGGCTCGAGCACGCCTACTCGCAACGGGCAGACCTCGCCCCGATCTTCGGCGAGGGGTTCGACTTCGAAGACCCGCCGCGCCTGCGCCTTTCATGGTTGCTCTACCGACAATTCGGGTTGCCACGTTGGAGCCACGCCAGCCTTCTCGCGCTCGCGGCCGCCCTCGGCGTCGCGCTGAGCGGGCTCCGTCTCTTCCGTGAACGGGCTCGGCGTGGCGCCCTCGTGGGGGCGGTGGCCCTGCTGTTCGCCGTCGCCGCGCCCATGGTGTGGGTCTTCCTCATGCCTCAACACGCACTTTCCCACATGCACATGCTGCCCCGCCACGGGCTCGTGCCCTTCGCCGTGGCCTTTGCAATCCCGGTGTTGATCGTTGCGCGCGAGGGCGGCATCCCACTGCGCCGCGAGTTCGATGCGAGAGCCTTCGCGCAGACGGCCGCGCTCTACGCGCTCTGCCCGGGCTTGCTCGTAGCCACGGTGCTGCACGCACTGATCGCACTCGGCTGACGCGTCAGCGGCGCGTTGGCTTCGGGAAGGCGTCGATCATCGCGCGCGGGTAGCGCTCGATTCGCTCGATCGTGGCTCGGTGGCCCTCGTCGCTGCGGTAGGGCGCCAGAAACTCCCAGACGATCTCACCGGCCGGCGTGACCTCGAAGGCTCGCCCACTGTCCGAATCTGCGATCAAGGTGTTGCCGTTCGGCAGGCGTTGATTCGAACCGCGATTCTTGCTGAAGAAGGGCTCGGCCTCGTTGCCCTCGTACTGCCAGACGACCTCGTTCGCGATCGGGTCCACCTCCAGCACGCGGGAACGTCCGGTTCGGAATCCGTTGTCGAAGACGAGCACGTTGCCGTTGTCGAGCATCGTCGGGTGATGAGGCAGCTCCAGTTCGTCGCGCCCCCAGACCCACACGAGCTTCCTCGCCTCCCAGTCGAAGATCGCGATCACGTCCTGGTTGCGAAGGCAGGTGAGGACGTTCCCCTCGGCGTAGATCGGGCTGCGCTCGGCGAGACCCGGACGTGACATGGCCTCGACCGCGTTGGCGTGGAAGAGTTCGACCTCGCTGCGACCGTTTCGCTCGCGCGCGGCCACACGACGGATGCGGTAGAGCTCGGGCGTGCGTTGAAGCATCTCCAGGATGGAGCGATGTTCGAGCACCTCGCCGCCGGGCGAGAGCCGCGTCAAGCGTTCGTCCTTCACCCAGGCGTCGGGGTAGATGGCAGGGATACGACGGTAGTGAGCGACGACCGTGAGGACGTCGCCACTCGGCGCTTCCTCGGCATCGTGGTGAGCGGGGATCGCGGCTTTCCAACGAACGTCGCCGTCCCAACCGAGCCGCATCAGATACACCCGATCGAGCCCTTCGCCTTCCTCGATCGGGTCCTGCCCCGTGACGAGCAGATCGCCCGAGGCGAGCAGCTCTGCCGTGGACCAGAACTGGCAGGGTGCGTGCTCCCACGAGTTCACCAGCGTGCCATCGAGATCGATCAGCTCGGCCCGGCAGCGATGGCGGATGGAGTAGAGGCTGTAGCCCGGCGAAGCGCGCTTCACGTCGAAGCGCACGACCCCGTCCTGCTCGCCCGCCTCCTCTTCGGCGAAATAGACGTAGCCGAGAGCGGCGAGATGCTCGCGCTCCTCGGCAGAAAGAGGCTGGGGCACGGCGGGCGCGGGCGCCTCGCTGGCCTCGCCGCAACCCAGGCTGGCGGCCGCCCCCCACGCGAGCGCGAGGAACAGCGAGCGAAGGCGCGGCGGCAGCGATGCAGGCAAGGCGTCCCCTCGGAGCGAGCCCTCTGGATACCCGGCGGGGCGCCGGGCCGCCAGCCTCCCAGCTACGCACCTCCGACCCTGATAGAGTCGAGCCACCGCAGAAGGAGTGACTCGATGAACGAGACCCGCGCGCCGATCACCCTCTACACCTACGCGATGAGCCCCTTCTCCGCCAAGGTGCACTGCTTCCTGCTCTACAAACAACTCGACTTCGAGTGCTTCTACATCAACCCCCTTCACGTGAAGCGCGACCTGCCCGTGGGCCGACAGATCCCGGTCGTGACGATCGGCGACGAGAGCCGGGGAGACTCGACTCCCATCGGCCTCTGGCTCGACGAACGCTTCCCCGACGGGCCGCGGCTGTTGCCAGAAAGCGGAGCCGAACGCGACCTGCTCTTGAAGCTCGATGACTGGATCTCGCAGCGGTTGATCCCGGCGTCCTTCCGTTTCTTCCCGGGGCCAGGGCTCGACAAGTATCGGAACGGTTGGAAGCTGGGATCGGTCATGGGGCAGACTGCCGAAGGGGGGCTGCCGTGGCTGATGCGGGCGGGTTGGCCGGCCCTGGTGACACGCGTCGGCTTCGTGAAGCGCCTCGTCGCCCAGGCCGACGACGGCCTGCCCGTCGCCGAATCGAAGCGCAAGCTCTACGACACGTTCTGCGGGCACCTCGAAGGCGGGCCGTTCCTGTGCGGGCGGGATGCGCCCTCCATGCCGGACCTCGCCGCCTACCCGCAGTTCACCCTCTATTGGGCGCACGGGTTCCACGGCGGGCGCGACATCCTCGACTACCCCGAGATCATGGGCTGGCTCGAACGGATGAAGCCCTACGTGTCGGGCGAGCCACCGCTCATTCCGCGCGGGGTGGGCAAGCACGAACTCCCGGGCTAACGCCGCGTCTTCGGCTCCTGGCGCACGGCGATCGTCACGGCATGGCGTCGGCCGCCGCGGCCGGGGCGGTGGCGCGTGACCTCGAAGCGCGCCTTGCGCAACCGTGCCTCGAAGTCGGGGTCCGGGTCTTCGGACCAGACGGCGAAGACACCACCCGGCGCCAGTGCCGCCCAGGTGCGATGCAGCGCCTCGTTCCCGTAGAACGGATCCTTCCGCGGAGTGTGTGCGTGAGGCCCCTCGTAGAGATCGAGCAGGATGGCGTCGAGGCCGCGGCTCGCCGCAATCGTGCGCGCGGCGTCCTCGAGTCGAACCTCGACGCGCGGGTCGGCGCAAGCGCCGTGATTCGTCGCGGCGAGGGGGCCGCGACACCAATCCACGATCACGGGGTTCAACTCCGCGACCACGACGGTGGCCGTGGCGGGGAGTGCATCCAGCGCGGCCCGAAGCGTCAGCCCCATGCCGAGGCCACCGACCAGGACGCGCGGCGCCTCGCGCTCGGCCACCCGCTCGCAGGCGCGCTCGGCCAGCGCCCGCTCCGAACGGCTCGCGTGGCTGTTCATCAGGATGCGCCCGTCGATGCAGACGAGGTAGTCGTCCTCGCCACGGAGGCGTAGCTCGAGCACGCCGTCGGGCGTCTCGCTGCGTTCGAGGGTCTGCCAGGGGGTCGCCATCGGCCGTCCTCCGCGCCTTGCTGGCGCGGAAGCTCCTTCTGCTAGAGCGGCGTCGACGGGCCGAAGCTCCCGCGCATGTGCTCGCACCAGTTGCTGAGAATCGGGTCCTTCGGCAGGCCGAGCTTGCGCAGCTCCTCCGCCACCGGGTGGTCGCCGAGTTCGAGGCTCACGCCGGCGGCGCCGGGAACCGTCTGTTCGCCGCGGCCGCCGCGGGTGAACTGATTGGCGTGGGCGGCGCCGTCGATGAGCGTATACCCCGTGCTCGGCGCGTCGGCCGTCTCGTCGCTGCCACCGCGCGGGACGGTCAGGGTGAAGACGTGCTGGCCGTCCATCACGAGGCGACACGTCGCACTGTCGTCTTCATAGTCGAGATCGATCTCCTGGACCGACTTCGGGAAGCCCCAGATCTTGCAACCCGCCTCGCACGTAAAGCTCTGATTCACGGGCAGTTGATGGATGTAGGTCCCGGCCTGCTCATCGCCCGCGCCGCGCGGCTTCACGAAGAAGACGATGCCCACCTCGTTGTAGTCGCCGAGGTCGTTGTCGCGATAGTCCACCATCAGCAGCGACATCTGCGTCAACCCCGGTGCCGGCTGGAGGACCTCGAAGACATCGGGCACGAGCCGCTGGGCCTCGTTGGCATCGACCATGTACATCGTCGTCCCCGAGGACGCGTCGCGCACGTCGCAGGGAAGGGTCACCGTCTGGCCCTGGATCTCGTAGCTCGTCTTCGTTCCCATCTCGTTCTCCCGTACGTCGCCCCACCCGGATCGCCCCGGTGTCAGGGCCGGAACTCTCCGATGCGCGTGAAGCTGTTGACGTAGTCGATGCGAAGCTCAGGATGGCCCATCCAGTCCCGGACCGCCTGTTTCCCCCGCGGCTTCAACCGGGCGATCGTGAGCGGCGCCATCTCACGGAAAGCGGCTTCGGCGTCCGGGGTGTCGATCTCGTAGAGGTGGAGGAAGCGCGGCTCACCCCCCGCTGCGTCCTCATAAGGTGTGATCATCGTGAGCCCCGGGACCGCCGCCGAGGCGATCTCGCGGATGTGCAGGAAGTCGGCCCAATCCCGCAGCGCCCCCGCACCGCCAGAGGTCCGCGGGCTCACGAGGACGAGTTCGAGGCCGAGCGTCGGGCGCCCGCTGAGCGAACCCTGCGCGGGCCGATCGACGCGGCGGAAGTGGTGACCGCGCACACCTTCCTGCGCGGCGGGCGGCTCGAAGCCCGTGCCCACCTCGTAGACCGCGAGGGTTTCGAACTCTGGGATCGTGCGCTCGTAATCGCTGCGATCCGGGCACTGATTCCGCCACAGGCTCGCGACCTGCACGCCCGGTGCCGCCAGCCGTCCCGGCAAGACCGCGCGCCGATAGGACGCCGTGTCCCCTTCCACGAGTTCGAGATAGAGGGCTTCGCTACGGCGGGCCTCCACTAGCTCGGCTCCGGGTCGGGGATCCGACTGCGGACGAATGCGCCGAGCCGATCGAGAGCCGCCACCGCTTCCGGGATGCCCGCGCTCGCGAGGCCCTGGAAGCCGTGAATCATCTCCGGGACGATCTCGAGCGTGACGTCGACGCCGGCACGCCCGGCGCTCTTTGCGAGGCGGACGGCGTCGTCGCGCGTCAGATCGACCTGGCCGGCTTGCAAGAAGAGAGGCGGCAAGCCGGTCGGGTCGGCGTGAATGGGCGAAACGAGCGGGTCGCGCAGGTCGCCACCCGGGCCCACATAGTCGCGCCCGCGTGCGCGGGTGAACTCGGGGTGGGCGAACGGGTCGGGCCCCACCGGGTGGGTGGCTGACTCGCCGCCGGCCTCGAGGTCGAACCAGCCGCCCAGCGTCGCCGCCAGCGCCGGCATGGGAACGCCCTGGTCGCGCAGATGGAGAAGCGAGGTGATTGCCAGCGTCCCGCCGCACGAGTCGCCGACGAATCCGATGCGGCCCGGTGCGTGGCCCTCATCGAGAAGCCCGCGGTAGGCGCTGGCGCAGTCTTCGAGGGCAGCCGGGTGACGATGGGCAGGTGCCAGCCGGTAGTCGACGAGCAGCAGCCGCGCCGCGCAGGGCCGCGCCAGCATCTCGGCGTAGAAGAGATACCCGTCCCCACACGCCGCAACGTAGGCGCCGCCGTGACACAGGACCAACGTGCGCGGGGCCTCGCGCGTCTCCGGCGTGTCGACCCAGGCGCAACGGACGCCACCGAGCTCCACCCACTCGACGCGCGTGCCTTCGCCGATGGCGTGGCCGTGGACGGCTTCGAGCTTCTCGCGCGCCTCTTCGAGCGTGTCGTCCGGGCCCACCAGCGGATGGACGGCGAGGCCTTTCAACAGGGCCGCATACGGTTTGCTCGCCACGCTTCACTCCAGACGTCGATCTCGAGGTCGATCGCGACGTCGGGATGATACGCTGTCGGCCCGACCAAAAGGGAAGCGAACCCGCGGCGAACGAGGAGGGACCATGGCCAAGCGAATCGACTGGTACTACCACCGCAAGGGCTGAACGTCTTGCACCCGAGCGTCCAAGTTCTTGGACGCCAATGGAATCGAGGCGAAGGAAACGATCCTGGCCAGCGCGCAGCTCGGCCGCAAGGACGCGGCCGCCATGGCGAAGGCGGCTGGCAAGGTCATCGTGGCCAAGGGCAAGAAGCTGACCGAGTTCAAGGGCGGCTCCGCGGGCAAGGACGTGGTCGACGCCATGCTCGGCCCGACCGGGAACCTGCGAGCCCCGACGCTGCGCAAGGGCAAGACCGTGATCGTCGGCTTCAACGACGAGACCTACACGAAGGCGCTGCTCTAGAACCCATTGCCAGCCGGAACGATTGGATACGCAAGGCCTGATCCGATTCCGCCTTCGGCGGCCTCTGCTGACACGACGTTGGCAGCAGAGGCCGCCGGCGCGGAGCCGAGCGGCACCTTTCCGTCATCGAAGGGCGTAGTCTCGGGCGCAAGCCGTCCATCCCAGGAGGAGGACCCAGATCGCGCAGGAGGAGTTCCTGTATCTGATGGCCTAGGACGTGCTCGCCGTCGCCCCTGCTAGGGGCGGCGGTGGCGTCGGATCGAGAGAGGCTGACGCGGGACGTTCTGCATGTCGTAGCCCAGGAAGGCGAGCAGCAGCTGCACGCCGATCATCACGGGCAAGGCCGCCAGCATCACGGTGCCGGCGGTGGCGGGCTCCCCCGTTCGAGCGCTCTCGGCCCAGTGCCCCAGACCGATCCAGGCGCCGAAGCCGAGCAGCAGTGTGCCGAGCACGAGCTCGACGGACGCGATGTTGAAGTTGCGCAGGAAGTATCCGTAGAAGATCCGCTTCCCGAGGTTGCGCAGATTCTTCCACACGAACTCACCCGCCGTGCGACGCACCGAGAGATTGCTCCGTTCCTCTCCATAGTGCGCCGCCATCGGGACGTCGCGCACCACCGCGCGCTGTGTGCCGAGGCGGAAGAGCAGGTCGGATTCGAAGAAGTAGCCGTCGCTGATCTTGTCGAAGGGCAACGCGCCGGCGGTTTCGGCGTCGATGGCGGTGAAGCCATTCGTCGGGTCGAAGAGATCCCAATAGCCGCTCGACAGCTTTGTGACGAAAGAGAGGATCGAGTTCCCGACGAGCCGGATCGTCGGCATGGCGCGTAGGCCTTCGAGGGAGTGGAAACGATTCCCCTTCACGTAGTCCGCTTCGCCGGTGAGGATCGGCTCGACCAGGCGCGGGATCGACGCCGGATCCATCTGGCCGTCGCCATCGAGTTTCACGATGACCCCCGCACCGGCCTCGATGGCCGCGCGGTAGCCCGTCAGGGTCGCCCCACCCACGCCCCGGTTTGTTTCATGCCGCAGCACACGAACGCGTGGGTCCGCGACACTCGACTCGACGTGAGCCCCGCTGCCCTCGGGACAGGCATCGTCCACCACCCAGATCGCAGAGACCTCGGGTCCGATCCCAGCGAGCACGTCGACGATGCGGTCCTTCACGCGGAAGCACGGCAAGACGACGGCGATGGCGGAGGTCTGTCGTTGAGCGTCGTCCGTCACGGCCCGCTCATTCTAGCGAGTCGCCCGGTCGGCGAGCCCGCGCAATCGGCGTAGGGATCGTAGGCCGGAGACCGGTCAGGGTTGGCGGTAGACGGGGCCTCGGTCACGGACGGCGTCGAGCAGGCTCTCGTCCGATGGCGCCACGGGATAGCCCTCGGGATGCGGCGGTCGGCCGGGGATGCCGAGACCTTCGAGCACGGCCGCCTGGTGGTAGTACGTGGTGTAGGTCTGGAAGATCAGGCCGGGCAGGAACGCCGGCGCGTCGGCGGCGAGGCGGTTCAAGAGGTCGACACGCTCGCCAGCGGCCACGTCTGCAAAGTTGCCGGCACCGGCTTCTCGTGCCAGAGCAGCCAGGGTCTCGAGGCCGCCCACCACCGCCGGCTGCAGGATGGGCTGCTCGCGCATCTTGTCCTCGATGGCTGCGGCCAGACCGAGCGCGCCAGCGCCGGGCAGGCGGCCGTCGCGACTCGGCGGAATGATCTCGTCGAGCACCGCGGTGAGGGCGCGGCTCTGGTCGGGAGAAAGGGCTTCGTACGCTTCGCTCATGACGGCCTCAGTCGAAGAGATTCTCGAGGTTGTTCTTGATCCGGTCCGCGACGTAGAGCGCGAAGGCCTGCAACGTGTTCGTCGGGTTCACCCCGGCCGAGGTCACGAAGACACTGCCGTCGACGACGAAGAGGTTCTTCACGTCGTGGCAACGGCCCCACTCGTTCACGACCGAGGTCGCCGGGTCGGTGCCCATGCGGGCCGTTCCCATGAGGTGCCAGCCCGCGACGGCCAGCAGCGGCTCGCCGAGCACCTCCTTGGCGCCGGCCGCCTCGAGCACCTCGCGCCCGCGGGCGACGGCGTGGTCGCACATCTTGCGGCTGTTCTCACTGAGCGTGTAGTCGATCTTGGGCGACGGCACGCCGTTGGAATCGACGAGCTCGGGGTCGAGGGTCACACGGTTGTGTTCTTCGGGCAGGTCTTCGCAGATGGCCACCATCCCGGCCGTCCGGTCGTGGAGCTGTGCGAAGGCCTCGTGGTGCCCTTCGCCCCAGGGCACACGGCCCGTGCCCATGCCGAGCATCGAGGTCGAGACCGCGCCCATCCCACGCGTCGTCTCCAAGGTGTAGCCGCGACTGAACCCGCGCGAGAGATCCGTCTCGTAGAACTCCTGGCTCATGATGCAGCAGCCCGTCGGGCCTTTGTAGCCCTCGAGCGGGTCATCGAAGATGCCGGTGATCATGGCGTAGGGGTGGAACATGAAGTTCTTGCCTACGAGGCCGGAAGAGTTTGCGAGGCCGTTCGGGTGGGTGGCCGACGCCGAATTCAGCAACAAGCGGGGCGTGCCCACGCCGTTGCAGGCGACGATGACGATCTCGGCGCGCTGCCGACGCTCGACCCCTTCGGCGTCGTAGTAGAGGACACCGTCGGCCAGGCCGTCGGCGCCGATCGTGACCTCACGAACACGACAACGTGTCGCCAGCCGGACGCCCTTTCGCGTGGCCGCGGGCCAGTAGGTGACGTCGGTGCTTCCCTTCGCGCCCTGGGCGCAACCCGTGAGACACGGACCGAGATTGATGCAAGGCGCGCGGCCTTCGTACTCCTGCGTCGCGATGGCGCTGTCCGACGGCCACCAATGCCACCCGAGCTGGTTGAACCCACCCGCCAGGGTCTCGCCGAGCTTACCGAGCGGAACGGGCGGCAGCGGGACACTCTTCGGCGGGTAGGCCGGGTCGCCGGCAAGGCCCGCGACTCCCATCATCCGCGCGTTCACGTCGTAGTAGGGCGCAAGAGTTTCGTAGTCGATGGGCCAGTCGTCCCCGACGCCGTCGAGGCTGCGCACACGGAAGTCGCCCGGGTGGAAGCGTGGGAAGTGCCCGGCATAGAGGATCGTGCTGCCCCCGACTGCGTTGAAGTTCGAGATCTGGATCGGGGAGCCCGAGTCGTTGACCGGGTAGTCCGTCTCGCGCCCGCGCGAGTTCGGACTGAGGCCGAACTCGCCGAAGCGACCGAGATCCCAGTCGAGACGCGTGCTCGGATACTGGGCTGGGTCCATCCAGTCGCCCTGTTCCATGCACAGGACGTTCATGCGGGTGTCGGCGAGGCTCCAGGCGATGGCGGCGCCGGCGGCGCCGGCCCCGACGATCAGGACGTCGACGGTCTCTTCGGACATGGCGAAATCATACCTGCTCAGGCGTCGTCCGGGGCGGGCTGATGGAAGCGCTCGTATTCCTCGACGAACGCGAACCGTTCGGGGTCGGCGATCTTGTCCACGTAGAGGACGCCGTCGAGGTGATCGAGCTCGTGCTGACACACCGTCGAGAGGAAGCCCTCGGCCAGCAACTCGCAGGGTTCGGCGTTCTCGTCGAGGTATTCGACCCGGATCTTCGACGGACGCTCGACGAAACCTCGCAACCCGGGCACCGAGAGACAGCCCTCCCAGAACCCCGCTGGCTCGGCGTCGAGCACGTCGACCCGGGCGTTGAAGAGCACCAGAAGGGCTTGGTCCGCGTCGACCCGGTAGCGGTCGTCGCCCTCCTCGAATTCGACCAGGGCAAGCCGCACGGGCTCATGCACCTGGGGCGCAGCCAACCCGACCCCGGCGTACTCCGACATCGTGGCGCGCATGTCCGCAACGAGCTGACGGACGGGCTCGGAAACGATCTCCTCGGGTGTGAGATCGCGACACTTCTCGCGCAACACCGGGTGGCCGAGCCGAGCGACTTTCAGGATCGCCATGCCGCGAACGTAGCTCGCTCCGGCGCGCAGGCCCTCTACTCGTCCTTGTAGTTCCCGCCCGGGTCGGGCGTGGGGTAGCGGTACATGCCGGTGCGCACGGGGACGTCCAAGGCCCCGGCCACCTCGCGCATCGTCTCGGGGCAGAAGCTGTAGGAGCGAATCCGTGTGATCTGGCCCGCCTCCTCTTCGACCCGGAAGATCCCCTCCAGCGCCTCGCCACCCCAGCGCTCGCGGGTGCGGAAGAAGAGCGCCATCGGCTCGCCTTCGTAGACCGCACATTCGCAACGCATCGACTCGAAGCGGAAGGCTTCGGGCCACTCCGGGTGCCCGCCGAGCACGCCTTCGAGCCAGCTGTGCTCGCCGCGCAGGGACTCGTCGCCGTACTGGTTTCCGACGCCGAGGTTCGAGATGCCGGCGTTGGCTTCGATGAGCGTCAGCAGACCCTCACGATCCGCGGCGTTCAGCAGCTCGACGAAGCGATCCACGACCGCCGCCGAGGGCACCGTTCGGCCGCTCGGAATGGCTTCACCCTCGCTGCGCAAGCGTTCGCGCCCTCGGTGGAGAGCCGACTTCACCGCGCCCACGCTCGTCTCCAACACCACGGCCGCCTCCTCCAAGCTGAGATCGAAGAGGTCCTTCAGCACGACCGCGGCCTGCTCCCGCGGCGCCAGGCGCTCGAGCAAGCGACGGCTCGCATCGTGGGTCTCGCCCACGGCGGCCGGCGGCTCCACCGCTTCGACCGCGGCTTCGGGCGCAAGGCGCGCCTCGGTCTCGCGCCGCCGCAGCTGGTCGATCCAGCCGTGGGTGGCGATGCGCAACAGATACGCACGCGGGTTGTCGATCGGGTCGTGGTGATAGGCCAGGCGGTGAAAGCCGCGGATCAAGGTCTCCTGCGAGAGATCCTCGGCATCCCACACGTCGCGGGTCAGCTTGCGGCAGTAGCCGTGGAGGAGCGGGCGGAAGGGCGCCACCCGGTCGAGGTAGCGGTGCCAGGCGGCCCGCAGTTCGTCGCGCATCCCATCGGTCAGTTGGAAGTCGTCCATGGTTCCTCCTGGGGTTCCGACCTGCAGGACGGCTCGCAGAGGGGCCAGGATACGCGCGGTGGGGCGAGTTTCGGGAGGGTTCAGCTGCGACCCCCGGCGGTCGAAAGAGGGAGCCAGGGAGGGCCCCATGGACGAGACCTGGATCCCGATGGATACGGAACGCCCGAAGCGCGCAACGTTGCGCCTGATCGAGCCGGCACTCCAACTGCGACTGCCGCTCTACCTCTTCGGCATCACGATGGTTTTCGCGACGGCGGCAACCGCACACAGCTGGTACGCCTACAGCTCGCTGCTCGAGAACGCCCTGCCCGAGGCCTCGTACGGCTATCTTGAGCTGTTGGGCCAGCAGACCAACGCCTTCCTGGGCGTGTCGCTCGTCCTACTCTTGGCCTACGGCCTGACCGTCCTCGCTGTCTGCGTCGCCTACCTGCGCCGCGTGGTCGGCCCGATGGTGGCCTTCCGACGTCAGATCGAAGCCATGCGCCGCGGCGACTACACCGCGCGCAACTCACTCCGCGGCGGCGCCCCCTTCGAAGAACTCGGCCAGGATCTCAACGACCTCGCCAAGGCCCTCGAAGTGCGCCGCGAGATGAAGCTCCTGAACCACTAGCCAACGAAAAGCGCCCGGCCGTTTCCGACCGGGCGCTTCAGGAAAATTGGGGAGGTACCGCCGAGGGCGGTGCCAGCTCCGATTCCGCCTTTGGCGGGGCTAAACGCCCAAGACGAAGCTCACGCTCGTCGTGCCGCTGCCGCCGATGTTGAGGGTCTGGCAGTTCTTCGCGCCGTCGACTTGGAAGTCACCGGCGGTGCCCGTGACCTGCTTGTAGCAGTCGAGCAGCTGGCGCGTCCCCGTGGCGCCCACCGGGTGCCCGGCGCCGATCAGGCCGCCGCTCGGGTTGATGGGGTGCTTGCCGTCGATCTCGAGCCAGCCTTCGTCCACGGCCTTCCAGCTCTCGCCCGGCTTGGTGATGCCGAAGTGATCGATCGCCATGTACTCGCTCGTGGTGAAGCAGTCGTGGGTCTCGATGGCGTCGATGCCGTTGACGTCGTCGATGCCGGCGCGCTTCATGGCCGAGAGGATCGTGCTGCGCACGTGGGGCAGCACGTACTCGTCGTTCGCGCTCTCGGCGACCTTGTCGGCGAAGCGCATGCGCGCCGTGTTGTGCCCCCAGCCCTTGATGCGCGGGATCTGCTCGAGCTTCAGGCCCATGCCCTTGGCGTACTTCTCGGCGTACTCGCGCGAGGCCAGGAAGACGCACACGGCGCCGTCGGTGACCTGCGAGCAGTCCGCGATGCGGATCCGGCCGCCCACCGCGGGGTTGTCATCGGTGCGGCAGAGCGCGTGCTCCTTGTTCATGTACCAGCTGCGCGTCTGGGCGTTCGGGTTGAGCTTCGCGTTGTCGTAGTTGAGCCGGCTGATCTCCGCGAGGTGCTCGTCCTTCAGGCCATAGCGCTTGTCGTACTCGTCGCCGAGCTTGCCGAACAGCGTCGGGAACGGGAAATCGACGCCTTCAGCTTCCTGCTCGTACCAGGCGGCCGTGCCGAGGTAGGAGCCACCGACGTCCGGCGCAACGGTCTTCATCTGCTCGATGCCGACCACAGCCTGGAGGTCGTAGCGGCCGGCCTCGATCTCGGCCGACGCCGCGAGCACCGCGATGCTGCCCGACGCACAGGCCGCTTCGTGGCGGCCCGTGGGCAGGCCACTGAAGGAGGGGTGCGCCTCGGTGAAGAAGGCGCCGAGGTGGCCCTGCATGCAGTAGAGCTCGGCGGCGAAGTTGCCGACGTGGGCACTCTCGATCTCTTCGGGGGCGATGTCGCAGGTTTCGAGGGCACCGAGCACGCTCTCGCGCATCAGCGCGGAGAAGTGCTTGTTCTCCTTCGTCCAGTTGCGCGCGAAGTCCGTCTGGTAGCCACCGAGAACGTAGACATCAGATCCTGCCGCCATCTTCTGATCCTCCTCTGCGAATTTCGCGAACCGGGCGCCGGGTCAACCGGCGACGAAGAACTTCCCGATGTTGATCCGGCGATGGTTGAAGAAGCGCTCGGGCTTGCCGCTCTTGGCGGCGTCCTCGAGGAACTTCGGCACGTCCACACCCGTCTTCGAGATCATCTCGACGGCCGCGGCCGCGCCACCCATGGTGTCCACCAGGACGCTCGGCGGCGCCCAGTTGAAGCCCATGCCCATGATGCGGTCGATTCCGTCGATGGTCTCAGTCACTTCGCCAACGCGGTGGAAGGCGTAGCTGATGTACCCGGCCACGACCTTGCGGGCCAGCGCCGCCTCGTCGCCCTCGGCACCGAGGAAGATCTGCATGCCCTCCTCGTAGCGGCCCTCCTTGTAGAGGGTGGCGACGTCGTCGATGTAGGAGAGATCGGGCAGCTTCACGTCGGCCACCGGGCTGTAGTCGCCGGTCTTCGGGTCGAGCACGTGCTGCTTCTTGTCGTCGTCCTTGTAGAAGAAGCCGCGCCCGGTCTTGTTGCCGAGCACGCCCTTCTCCATCAGGCGGTCCATGTAGGCGGGAAGCTTGTTCGTCTCGTGGGCCTCGTCGCTCGTCTTCTCGTAGACGTTGTCGACGATGGCGCGGTGGATGTCCCAGCCGACGAGGTCGATGGTGGCGAGCGGCGTGAGCGCGCGGCCGGTGTAGGGCCCGATCAGGCGATCGACCAGCACCGGGCCGAGCTCTTCCGCGAGCTGCGCGGCCTCGTTCAGCACCTTGAAGCCGACGCGGTTGCCCGCGAAGGCCGGCGTGTCGGCGGTGCGGATCATCTCGCGGCCCAGGCGGACGCGCGAGAAGGCCTCGATGAAGTCGAGCAGCTCGGCGTCGGTGTCCG
The DNA here is from genome assembly GCA_019311105.1 of Deltaproteobacteria bacterium. Taxonomy (GTDB): domain Bacteria; phylum Myxococcota_A; class UBA9160; order UBA9160; family JAFDDA01; genus JAFDDA01. The sequence continues at coordinate 40,142 of JAFDDA010000007.1, forward strand.
CGCCGGCGATCAACTCCGTCCCGACGATCACGTTCGGCGGGTTGAAGAAGTGAAGGCCCAGGAAGTTCCTGCGGAACGAATCGTTGCGCCCTTCGCAGAGCGAGTTGATCGAGAGGCCCGAGGTGACGGTCGCGATGATCGAGTCGTCGCTCCGGCAGCTCTCGACCTTGTCGAACATCTCCTTCTTGACGTCGAAGTCCTCGGTGAGAGCTTCGAAGATCAGATCCGCGCCGGCGACCGCAGCCTCGAGGTCGTCCTGGTAGGAGCCGACCCTCGCGCGCGATGCGACGGTGGGCGAACGCACCTGCTTGACGGCGGCGCCAAGGCCTTCTTCCGCCTTGGCCTTGGTGCGTGCGAGAAAGGTCACCTGCGGCACGGCCTGGGTGAACAGCGCGGCACTGCCGTAGCCCATGGTGCCGTTGGCACCGAGCACGACGACCTTTTCGATCTTGCGACTGGCGAGGAGGCGTCGCACGTCGGCGGCGCTCTGGGGGGTCTGCGACATGTCGGTCTCTGGCTCTCCGATGCTGCCCAAGCACCGACGGTACAGGAGTCGGGGCCCGGAACCGGTGATGACGCGCCGCGGCACTCAGCCTTGATTGGCAAGTCAACCCGAGGCGGGAAGGCACACGGGACGACCGGCACTGGCGCAGCGGGCAGTGTGCCAGCGACGCCGCGCCATTGCAAGTCCCGGCCAATGCAGGAGATTCCGGCGCTGAGCCCACGCCCGGATTGCCGGCCCGAAGGGCCGAGGCGTTAGCGCGGGAGGGTGCTCACGAAGACGTGATAGGCGTGGGGGGCCTCGTCGATCTCGAGGCCGAGGCCGCGGCGAGGCGTCGTGACCGGCCGGCGGCCGGTATTGCGGGCCACCCGGGTCTCCAGCTCCCAGATCTCGCCCCCAGGCCGCCGCATGATCACCCGGACCTCGGTCCCCTCGGCCGGCATGACGTTGGTCCGGACGAAGATCCCCGTGGCCGAGAGGTCCATGATCACCCCAGTGAAGGCCTTCCCCCCCACATCGAGCTCGCAGCTCGTGTGGCGGGTGGTGCGCTGGGCCTGCCGGGATTCGAGCGGACGGGTCGCCATGGTCGTCTCGTCGGCGTTTCCGGTGAGCGTCTTGAGCCGAGGGCGAGGCCGGCCGGCTAGGCGACTTCGTGATAGTCGCGGAAGTCGACCTTCCGGGTGCGCCACCAGTATTCGATGGTCGGCCCCGACCAGTTGTTCGTGATCTTCCCGGCGGCAGTCTTGTACCAGCTGCTCGCCGTCTTCGCCCAGGCCGTCCGCTGGAGGTCGTGGTGGAGCTTGGCGTTGAAGGCCCGCTGGGCCTCGGCATCGACGTCGAGGTAGCGAAGCCCGCGCTCGGCCACGCGCCGGACACACTGAAGGATGTACTCCGCCTGGCACTCGATCATGAAGATGATCGAGTTGTGGCCGAGGTTCGTGTTCGGGCCGTACATCATGAAGAAGTTCGGGAAGCCCGACGCGGTGAGCCCGAAGAAGGCCTCCGCACCGTCCTTCCACTCCTGGTCGAGAACTCGGCCTTCGAGCCCTTCGATTCGCATCGGCGCCAGGAACTGGTTCGTATCGAAGCCCGTGCTGTAGATGACGACGTCGAAGTCGTGTCGGCGCCCATCTTCCGTTTCGAGGCCCGCCGCGTTGGCGCCGACGATCGGCGATGTCTCGAGCGAGACGTTGTCACGCGCCAGGGCCGGGAAGTAGTCGTCGTGGATGAGGACGCGCTTGCCCCCGATCGGGTAGTCGGGCGTGAGGGCGCGACGCATCGCCGGGTCGGTGATGTGGGCCTCCATGTTGTCGCGAGCCATCTGTTCGAGGCGCTTCGTGAGGCGAGGACTGCCGATCATCACGGGGAAGAAGACGAGCTCCTGGCGCGCCCAGATCAGCCACCGGTAGAGCTTCGCGAGCCAACGGTGGCGCCCGTAGCGGCGCTTCTCGCCGTCGGTGTATTCGCGGTCGCCGCGCTCGATGATCCAGTTCGGCGTGCGCTGGAAGACAGTCAGATGCGCCGCCTCGCGCGCGACCTCCGGGATGAACTGGATTGCGCTGGCGCCGTTGCCGATCACCGCGACGCGCTTGCCAGCAAGCGGGACGTCGTTCCGCCACTCCGCCGAGTGGAACTGCGCGCCAGCAAACTCGTCGAGCCCGGCGATGTCCGGAGCCACGGGCCGATGGAGCTGCCCGACGCCCGACACCAGAGCGTCGGCCTCGATCACCTCCTCGCGGCCCTCATGGCGCGTACGCAACTTCCAGGTCCCCGTGGCCTCGTCGAAGTTCGCGCCGAGGACCTCCGTGCCGAAGTGCACGTGGGGCAGCAGGCCGTACTTCTCGGCGCAGTGATCCATGTAGTCGAGGATCTCGGGCTGCGGCGACCACTTGCGCGACCAATCCGTCTTCTGCTCGAAGGAGAAGCAGTACGCGAAGCTCATCAGGTCGCAGGCGGCGCCGGGATAGGTGTTCTCGCGCCAGGTGCCGCCGAGACGCTCGGCCTTCTCCAACAAGATCGGCTCACCCGCGCCGGTCTGCTTCAGACGGATCGCGAGGCACAGCCCGGAGAAACCCGTTCCGATGATCGCGATGCGCGGCGTCTTGTCAGCCATGGGCGCAGTATATCGGGCTCGCGTGTGCGGATTCAGCCGTCTTCGTTGCTGGGCCGCCTGAAACGCTCCGAGGCGAGCGGGCCCCCGCTGCGCCACATCCAACACGAGTCGGCCTTGCCGCCGATGGCGCCAATGGGCGGGCCGTCTTGCGGGTCGGCCAACGCCGTCCGGATGTTGCCCTCGCCGCGCGCCTTCGCTTCGGCGGCCTGCACGAACCAACGGTCCGTGATGGCGGCCATCGCCTGGATCTGGCCGGGCGCGAGCTGCAGAAGCGCGTCGCGGAGCAGCTCGGTCTCGAGGTCCGCCCCAAAGCGTTTGAAGATCCGCCCGGCGAGGCCCGGGATCAACGGCGTGCCAACGAGCGGCGCCACCTCCGCGGCGAGGTCACGCCATTCGGCACTCGCCAGCGTCGTCCGCTCTCGGATGCGCTCGGCGGCGACGAGCGACTCGATCCCGAGCCCCGGGCTCGAGACCCGGGCGAACACGCGCATCTCGTCCTGGCGATGGAAGCGGTCGAGGGGGCCCGCAAGGCCCACCTGAGGCCGGCCGTGGAAGTCATGCAGTTGGACGGCGAGTTCGATCGAGCCGTCCTCGGCCTCGAAGCCGTCGAGAAACCCGCTCCGCCAGAAGAGACGCTCCCCCGCTTCGCGCTCGGCGCCGAGCTCTGCCAACAGCGCGGCCTCGCGGTCGAGGGCGCGCGGGATCGCCGAAGTCATGAGCTGGAAGAGCGTCAGCATGTGCGAGCAACCCCGCGGCCCGCCGAAGACGGCCGAGAGCTTGCGCGGAAAGCCGGCGTCGATGGTTTCGCCCACCAACGTGTCGAGGTGCCCGGACGGGTCGCGGCAACACTCGCCCTTCGTCCCCGCCGACGGCTCGATGGCGATGAACGGTTGATCCGTTTCGAGCGATTCGATGCGCCGGCTCTCGAGGTCGAGAGTCAGGTCGATCGACATCTGATGGATGAGCCCGGCCGGCTGGATGCCGTAGTTCATCGGCACGAAGCCGCACTTGCGCAGATCGTTCACGACCCCGCGCGCGCGAACGCGGCCCGCGTCGAGACGGGTGAGGACGAGTGTGAGAGAACGTGTGTGAAGAGGGTGGCCAGTGATCGGGAGCTGCACGCGCGGGACGGTACCAGATCGCGTGGCTTCAGCGGCCGAGGCGATCCAAGACCGAGGCGGCGTCGCCGGCGCGATCGTGAGTCTGGGCGAACTGTCGCGTGGCCAACGTGCGCAGCAGTCGTTCACAGAGTTCGTCGGCCCCTTCGATGCGATGCGAGGCAAGCTCGATGGGCAAGATCTTGTCCACGACGACCTCCATGCCGGCCGGGTCGACGCTCTCGGGGTTCAAGCCCGCCTCCTTCAAGGCGAGGCGCACCGTGCCGCGCGCGACGGGCCCCTCGAGTGGAGTGCTGCGCTCGATCTCAGCACACACGTACTCGAAGACGCCGACGTTCGACACGCTAGGCAACCCCGGAGGTGTCGGGGGCCACGGGCGCCTCGAACCGTCGTCGGTAGAACGCGGGCGGGAAGAACCCGAACCAGATCGACGTCGCGCATGCGAGGCCGCAGAGCGATTGGAACGTGGACACCCAGGCCGGCGGCATCTGGCCCGGGCCCATCACGAGCCGTGCCAGGAGCGAGCTCGAAACCATCGCCACGACCGCGCCGAACGCCATGGCCCATAGCCGCGCCCGGTCTGCCAGGTGCGCCGGTGCGAGACCGAAACGCACGCGTTTGCGAAGGAGCAGATGGAGCCGAGCGCATTCGCTCGTCGACCAGAGGTAGGTCGCGCCGGCCCCTCCCATCGAGAGCCAGAAGAGCCAGTGCTCCTGGCCGCTCGTATTGAAGAGCGTGTCCACCCAGCCGATCGACATCACGGTGGCGAAGGCCAGCAGCAGGAGGCGTGCGCGCGAGTCGGCAGGGCGGAAGGCGGCGCGGATCCCGGCAGCGTTGGTGATCGCACCGAGGCAGGTCAGCGCGAGGCCCACGACCGCGATCGTGTGCGGCTCGCCGGAAAGGTTGCCCATGAGGACCAGCGAGTAGACGAACCAGGCTGCGTAGCCGAAGGCACCGCCCAGCAGGAACGAAAGGCCCATGGCGAACTCGGGCACCTCGCCCGTGCGGCGCCAGAGCAGCAGCAGGCGCACTCCGAGCAGGAGACTCGTGACGATGAATGCGCTGAATCCGAGCATCTGAACGAGTTGCATGACGCAGGCCTCCCAAGCCGGATCCGACGACGCGAGCCACCTTTGGACGTGTCGGCCAAAGCTCGGCGACCCTTTAGGGTGTAGGGGGGACGAGGCACGGAGCTAGAGGATGGGGTCGTAGCGCTCGAGGTCGGCGTCTTCGGTGATCGAGGATTCGGCCGGGGCGAGACGCAGAGTCATCCACGCCGCCTAGCGTCACTCACGAGAAGATGCCGGTCCGTTCGCGCAGGCCGCGCGCGAGCAAGCCCCGCATGGCGGCCTTCACCACGTCGACCCGGCCTTGGATCGCCGAGTCCTCGTCGTTGGGGCTGCCGTCGAACTGCAGCGGCTCGCCGAAGTACATCCGATATTTCACCGGCAGGGCTGCTGCCGCGCCGAGCGGGCCGAACCACGGTGACGTGATCGTGATCGGGAACGACGGCAGGCTGAGCGAGCGGCCGAAGTCTTCGAGGTTCGCGAAGCCCGGCTGCTGCTCCTCCGAACCCACGATCCCGACGGGCACGATGGGAGTCCCCGTCTCGAGCGCCAACCGCATGAAGCCCTGGCCAAATCTCTGCAGCTGGTAGCGCTTGCGGAACGGCTTGTTCGCCCCGCGCGCGCCTTCGGGGAAGACCATCACGCATTGCTCCTGTTCGAGCATGGCGACGCAGTTCGCAGGCGTGCCCACCATCATTCCGGCCCGCGCCCCCGTCGCGCCCACCCACGGCAGCCGGAACAAGAAGAATTCGGCCATGCCCCGACAGACCCGCGGCGGGTTCGCCCGGGTGAGCATGGCGATGGTCAGCATGCCCCCGTCCCAGGCGAACTGTCCGGCGTGGTTCGCGATCAGCAGAACGCGGCCCGTCGGCACGTTCTCGATGTCGAAGGTGTCGACCCGGAAGTAGTGCTTGTAGAGCAGGGCCCAGGGCAGCATGAACTTGCGCGCGCTGGCGGGGCGGAAGCCGAACGGGTCGTAGCCGTACTCGTTCAGATCGATGGCGGCCTTGGCGAGGCAGCTTCCGATCTCGGCATCGAGTTCGCGCAAGGGCGGGGGAAGGATGGAGGGGAACAGACTGGCCACGGGAGTCTCCGACAACCTGAAGCGTAGCCCGAGACGCCTGGGGTTCCAGCCGGCGCCTCGGGCCTCCCGCCATCGATGGCGCCGGGGATGGTAGGCTGGCTCGCCATGGATTCACGACTCGACGGCAAGGTGGCGCTCGTGACCGGCGGCTCGCGGGGCATCGGCAAGGCCATCGCCCGGGCCTTCGCGGAGGCGGGGGCGCAGGTGATGATCTGCTCGCGCAAGGCTGAGGCCTGTGAGGCCACTGCAGCGGAGCTCGGGCCCGCCGTTTACTGGGAGGCGGGGAACACGGGCAACCCGGCCGATGCCGAGCGCATCATCGAAGCGACGGTCGCGCGCCTGGGTGGCCTCCACATCCTCGTGAACAACGCCGCGACCAACCCCTACGCCGGACCCACCATCGACGTGGATCTGCCGCGTTGGGAGAAGACCCTCCAAGTGAACCTCACGGCGCCGCTCGTCTGGACGCAGCTCGCGTGGCAGAAGGCGCTGCGCGAGGGCGGCGGGTCGGTGATCAATATCTCGAGCGTCGGCGGGCTCGCCACGAACCCGATCCTCGGCGTCTACGACGTGACCAAGGCCGCACTCATCCACCTGACCAAGCAGCTCGCGGCCGAGCTCGGCCCCGGCGTCCGCGTGAACGCGCTCGCGCCGGGGCTCATCAAGACGGATTTCGCCCGGGCGCTCTGGGAGGGCGATGGGGCCGAGCGCGTCGCGGCGGCATACCCGCTCAAGCGGCTCGGCGAGCCCGAGGACATCGCGGCGGCGGCGCTCTACCTGGCGAGCGATGCGAGCGGTTGGGTGACGGGGCAGACCCTGGTGCTCGACGGCGGCGGGCTGATCGCCTTCAACCGGGCGAGCTAGCCGCACAGCGAGGCAAAAACTCAAGCTTTTACAAGGATATAGAAGATCCCACCTATGCGAACCCGATCGCATTCTCGGCTTGCCCAGGTCTCAAAAATATCTGGTACAGTGTTCCACGTTTGGAGACGCCATGAGCCAACGAGCCCTCGCCAAGGAAGGCCGCCGAGCCCGGATCCTCGACGCCGCCCGAGCCATCGTGGGTCTCGACGGGGCGGCCGCCCTCTCGATGCGAAAGGTCGCCCGAAGCGCCGGCGTCTCGGTCACCACGCTCTACAACCTGTTCGGATCGAAAGAGGAGATCCGCCTCGCGCTGTGCGCCGGGTTGCTCGACGGCATCGACCGCGAGCTCGAACGCTTCCCCCTCGACCGGCCCATCGAGCGCGCCGAGGCCGTCATCACAGTCGGCGTGGCCCATGTCGTGGGCGCCGACGAGTCGGCCCGGGCCGGGCTGCTCGCCATGGCCCAGGCCCCGGAGCTGCCCGACCCCGCCGCACCCCGCGCCAGCGAGATGCAGCGGGTGGCCTTCCAAGCCGCGATGGACCGCGGCCTGCTGCGGGGCGACCTCTGCGCAGGCGCCCTGGGGGCCCGGGTCTACCAGGGCTTCAGCCAGGCGGCCCTCGACTGGGCCGCCGGCCGCTTCGACGAGGCAGAGTTTCGCGACCACGCCCTTTACGGCCTCTACGTCTGCCTGCTCGCCGCAGCCAGCGACTCGCTCCGCCCGCAGCTCGTGGCATCGATCGCCGAACTCGAGCCCCGCATCACCCACTGCGCCCCCCGGGCCGCGTGAGGAGGACCCCATGACCACCGCCGACCTCGAAATCGCTTCGAACCCCCGCGACCAGAAGAAGCTCGAACAGAGGATCGCGGCCAAATACCGCGGCGATTTCTCCTTCCGGCTCGTCTTGGCGACCGTTGCCCAACTCGCAGCGTGGGTCGGCGTGATCGCGCTGGCCATGAACGGGGTGCTCCCCTACGCGGTGGCGTGTCTGGCCAACGGCTGGATCGCCTACTTGATGTACATGACGCTCCACGGGGCCACCCACGGCAACGTGAGCGGCCGCCACGCGAAACTGCGCTGGGCGGACGACCTCGTCGGCTCGGTGAGCGCGATCCCGCTGTGGTTCAGCTACCGATCGCACCGCATCTCGCACATGAAGCACCACGCCTTCACGAACGACCCGAAGCGCGACCCCGACTTCTTCGTCGCCGGCTCGTTCTGGCAGCTCTTCCCGAAGATCGGGCTCATCATCGTGCTACGGACCGTGATCCCGATCCTGACGCTCTTCCCGAACGGCGTGGACCTGCTCCCGGCATCGCTGCGTCGGCTCCGCGGCGAGGAGGCCGCCGTGCTCGACCCGCTCGAAGCCCGCTACAGCCAGCGATTCGAACGCCTGTGCCTCGCCCTCTTCCTAGGGCTCTCGCTGGCGGGGTTCTTCTGGGAGGCCTTGTGGCTCTGGTTCGTGCCGTCGCGGATCGGCTTCTTCCTGATCGCGGCGATCTTCGCCTGGCTCCCCCACCACCCGCACAACGAACGCGGCCGCTACCGCGATACCCGAGTGACACTCTTCCCGGGTGGCACGTTCCTGCTGCGCGGCCAGAACCATCACATCCTCCACCACATGTTCCCGCGCGTGCCGCACTACCGGTTGCCGACGCTGTTTCGCGAGATGCGTCCGATCCTGGAGGCCCATGACGTGCGCATCGAAGGGCCGCTGGCCGGGCCCGACACGCCGCCGATCTTGCTCCGCTGGGACGAATCGATGAAGGGCGGCGCCGGGGCCTAGCCGCGACAGGCGCGCAGGGTGCTGCGGTCTTCGAGTTCGTCGGCGAGGGCGCCCACCGAGATCGCGAAGAAGGTCGAACGGTTCCACGTCATGAAGACGCGGTAGTTCTGGTAGACGAGGAAGGCCGGGTCTGCCGTGCGCAGCGGCAGCACGAGCCGCGCACTCAGGTTCGCCACGGGCAGGGCACCCCCATCGCTGCGACGGACGCCGAGGTTGCTCCAACCCTTGAGGCCACGCGGGCTCTTGCGAAGCGAACGCGCTTGCCCGTGCAGCTCGGAGGGAAGCATGACCTGCCGCCCCCAGGTCTCGCCCGGCCGCCAACCCGAACGGCGCAGCAGGTGCGCCGCGGAAGCGAGGGCGTCGGGGATGCTCGTCCAGATGTCGCGCCGCCCGTCGCCGTCGTGGTCGACGGCGTAGTCGAGATAGGTGCTCGGCATGAACTGCACCTGACCCGTGGCCCCGGCCCAGGAGCCTTCGAAACCCTCGGGCGGGTGGTGACCGTCTTCCACCATGCGCAGGGCGGCAAAGATCTGCTGGCGGAAGAACTCGCCGCGGCGCGGGTCGCGGGCCAGGGTGACGAGCGTGTCGAACAGCGGGTGGTCGCCCTGGTAGTCGCCGAAGTTCGTTTCGAGGCCCCAGAGCGCCACGACGTAACGTGCCGGCACGCCGTAG
>JAFDDA010000142.1 GCA_019311105.1 Deltaproteobacteria bacterium
CGGATCTCGATGATGCGGGCTGCGCCGGCCCGGGGTGGCCGGCCGAGGACCCCGCTTGCAGCGACGGCGTCGACAACGACGGCGATGGCGGGATCGATTTCGATGGCTCGCCTGCGGATGCGGACTGCCTGAACGCGTCCCAGAACAGCGAAGCCGGCCCGGCGAACCCGAGTTGCGGCCTGGGCCCGGGGCTGGCCCTCCTGCTGCCGCTCCTCCGCCGCGTCCGCCGCCGCGCCTAGCCCCCATGGGGCCTGCCGGGACCCGACGGAAAACCTTTTCATCCCAGACGGAAGAGTTTTACCGTCATTGGCGCCCGGTCGGTTTCATAACTGGCTGAAAAACCACTAGTTTCTTGGAATTGGAAGTTGGCTCCCTACTTGCGATCATCTCGGGCAGCATCCCAAAGGGACTGCGCACCGGACGATGTTCGCCGCTGGGAAGGGGACGCGTCGGGTGCGTGGCCCCTTTTTTCGTCCTGGGCTGTGGCGAATGTGCCCACCGCGCTGACACTTCTGTCGGCGGACGGCCACTCTATCTATGACAACACAACATCCCCTTCCCAGGGAGGCCCGGATCCGCTTGCGGATTCGGGCCTTTATACGTCGGAGTTGCCAGTCGATCAGGGCTGGCGGGTAGCCCTCGAGCGTCGCCAGCGGCCCCCGCCTGGAGGGGGCTGAAAGGGGGCCGAGCGGGCGTCCTGGGCGGGGCTAGTAGGCCTCGGCGCGGTCCAGGTCGGCGACGCCGGTCTCTGAGTCTTCGAGGGCCTCGAGCTGGCTGGCGTCCTCCCAGACCGGGATCTCCGCCTCCGCATACATCTCGCGGGTGCGGTCCGTGATCGCCCCGACTCGGACGAGGGCCGGCATCATCAGATCCTTGAACGAGTGGATCTGGCCCGGAGGCATCTTGGCGCGCAGCCCCGAGGCGCCGGCCTCCATCAGGCTCGCGATGAAATCCTTGGGCTCGATGCCGACGGTCGCGAGCATCTGGAGGAAGCCCGGGTCCGGAGCCCGCTGGCCGTCACCCCGCGCGCCGCCCTGGGAGTCGCTCATCAGCTTCACGGCCTCGAAGGCGAAGCCCGCGATGTCTTCGCGCTCGTCGTCGTCCATCTCCTTGATGGTTTCGCCGACGTAGACGTTGCCGAAGGCGACGTGACGGGCCTCGTCCTGAAGGACGTTGTTCGTGATCGAGCGCAGCAGCTCGCAGGTGGTCGCACGTCGCATGTTGTGGAATGCGCCGAGGGCAAGCCCCTCGACGACCATGTTCATCCCGATGGCGATCTTGACCCAGTGGTCTGCCTGGAGCGTCACGTCGATCAGGCTCTTCAGCCACGGCGAGATCGGGTAGATGACCGCGAGCTTGTTGATGTAGCGCTCGTAGACCTCGACGTGGCGCGCCTCGTCCATGGTCTGGGTGGCGGCGTAGAGCTTGCCTTCGTAGTCGGGGACGGCGTGGGTCAGAGCGGCGGCGGTCATCATGGCGCCCTGCTCGCCATGCAGGAATTGCGAGAGCAGGTGGCACGACATGTGTGCGGTGAACTCTTCTCTCTTCGACGGCGAGAGCTTCTTGATCACCGAGAGCCGATCGAACATGAACTGGCCTTCGTCGATGATCGGCTTCGAGGGATCGACCGGCTGGCTCCAGTCGATGTCCACCTCGGCGTCCCACTGGCGCTGCTTCGACTTGGAGTAGAGGTTGCGGAGCTTCTCGATGCCGATCTCGTAGTCGAACTGCCAGCAGATCTCCATCGGCGCCTTCAGGGCCTCGGCGGTTTCCCAGTTCGTGCTCACGCGATCCTCCTGGCCCCACGGGCCTTTTGAACGACCGTTCATTCTAGCCCTGGGAACTCGGAGGCAGCCGAGACTTTCCGGGTTAGAATGCCCACGAATTGGGCATCTTCCGCCCCGGTCCGAGCCGCAGGAAGGGCCCGCATCTCGTGATTTTCGCGGGGTTCGCGCGGCGCGAGGGCGTTACCATGAGCGCCCATCCAAGGAGGCAGATGACTGTGACGGGCAAGCACGGGCGCGAGCATGGAGGGTCAGCGAGGCGGGCCCTCGCAGGGTTCTTCTTCGCCGGGTTGATGGCGGTGGCCGGCCTGCCGGGCGTTGCGCTGGCCGAGGGGGGTGGCTCCTACTACGACCGGATCAGCCTGAGCGCAGAGCGTTCGCGCCAGGTCCCGAACGACACGGCGCGTTCCCAGCTGGGTATCACGCTCGAGGATCACGACGCGGTCGAACTCCAGTACCGCGTGAACGAAGTCATGGACTGGGCCGTCGAGGTCGCGACGCACTACCCCGACGTGAAGGCGCAGACCGGCGGCTATCGCACGCACCCCATCTACAACAAGAATCAAATCATCGATCACTGGCGAGCGACGCAGGAGCTGCGCATCGAGAGCAACAGCGTCGATCGCGTGACCGAACTCGTGCGAGTTCTGCAGGCCCGGATGCAGCTGCAGTCGGTGACGTTTTCGATCTCGCCTGGGGCGCGTGAGGCGGTGGAGAACGAACTGATCACCGAGGTCCTCGGTGCGTTCCAGGAGCGTGCCGAGATCGTGCGCACCACCCTCGGCGCCGGCAGCTACCGCATCGTGCACGTGAAGATCGGCAGCGGCGGGACCGTGCCCGCGCCGAGGCCGATGCGCGCGATGTCAGCCATGGCAGAGGGCGGCGCTGCGCCGGCCCTCGAGCCCGGAACCAGCACCGTCACCGTGACCGTCGACGGGAAGCTCGAGCTGCGGAACTAGGTTAAGCAGGCCTGCAGGGCCCGGGGCGCTCGAGACGAGGCTTTCGTCCTCTTCGGGCGAGAGGTGGATCCCGCACTCCTGCTTGAGGCCACCGAAGCGGGTGCTGCGCTCATCGGTGTCGTCGGCCCCGACGGGTCGGCTCGAATGCCAATCCCCGACGGTGGCGTAGCCCTCGTCGAAGAGCGGGTGGTAGGGCAGGCCGTTCGCCTTCAGGTAGCCGTGCAGGTCGCGTGCGCTCCAATGCAGGATCGGGTGGATCTTCGCGCGCCCGCCGTGGCGCCCCACCCGTGGGAGCGTCTTGCGGTGGGCGGTCTGCTCGGCGCGCACGCCCGAGATCCAGGCCGTTGCGCCGAGTTCCTGCAGGCCGCGCTGAAGCGGCTCGACCTTGCGTAGCTGGTCGTAGCGATCGAGCGCCTCCACCGTCCCTTCTTCCCAGGCCCGACCGTGCAGCGCCTCCATGCGCGCCGGGCTCATGGGCGACTGGAAGACGTGGAGGTTCAGGTCGAGCTGACGCACGAGCGTGTCGGCGAAGCGGTAGGTCTCGGGGGGCAGGTAGCCGGTGTCGACCCATACGACGGGGATCCCGGGCACGATGGAGCTTGCGAGGTGCAGGGTCGCCGCCGCTTGGATCCCGAAGCTCGTCGAGACCACCAACCCGTCGCCGAAGCGCTCGGCCGCCGCGGCGACGACGGCTTCGGGTCTGGCGTGGGCGAGGCGCTGATCGAGCGCTCCGATGTCTTCGAGCGTCTGGCGTGCGTCCGGGCCCCGCACGCTGTCGAGCGGGACGATCGGCGCCGCCAGGCGCACGGCGGCTTCATGGGTCTCGGGCAGGATCATCGGGCAGGCTTCGGCCAACGGGAGTTCTCCTCGTGGCCGTCCCCGGGCGCGGAGAGACGGTTCAAAGCCTTCGATTCCGGGTCTCGGAGGAGGTCACGCCCGGCCTGGCGCCCCGTCGCCCGAGCCCTCAGGTGCGCTCGGCGCCCTCCCGGATCTCCTTCTCCTCCTGGAGTCGCTTCTCCAGCTCCTCCAGGTGCCGCTCGAGCACGCGCAGCTGCTCCCGCAGCTCCTTGCTCCCGAGCTGCATCCCCCGCTCCAGCCACTCGGCGATGCCGGCGGGGTCGGGCCAGGGCGTGGCGGGGCCGGTGGGCACCACGTCGACGCGCCGGGTCTTGCCTCGCCGAAGCAGGCGCAGCGGGAGCTTCTCGCCCGCGGGTGCACGGCCGACGACTCGGAGGAGGTCGAAGGGCCGCCGCTGCGCCTCGCCGCCGACCTCCAGGATCACGTCGCCGACTTCGACCCCGGCCTCGGCCCCGGGGCGGCCGGGCTCGACGCGCGTGACCAGCAGCCCGCGATCGGCCGGTGCGTCGAAGTGTCGACGGAGTTCGGGCGTCATGGCCTGGACCTGGACCCCGATGCGGCCACCGCCGAGCCTCGGGCCGTGGGTGTCCGCCTGAGCGGCAGGCGCGAGGGGCCAGGCCAGGGCGGCCAGGGTTGCGAGGGTGAGGCGGGCTCGCTTCGTCATGAGGTCTCCTTCCGAGGTTCGGAGAGGTGGGCGCGCGTCCTCGGTGGGACGCTGGCCGCGCGTCGGATGTTCGATCGCGCTGGCCGCTGGTCGATCGCCCCGAGGATGGTAGGATGCCGGCCCCGCACGCCAAAGGAGCCGCCATGGCCGACCACAGCTTCGAGTCCCTGAAGAAGAAGACCATCGCAGAGCTCCGCGAGATCGCGAAGGAGCTCGAGCACGAGGCCGTGAAGGGCTACACGCAGCTGCGCAAGGACGAGCTGCTCCTGGCCATCTGCAAGGCTGTGGGGGTCGATCCGAAGGAGCACCACCATGTGGTGGGGATCGACAAGAAGGCGATCAAGAACCAGATTCAGGAGCTGAAGGGCAAGCGCGCCGAGGCCGTTGAAGCGAAGGATGCGGTCCAGCTGAAGCGCGTGCGTCGGAAGATCCACAAGCTGAAGCATCAGCTGCGGGCGGCAACGATCTAGACCGGGGAGGGGCCAGCGCTGCGCTGGCCGCGATCCGAAACGAAAAGAGGCTGGCCCATCGGGGCCAGCCTCTTTTCGTTTCGGATGCTTTTGCGTTCGCTATGCGGCGGAGCGGAAGCGGCTCGCACCGGCGAGGCCGACGATCAAGACGCCGACGCCCATCAAGCGCGCGCTGTCGGGCTCCGGGATCACGCCCTGGCCGATGAACCCGGCGGTGCTCCCTGCAGAGGCCTCCTCGCCAATGAACATGGCGTCGGCCTTCAGGACCAGCGGGTCGTACCCGTCGAAGGTGACCGTGCCGATCGTCACGCCATGGATGAACAGTGCCTCGCCTATCGCGAGGAAGCCTTCACCGGTGCTGGTGCTCTCGATGGCGAGTCCCAAGATGTCGCCGACCACGCCGTCGAGGTCTTGCGCCGACAGGGTGGCCGAGAGGGTCAGGGGATCGGCGGTGTAGGTGTAGAGGTCCTGCGGGCCGGAAACCACGTAGCTGATGTCGCCTGAGCCGGACAGCGAGATGTCCGCGAGGCTCATGAAGTCGTAGCCCGCGTAGGACGGATCGAGGAAGAAATCGACGCCCCCGCCCGACGTGAGCAACATCGACACGAGACCGCCGCCACCCGGACCGGTCGCATCCGTGTCCACGACGACGGCGAAGCCGTCGAGGGTCGAGAGGTCCGAGAGGCCGACGACCTCGCCGCTGGTGCTTGCCTCCACGCCAGATCGCAAGGCCGTGTCTACTGCTAAGAATGGGCCAGACAATGGTTATCCCCTTGGGTTTTCTGGGAAAGTCTGGTTCCTGGGGGCCACAGCCCACGGCTCGGAGGCGGAGCTGGGGGGCCCCTCGGACGCTCCTTTTCAGGGGCAATCGGTCGACTTCGTCCCCTCTGGGATCGGGACGTGATGATCGGCCTGGATCTCGAAGCCGGCCGCATCGAGGCGGGCCAGAAGTGCCCGGTTCTCAGCCTGGAGGGCATCGACTTCCCGAACGACGAGCCGCCGATACAACCAGGGCTTGGGCCGGTCGTGGCGGAAACCCGCGCGGTGGTTCACGACGTCGCCGGCGATGATGATCGCACGCGGCACCGCGCCAACGCCGCGGACGAAGCCGACGATCAGCTGGCTCCCCGGCGTGTGCCCCGGGACTGCCACGCGGTGGATGCCCGGCAGCCCGGCAAGCGCGGGCGCGAGGGTCGCCTCGTCCCGCAACCCGAACGCTTCGTTCCTCACACAACCCGACTCCGCCATCGTCGCGAGCTCGCTACGCCCCGCCGCTTCGAAGCGCTCGTCCGATGCGTCCTGTTCCGGCGAGAGCCGGATCGGAATCCGGTCCCCGTCGGCGCAGAGCACGCCGAGGCCCTGAATGTGGTCGACGTGCAAATGGCTGAAGACCGTCGCACGGACCGCACTCGGGTCGATGCCCTCGAAGGCACCCTCGCCGCAGACCATCGCGTCGGCGCCGAGGAACTCCATGGGCCGCCCGAAGCTCCGCGCACCGTCGGGCGCGAGCCCGGCGTCCGCAACCAACAGCGACCCGTCCGCCCAGCGGAACAGGAAGAGCGGGTGGGTCATCACGTAGGGGTCTTCCTCGTCGGGAGTGCGGCCCCCGGCGAGGACGAGGTGGCGTGACGCGGTCTGCCACGCCGTGTGCCGCGTCTCGAAACCCGTCGGGAGTGCGCTCGGGTCGGCGGTGTAACGAGCGCGCAGGGCTTCGAGGGCGGCGACCGCGGCCTCGACGTCCAGCGCCCGGGCCGGGCCGGCGGCCAGCAAGGCGATCGCGATTCCGGAAGCCACGATTCCAAGCAGGTTCAAGGCCCGACTCCTTCGCCGTCTGCAGTTCTGGGTGCCAGCGGCGATGTTCGGCTCCGTCCCTCGCCGCTGTCAATCGCTCGCCGGCGCGAATCGCACGGCGTCCCTTGACGCGGGCCCGTCGGGAGGGGTTCTTTCCCTCGGCATGGAAGGGAAGGGGACACTCGACGGGGCGCATGGCCCGACGGGCGCGGCGCGCTTCATGCGCTTCGTGGTCGAGCGACGCGTGTGGGTGCTCGCGGCGTGGGCGGTTGCAGCCGCGATGGCTGCGGTCGGCGTCGCCCGCCTCGAGTTCGCGACGGCGCCCTCGAGCTTCCTCGACCGGCTCTCCCCCGAGTGGAATTTCTACCAGGGGAGCCTCGAGCGTTTCGGCGGGGACGAGATCGTCGTCGTGGCCCTCGAAGCGGATGCCCCCTTTGCGCCGGACGTGCTGGCGGACGTGGCCCGCCTGACACGCGAGTTCCAGGTGCTCCCAGGTGTTCGGCGCGTGGACAGCCTCTCGACGGTCCCGATCGTGCGCGTGCGCCCCGATGGCGTCCTCGACCTCTCCCCGGCACTGCCTGCCGACTTCCCTCCTGCGAGTGCCCCCGAGGCCCGGGCGCGCCTCGCGGACGCCGTCCGTGCGGCGATTGCCCACGACCGGATCGTGCCGGGCAGCCTCGTCAGCGAAGACGGCCGCACGTTGGCCCTCAACGTGCTGTTGGCCGAGGACGCCGGCGAGAATCAAGCGGCCATCGTCGAAGCCGCCTACGCCGCGGTCGAGGGGCGCCGCGGTTGGGTATCCGGGGTGCCGGTGTATGAGCACCGCGTTGGCGAGAGTACGCGGACGGAGATCCTGACCTTCGTGCCCGTGACGCTCGTGCTCATGGGCCTGCTTCTATGGCTGGGCTTCGGCTCCGCGGTGGCGCTCGCGGTCCCGGCGATGACGAGCGGGCTCGGTGCGTGGCTGATCCTCGGCCTGATGGGCATGCTGGGCGAGCCCATCACCCTCACGGGGATGATCCTGCCCTCGGTGCTGCTGGCCCTCGGCTGCGCCTACGTCATGCATCTGCTGATTGCCGCGCGGGGTATTCGGGGCCACGAAGCGCTCGTGGCCGCGCTCGCGCCCGTGACCCTGCCCGTCGCGATCTCCGGGCTCACCACCGCGGTCGGGTTCTTCGCGATCATGACGGTCCCCATCGATGCGATTCGCACCCTGGGTGTCTATGGCGGCGTTGGCGTTCTGCTGGTGTCGGCGGTTGCGCTCACCGTCGCGCCCGCGGTGCTCGCGGGTTTTCCGCTGGCCGCGGCTCGCCAGCCTGTGCACGATTGGGTCCGTGGCCGGCTCGGGCCCGGCTTGCTCGCCTGGCTCGTCCGGCGTCGGGTGGTCGTGATCCTCGCGTGGGCCGCATTGCTTCTGGGCTCGGCGGTGGGCACGGCGCGCATCCGAGTCGAGACCGACGCGGTCCGTTGGTGGCCGCCGGGCTCCGAGATGCGCACACACTATGACGAGATCCGCGATCGACTCTCGGGCATCAGCCCGATGAACGTCCTGATCGAGACGAGTGGCGAGCGCCGAGCCATCGCGCCCGAGGTGCTCTCCCGGGTCGACGCCCTGGCCACCTACATCGCCGGGCTTCCCAACGTCGGGAAGGTGCTGTCGGTGGCCGACCCCCTGCGCCAACTCCACGGCGAGTACATCGGCGACCCGGCCCAGCCGCTGCCCGAGGGCGAGCGGTTGGTCTCGCAGTATCTGCTGCTGCTCGATTCCGTCGATCCGGTCCACGACGCCATCACCCTCGACCGCTACTCGACGAACGTGCTGATCCGGACCGATGACAACGGCTCGCGTGCGCTGCTGGATGTGGCCGAGGCGGCCGAGGCGTGGTGGGCCGAGCACGGCGCGCCCGACTTCACCGCCCAGACGACCGGCATCATGTTCGAGTTCGCGCGCTCCGAAGAGGCCATCGCGTGGGGCCAGATCCGCGGCCTGTCTCTCGCGCTGCTCGCCATCGGCACGATCCTGCTCGTCCTGTTCCGCGACGCTCGCGTGGCCGCCATCGCGCTGGTGCCGAACGTGGCGTCGCTGTCGGTGATCTATGGCTTCATGGGGTTTGCGGGTGTCCCACTCGACGGCGGGACGGTCTGCATGGGGAGCCTGGCGCTGGGGATTGCCGTCGACGACACGATCCATGTGGTGAGCGGCTATCGGCTGCGTCGCGCCGGCGGCGCATCGGCTCGCGCCGCCCTGGACGAGACCTTCGGCCACGTCCTGCCCGCCCTGATCTTCACCACCGTCGCGATCAGTCTGGGGTTCATGGCCCTGGCACTTTCGGAGTTCCTGTTGACCCGGAATCTCGGCCTCGTGACGGCGGTGGTCGTGGCGATCTGCCTCGTCGCCGACACGACACTGCTGCCGGCGGTGCTGCTCGGCGACGCCGACGAGAGCGACCGTAGCGACGAGCGCGACGTCTAGACCGGCAACCCCGACCAACTGTCCGCGGCCTGCGGGCCAGCGGCGGGCTGGACCTCGACGGGGATCCCGGTCAGCCGTGCCATGCCCGAGACGCGCTCGATCTGGTCGGGCCCATCGGCGGCCAGCAGGTTCACGTTCACACCGCGCGTCTTGCTCGCCACGGAGAGGCCCCGCGCATGCTGGTGGCCCCAGCCGTGAGGCAGCGCGACGGTGCCGGGCATCAGGTCATCGAGAAGCTTCACGGGCACCCGCACCATGCCCGTGTCGGAGCGGACGTCTGCGAGATCGCCGTCTGCCAGGCCGATGCGCGCGGCATCCGCGGGATGGACGAAGAGATAGTTCGTGTCGAGGGTGCCCGAGACGAACGCCTCGTCGTTGTGGGTCCACGAGTTGTGGGTCTTCACGTGACGCTTCGTGATGAGCCGCAGCCGCGAGTCGCCCGCCTGTTCGCGCGCGAAGTCGGCTCCGAGTTTGCGGCTCTGCTCCACGAGTTCCGCCGGCGCGAGCTGCACCTTCCCGTCGTCGGTGACGACGCGCTTGCCGAGGAAGTCGTGGCCCGTCTGGTCCGGGAGAGGCCGGCCGTGCGGTTCGCTCGCGAGGGCATCGAAACCCCCGTTGCCCGTCACCCGCAAGAGCAACGAGAGGAGTGCCTTCTGGGGGATGGACGGCGCGTCGTCAGGGTTGCGGCGCGAGTGGAGCCACATCGCCCACTCGAGGCCGCGCTGCAACACCTTCGACCCGAAGAGCGGTGCCCCGCAAGCGCGTGCCAGATCGGTGTAGATCGTGGCCTCGTCGCGCTGCTCGCCGTCCGCCCGCACCACGCGCTCGCCCGCCTGGAGATAGCGGCGCGATTGCATCCCCATGAAGAGGGGGAAGAGGAAGATCAGATCGTGCCGCTCCATCGGTGTGGTGGCGGGCAGCACGTAGTGGGCGAGGCTCGCCGTCTCGTTCAGGAAGATGTCGGTCACCACCAGCAGTTCGAGATCCTCGAAGGCCGCCTTCAGCCGTTCGGAGTTCGCCATGGTGATCAGCGGGTTGCCCCCGGTCACGAACATCGCGCGGATCTGGCGCTCGCCCGGCGTCAGGATCTCGTCGGCCAGGACGCCGCCGGGGAAGGCGTCGTTGACCTTGCCGAATCCGCCGATCCGCGAGCGGTCGCTCTTCACGCCGACGCCGTACTTCACGCCGAACTTCGCGAAGTCGAAGATGCCCTCGCCCACGAGGGTGCCACCCGGCCGATCCAGGTTGCCCGAGACGGCGTTGATTCCCTCCTGCAGCCAGAAGCAGAGCGACCCGTTCGTGCCCATGTTGACGCCCGTCGAGGAGTAGAGCGCCGCGCCATCCGCCTCGCGGTAGGCCTTTACCATCTCGCGCAGCCCGTCCGCCGGGATGCCCGTCACGGGTGCGGTGCGTTCGGCCGGCCATTCACGCGCGATCTCGGCAAGCGTCTCGAACCCGGTCGTGTGCTCCGCGACGCGGCGCTCGTCGACACCGCCCGACGCCACCAGCTCGTTCAGGAACGAGAGGTAGAAGAAGACATCGGTGTCGGGCCGGATGAAGACGTGCTCGCCGGCGGCTTTCGCGGTCTCGGTGCGGCGCGGGTCGACCACGAAGACGCGCCCGCCACGCCCTTCGATCTCGCGCAGGCGCTTCATCGGGTTCGTGACCTGGAGGAAGCTCCACTTCGAGACGACCGGGTTCGCGCCGACGATGACGAGGCACCGGGTGCGGTCGACGTCTGGGAAGGGCTGCGTGAACGGGAAGCCGTAGAGATGGCGCGCCACGGCGAACTTGTTCGCGCAATCCTGGGTGGCCGATGCGTACATGTTCTTGGAGCCGACCCCCTCCATGAAGCCCTGGGCGAAGATCGGGTGCAGCACGCTGAAGCCCGCTGCCGTACCGACGTACATCGAGATCGAATCGGGGTGGACGCCGCGCAGCCGCCTCACCTTCTCGCCGATCTCCGAGAGGGCCTG
>JAFDDA010000143.1 GCA_019311105.1 Deltaproteobacteria bacterium
CCTAGTATCCCTGCTCGCGGTCGATCTCGTTGCGGAGCGGCTCCCCGGCTTCGAAGTGAAGGACGTTCTCCGCGAAGATCTCGAAGACCCGCGGCAGGTAGTCGCGCGAGAAGCCAGCGACGTGGGGCGTGACGACGAGGTTCGGAGTGTCCCAGAGCGAGCTCGACTCCGGAAGGGGCTCTTCGTCGAACACGTCGAGTGTCGCGCCGCGCAGACGACCCTCTCGCAGCATCGTGGCGAGGGCGGCCTCGTCGACGATCCCGCCGCGGGCCATGTTCACGAGGACCGCTTCGGGCTTCATCTTAGAGAGCAGTGTCGCATCGAGGGAACCGGCCGTGTCGGGTGTGAGCGGAAGGATCACGACGATGTAGTCGGCCTCGGCGAGCACGCGCTCGGTGCCACTCGTGTCGAGCACCTCGTCCGCGTGTTCGCTCGGCTTGGGCCGACGCTGGGTCGCGAGCACGCGCATGCCAAAGGCTTTCGCCCGGGCCGCGACGGCCTCGCCGATGGCGCCCATGCCGAGGACGCCACAGGTCGCACCGGCCAGGGTCGAAGGCCCATAGAGGCGCCACTCGCGCCGTGCCTGCTGGGCCTGGTTGTGTTCGACCCGGCGGGCGAAGTGCAGCATCCAACCCAGCGCATACTCGGCCATCACGGCACCGGAGATTCCGCGGCCGTTGGCGACGCGGACGCCCGGCGCGAGATCGGGCGCCGGCAGCAGTGCATCGATGCCGGCGCCGGAGATCTGGATGAGGCGCAACCGTTCGGCTCCGGCCCAGACGCCGCGCGGGGGGCGCAACGCCAGCACGATTTCGACCTCGCCGATGCGGGCGGCGAACTCGGCCTCGTCCTCGAAGCCGCGCAGTTCGCGGCCGGGCAGGTCGCGCGCCATGGCCTCGGCGAAGATCGCGGGCGGCAGCCCGACGACGTGCAGGACCGGGAACTCGGGCATGGATTCGTGCTCCTCCGGGCGGCCTCCACGGTATCATGGCGCGTCCGTTGGGTTCCGAGGAGAGATGCGATGAGAGCGGCCGTACTGGAAGAGGTGGGCAAGCCCCTGGTGATTCGCGACGACGTCGTGATCGACGAGCCGGGCCCGGGTCAGGTCCGGGTCGACGTCAAACACTGCGGCCTGTGCCACTCGGATCTCTCCGTAGTGGAGGGCGACTTCCCGGCGCCGATGCCGGTGATTCTCGGCCATGAGTCGGCGGGCATCGTCGAATCGGTCGGTGCCAACGTGGAAGGCCTCGCACCCGGCGACCCCGTCGTGTTGACGCCCGTCCCGCCCTGCGGCGCCTGCTATTGGTGCGTTCGCAACGAGCCGAGCCTGTGCGTCAACATGATGGGCCTCGCGACGAACACCTTTCCCGACGGCTCGACCCATCTTTCCCGAAACGGCGAGGTCGTGTTTCGCGGCATGAACCTCGCGGCCTTCGGCGAGCAGGTGCTCGTTCCGGCCACGGGCGCAGTGAAGATCGCCCCGGAGATCCCGCTCGACGTGGTTTGCGTTCTCGGCTGCGCGGTCCAGACCGGCGTCGGTGCGGTGCTGAACACGGCCAAAGTCGTAGAGGGCGCGACGGTCCTGGTGCAGGGGCTCGGTGGGATTGGCCTCTCGGTGGTCCAGGGCGCGCGCATCGCGGGCGCGACCCGCATCATCGCGAGCGACCCCGTCGCGGGCCGGCGCGAGGTCGCGAAGCAACTCGGTGCGACCGATCTGCTCGATCCGACCTCCGACGACGTGCCCTCCCGAACCCACGAGCTGACCGGCGTGGGAGCCGACTACGCTTTCGAAGCCGCCGGCCGCGCGGCACTCGTCGAGAGCTGCCTCGCCGCCGTCCGCAACGGCGGCACCGTCGTGGCCGTCGGCGCACCGCCCGTGGACCAGAACATCACGATCGCGCCGGCCGCCGGCTTCACGATTTCGGAGAAGAAGCTGCTCGGCTGCACGCTCGGGTCGGCGAACTCCCTGCGGGAGATCCCACGCTTGATCGCGCTCTGGCAACAAGGCCGACTCGACCTCGAAGCTCTGCTCACGCACCGCCGGCCCATCGAAGAGATCAATGAGGCCCTCGACGATTTGCGGGCAGCGCGCGGCATCCGCACCGTTCTTTCCTTCTAGGAGCACGACCATGGCCAGCCCCGAACTCGCGACGGTGATCCAGATCCTGCGGTCGAACCCGCCCCTCGGCGGGGACACGATCGAGGAGATGCGCGCCTCGATGGACGGCCTCACGGCGAACTTCGCCCGGCCGGAAGACGTCCGCTACGAGCCCGTCGACGCGGGCGGCGCACCCGGCGAGTGGACGACCGCACCCGAGTCCGAGAGCGACCGAGTGGCCGTCTATCTCCACGGCGGCGGCTACGCAATCGGCTCGATCCAGAGCCACCGCCCCCTCGTGACCCAACTCGCGCGCGATGCCAGGGCCCGGGTCCTCTCCATCGACTACCGCCTCGGCCCGGAGCACCCGCACCCCGCGGCGGTCGAAGATGCGTGCAACGCATTCCGTTTCGCGGTCGACTCGGGTGTCGCCCCGGAGCGCATCGCCATCGCAGGCGACTCGGCCGGTGGCGGCCTGACGGGCGCCGCGCTCATCGCCCTGCGTGATGCCGGCGGTGACACTCCCGCCGCCGGCGTGTGCATCTCGCCGTGGTTCGACCTCACGCTGTCCGGCGACTCCATGAAGACGAAGGGCGATGCCGACCCCCTCGTCTCGGAAGACAAGCTCGCCGTGATGGCCGCAGCCTACGTCGCCGACGGCGACCCGAAAGCCCCGACCGCATCGCCCTTGTTCGCCGACCTCTCCGGCCTCCCGCCCATGCTGCTTCAGGTCGGGACCGCCGAAACCCTCCTCGACGACTCGACCCGTTTTGCGGAACGCGCCAAGACCGCCGGCGTAGAGGTCGACCTCGAAATCTGGGACGACATGATCCACGTCTGGCACGCCTTCGGCCCGCTACTCCCCGAAGCCGGCGAAGCCATCACCAAAATCGGAAGCTGGCTCCAAACGAAGATCCGGTAGCAACAGCCCCAAGGGCGTTCGGCGCGGGGAGCCGCCGAAGGCGGAATCGGCACTGGCCTGGCAATTCAAATCTGTCCTACGGGCGGCCAGGAAGCCCCATCACCTTGACCTCGAGGTATTCCTCGAACCCAAGCACCCCATTCTCACGCCCAACCCCACTCTGCTTGTACCCACCAAACGGCGTGTCCTGGTGGAACCACATCCCGCCGTTCACCGCGAGAGTCCCCGTCCGGATGCGCCGGGCCACGGCGAGCGCCCGCTCCTCGCTGCCACTCGAGACCGCACCCGACAACCCGTAGATCGAGTTGTTCGCGATGCGCACCGCGTCGTCGTCGTCGTCGAACGGAATGACCGCGAGCACCGGCCCGAAGATCTCCTCCTGAGCGATGGTCGAGTCGGGGTCGACGTCGATGAAGAGCGTCGGTTCGACGAAGTACCCCTTCGGAAGGTGCGCCGGCACGCCGCCGCCGACGATGCACTTCGCCCCTTCCTGCTTCCCCTTCTCGATGTACTCGAGCACGCGCTCCTGCTGCTTCTTGCTCACCTGGGGGCCCTGGAGCTTGCTCGGGTCGGTCGGGTCGCCGTAGGGCACGTTCTCGAACGCAGCCTTCGCGATGGCGACGCCCTCGTCGTAGCGGGAGCGCGGCAACAACAGCCGCGTCGGGATCGCACAGCCCTGGCCACCGTGGACGCAGGTGGTCCCGGCAAACCCCACGGCCTTCGCGAAGTCGGCGTCGTCGAGCACGATGTTCGCGCTCTTCCCACCGAGTTCGAGGAAGACCTTCTTCACCGTCGGCGCCGCGCACTCCATGATGCGCCGCCCCGTGGCGGTGCTGCCGGTGAATGTGATGACGTCCACGCGCGGGTCGGTGGTCAGGATCTCGCCCACCATGTGGTCGGAGCTGGCGACGATGTTGAGCACGCCAGCCGGAAGGTCCGTCTTCTCCGCAAAGAGCCGCCCGAGCGCGGTGGCACACCACGGCGTGTCCGGCGGCGGCTTCAGCACCATCGTGCAACCCGCGGCCAGCGCCGGCCCGATCTTGCACAGGTTCAGGTAGAGCGGGAAGTTCCACGGCGTGATCGCACCGACGACGCCCGCCGCCTCGTGCCGCAGGATCCGCCGGTTCGACATCCCCATGAAGTCGATGTTGCTCATGGCCGACTCGTACTCGTAGTTCTCGGCCAGGTCGGCGAAGTAGGGCATCGCGTCGATGAAGGCATTCGTCTGGACCTGGTGGGTCAGCAGGATCGGCGAGCCGGCTTCGGCCACCACGATCGCCCGCAGTTCCTCCTTGGCCTCCTCGAGTGCCGCATGGAACTGGCGGAGCACCTTTCCGCGAAAGGCCGCGTTCGTGGACCAGTCGGTCTCGTCGAAGGCCTGCCGGGCGGCGGCGATGGCCGCGTCCATGTCCTCCTTCGTGCCGTCAGAGCACACGCCGATCACTTCTTCGGTAGCGGGGTTCACGTTCTCGAAGGTGGCGCCGGAGCTGGCGCCGACGAGTTGCCCGCCGATGTAGTTCCGCGTCTCGGGGTTCAGGTCCGACATTCTCGCTAGTTCCCTTCCTTGCTCGGCGCTTCCGGCTGCACTTCGATCGTACCCAGATGCGTGCCCGGCGGTGTCGTCACCGCCATAACCACCGCCCGGGCCACACTCTCGGCGGGCATCATCGCGAGGTGACGCTGGAGCCCGAAGCGTCGCCAATACTTCAGCAGATCGATGACCTTGTCGTTGTCCCACTCGGCGGCGAACTCGCTCTGGGTCGCTCCGACCTGGACGACCGTGGATCGGATCGCCGTGCCTTCCAGCTCGAGGCCGAGCGTCCGCGCCAGGTGTTCGAGGCCGGCCTTGGTCGCCCCGTAGACCGCCTGGGCGGGCCGGTGGTCGCGGGTCGCATTGGACGAGATGAAAACGAGGTCCCCGCCGCGGCCCCCTTCGATCATCGCCGGCAGGGCGCGGCGGCAGACGAACATCGGGCCCAACAGGTTGATGCGAACTTCGCGTTCGAAATCCTCGGGGTCCGCCTCGTGGAAGAAGCCCGGGACGTTGACGCCCGCGTTGTTCACGACGACGTCGACCCGGCCCGCTTCGCGCTCGACCGCATCGAAGAAGGCCCCGACAGAAGAGACTTCGGAGACGTCGAGTTCGTGCGCGATCGCGGTGCCACCGGCCGCCTCGACGTCCTTGGCCACGCCTTCGAGCCGATCGACCCGGCGTGCGCCGAGCGCCACGGTCCAGCCGAGTTCGCCGAGCGAGCAAGCGATGGCCACGCCGATCCCGGCCGATGCGCCGGTCACGACGGCCGTCCGACGGCCTTCGGCCTGCTCGGCGTTGGGAGCGGTCATGTGTCCTCCGTCACCGGAACCCGACCAGGGAAGCGTATGATACTGCGAACTCGGGCTGCCCGGGCCCGCTTCGTGGCCTGGGCGGACGAAAGGAGCCACCTTTGCCGACGTCCCGCGCCCGCCGCGCCGTTGCCACCGGCCTAGCCCTCTCGCTCTCGCTCAGCCCGGTCGCCTGGGCCCAAGAGGACGCGACCGTGGGCGGGCCGCGCTTCCACGAAGGGGACGTCGTCGGCTTCGAGGGTCTCGACCCGCTCCAGCCCTACCTGCCGCCCGAGTTCTGGTCGAACCGCGACTTCTTCTTCTTCGAAGGGATGGAGCTCGAGATCGGGCCGTTCCACCGCGACTACACCCAAGCCAAGGCCTACGTCGACGCTACGCAGAAGTTTCGCGGCCAGGCGACGCTCGGGCCCGAAGGCGGGCTCGAAAACTACACCGCCGGCATGCCCTTTCCGCCGGACGACGTGGATTGTAAAGGCGACCCCCAGGCCGGCTCCAAGATCATGTGGAGCTTCGACTACTCGTGGCGAGGCGACGGCGGCGCGGCCTCCTTCTACTACTCCTATTGGGACCGCGGCGAGCAGCTCCCGCTCTACTACGAGGGGACAGGCCGCGGGATCCAGCTCTCGCACCGTGTCGAACCGAGCCTGCTCCAGAAGCAAGCGGGCGATCTCTTCCGCGGCGAGAAGCGGAAGGGTGCGTTCGGGATCGAGGTCACCGCGCCCTTCGACGCGCGCGGCATCAGCCTCATGACCTACCGCTACAAGAGCACGGACGGCCCGGTGAGCGCGGCCAAGAACGACGACACCTGGGTCTACATCCCGCAGCTTCGGCGCGTGCGGCGCATCTCGACCGCCCAGCGCACGGATGCCATCTCGGGCACCGACTTCACCTTCGACGATCTCCGCAGCTTCGCCGGGATCGTCCCGCAATACGACTGGATATGCCTTGGCGAGATGGAGATCCTCGCACCGATGAACAGCAAGGTCCGCGCCTATCCCTACAACAAGGACCTGAACTTCGGCCCCTACGGGCTCTCCTTCGCAACCGACCGCTGGGAGCTGCGCCGCGCGGTGAAGGTCCGGATGAGCCCGAAGAACCCCGAACACCCCTACCACCACAAAGACCTCTACATCGACAA
The DNA here is from genome assembly GCA_019311105.1 of Deltaproteobacteria bacterium. Taxonomy (GTDB): domain Bacteria; phylum Myxococcota_A; class UBA9160; order UBA9160; family JAFDDA01; genus JAFDDA01. The sequence continues at coordinate 6,502 of JAFDDA010000143.1, forward strand.
GCAGACGATGAAACCGCTCTACTCCTTCGCCTACGACCGCAAGGAGGAGCTCTGGAAGATCATCTGGCACAACAAGCGCTGGAGCGAGGACGAGGCCGAGTACTACCCGGGTTGGCCCGAGGTCGCCGAGCCGCGCGACCTGCGCGTGGTCTCGGACATCATCGTGAACGTCCAGACCGGCACCGGAAACCGCATCGAGTTCTGGGACAGCGCGGGGACGCCGCTCGCGAGCAAGGGCAAGATCCGGCGCTACATCGACATCGGTCGCCTCTCGAAGGGCCGCTAGTTGGACGAGCCGGTGCGCTTCGGAGTGATCGGGCTCGCACACCTGCACGCGTTCGCGATGACAGGATTGTTGCGCGAGGCCGGCGCGGAGCTGGTGGCCTTCCATGGCGAGCCGGCAGCAGCCGATGGCTTCGGGAAGCTCTTCCCGGGCGCGCGCACGTGCAGCGACCCCGCAGAGATCCTCGACGACCCGACGATCGGGCTCGTCGTGTGTGCCGACGTTCCGGACCAGCGCGTCCGCACGGGTGTCGCGGCGCTCGAACGCGGCAAGGCCTTCTTCGTGGACAAGCCTGCAGCCGTGTCGACGCGCGAGCTCGCCGAGCTACGCCGCGCCCAGGAAGCAAGCGGACGCCCCTGCGCGATCTTCTTCTCCGAGCGGCTCACGAGCCGTGCCACCTGCCGGGCGCTCACGTTGGTGCAGGCGGGGGCGATTGGCGAGGTCGTGGAGACGGTCGGCTTCGGCCCGCATCAAGTCGGGCTCGCGCCGAGACCCGAGTGGTTCTACGAGCCGGCCCGCTCCGGCGGCATCCTCGGCGACCTGGCCTCCCATCAGATGGATCAGTTCCTCGCCTTCACCGATTCGACGGAGGCGGAGGTCATCGCGGCCCAGGTGGCGAACCGAAGCCACCCCGATCGAGCAAGCTTCGAGGACTTCGGCAGCGCGCTCCTGCGCGGCGACCGCGGCACGGGCTACGCGCGCGTCGATTGGTACACGCCCGCCGGCCTCGGAGTCTGGGGGGATGGCCGACTGACCGTCCTCGGCACCGAGGGCACCCTCGAAGTACGCAAGTACGTCGACCCGGCCGGGCGCCCGGGCGGCGACCACCTCCTGCTCGTAGATTCGAACGAGACGCGCCACATCGATTGCAGTCGGGACCGGCTGGCCTTCGCATCGAACCTGTTGACCGAGGTCGCGCGCGGCGCCCCCGACGGGCCCGCCCAGGCGCGAGCCTTTCTGGCGCAACACCTTGCCCTCGAGGCGCAGGCGCAAGCCGTCCGGCTCCCCTAGGCTCGCGCCATGGCGAACTGGGGCTTCATCGGCACGATTCACCGCGGCATCTACCGGGCGACCGGTGGCCGGGTCGGTGCGAGGCTCGCGGGCCTCGACATGCTGCTCCTCACCACCACGGGCCGAAAGAGCGGTGAGCCGCGCACGCAACCTCTCGCTTGCTTCGCCGAAGGCGAGAATTGGATCGTCGTCGCGTCGAACAACGGCCAGGACAAGCACCCGGCCTGGTTCCTGAACCTCGAGGCGAAGCCCGAGGCGCAGATCCAGATCGGTCGCGCGGATCGCGCCGTGCAGGCCCACGTCGCCGAGGGCGAAGAGCGCGAGCGGCTGTGGCCCTGGCTGAAGGAGCGCAATCCGGCCTACGCCGGCTACGAGCGCAAGACCGAGCGGCGGATCCCCGTCGTCGTGCTCCGCCCGGTGGCGTGACCCGCGCCTAGCG
>JAFDDA010000008.1 GCA_019311105.1 Deltaproteobacteria bacterium
GTCGTAGATGAAGAGCTGGTACTTCTTCAAGTGCTTGTCGTCGCGATGGATCACGGTCGAGGCGCCCTTGGTGCAGTAGCCGTACTTGTGGACGTCCGCCGACATCGTGGTCACACCGGGCACACGGAAGTCGAAGGGAGGCACCGGCTCACCCAGCCGTTCGAGGAACGGGAGCAGGAAGCTGCCGAGACACGAATCCGTGTGGAACGAAATCCCGCGCTCCGAGGCCATGGCCGCGAGTTCGGGGATCGGGTCGACGACCCCGAAGGGGTAGTTGGGCGCCGAACCCATGACGAGCGCGGTGCGATCGTTGATCAGCCGGGACGCCGCGTCGAGATCGGCGCGATAGTCCCCGTCGACCGGGATCTGCACGAGCTCCAGGCCGAGATACTCCGCCGCCTTGGCGAAGGCCGGATGGGCCGTCACGGGGGCCATCAGCTGGGGCTCGGTGACGCCCCGCTCTTCGCGCGCACGATTCCGTGCCGCCTTCACGGCCATGATGATCGACTCGGTGCCGCCCGAGGTCATGCACCCACCGAAACCCTCTGGCGCATGGAGCAGGCCGCCGGTCATCTCGACGACGTCTACCTCCATCTGTCGCAGGCTCGGGAAGCGGAAGGGATTGAGCGCGTTCTCGTAGAGGTAGAGCGAGTTGGCCTCAGCCAGCAGCGCGTCGACCTCCGGGCCGGCAGGGTAAATCAGGCTCCAGGTCTTCCCGGCACGCCAGTCCGCATCGTTTTCCTTGCGCGCCTTCATGTCGGCGAGCAGTTCGTCCTTGGGGATGCCTTGCTTGGGAAGCTCCATGGGCCCTCCGTATCGAGCGGCGCCGCAGAGCGCGGGCGGCTCGATGCTGCCTACCATAGCCGCCCCCGCCCCGGCCGGGGTACCCTGCTGCGCCGTGACCGTGCCCTCGAAGCCCAACGCTGCTGCTCCCGCAAAGGCCGAGCCGTCCCGACGACGCCGCCAACACCTGGGTCGCGTCTTGCGGCGAGGGGGCCAGATGCTGCGGGCGGGGGCCGTCGGAGTTGGCGTGACCTTCGCCGCACTCATGCGCCCCGCACCGGACGGACGGGGCCAAAGCGTACGCGGCCAGCGCCTGTCGCGCGCCGCCGGTCGCGGGCTCGTCCGGCTATGCACCGAACTCGGTGCCACGTTCATCAAGGTGGGCCAGGTGGCGTCCACCCGAGCGGACTTGCTCCCGCCGGGCCTCGTGGCCGAACTCACGACTCTCCAGGATCGCGTGCCGCCCTTTCCTTTTTCAGACGTGCGACGCTGCATCGAAATCGAGCTCGGCGAGCCCCTCGAGGCGATCTATCAGGATTTCGACCCCGTTCCGGTGGCGGCCGCCTCGGTCGCCCAGGTCCACCGGGCTACGTTGCGAGCGAACGGAGCCGACGTCGCGGTGAAGGTCCGGCGGCCCGACATCACGGAGAAAGTCCGACTCGACCGCTCGATCCTGCTCTTCGTCGCACGGGGGTTCGAGCGACTCGTCCCGACCCTGCGGCTCGTGGCCCTCGAAAGCGCCATCCGCACTTTCTGCGACGCAGTCGAGGACCAGATCGACTTCGAAAAGGAGCTGGCCAACAACCTCAGGTTCACGCGCGATTTCGCGGCCGACCCGGACATCGAGTTCCCCGGGGTTTTCCCAGAGGCCTGCGCGGCGGGCGTGCTGACCATGGAGTTCATTGAAGGCATCCCGGAAGCCGAACTCGAAGCCCACGACATCGACGTCGACCGGATCGTTCGCTGCGGCCTGCGCGGCGTGTGCCGGATGATCTTCCAACACGGCTTCGTCCATGCCGACCTTCACCCGGGGAACCTTCGCTTCCTCGCTCCCGGGCGAATCGTCGCGCTCGACCTGGGGCTCGTCGGCGAGATCGACGACCATGACCGGCTGGCGACGGCGCGGCTGCTCTTCGCCCTCGCGACCGGGGATGGCCCGACCGTTGCCAAGACCTTCTACGACGAGTCCCCGAACCCCCAGACCCGTGACTACCCGCAGTACGAGCGCGAGATGTCGGCCTTCGTCGAGGGCGTGCGCGTGAAAGGGCTCGCCCACCTCCAGGTCTCGGCGGAGATCGGGCGCATCTTCGACATCCTGCGCCGCCATCGAGTCCAGGCCCGCGCCCACATGACGTTGGTCAATCTGGCGATCATGACCGCCGAGGGCCTCTCGAAGCGGCTCGCGCCCGACGTCGTCCTGGCCGAAGAGGTGCTGCCCTACCTCGCCGAGGCGCTGGGCGTGGCCGTCCCGGCGTTGCCCGCCCGGGCCGCCTGACCCATCCAAAGCGAGCCGAGGACGGCCACCAGGGCGTTCAGCGCCAGCCCGATCACGCCGACGTGGACGCCCTCGATCCGCTTCGTCCCGAGGAGCGCGGCGCCCCCGGCCAGGCATGCCCCCAGCACGATGCCCACGAAGGTCGGCCCTGCGCGCAGACGCTTCCAATGCAGGGCGATCAGGAAGGCCGGGACGCACTGGATGAGAAGCTCCATCTTCAGCTCGATCAAGCGCCAGAGGGTCAGGCGCGGCGTGAGCGCGAGGATCACCATGCCCGCCATGATCGCCGTCGAGATGCGTTTGCCGAGCCGTGTCGTCTCGGCGTCGTGGGCCGGGCGACCGAGCAGGTCGATCGCGACGATGGAGGAGAGCGAAAGCAGCACCGAGTCGGCGGTCGACATGATGGCGGCGAGTGCACCCACGAAGACGAGCGCCGCGAGCAAGGCGGAGCCTGGGCCCTCGGCCGCCCACTGCGCGAGGAGCTTCGGCATGACCGTATCGGCCCCCACGCCGTCGAGGCCCGCCAGGCGCGGGATCGCGGCGATGCCGATCAGGAAGACCACGGTGGTCGTGACCAGAGGCATGAAGCTCATCCATGCAAAGGAACGCGCGAGGTCCTTGCCGCTCCGAGCCGCATAGATTCGTTGGATCGCCTGGGGGTAGACCACGCTCGCGAGTCCGAGCAGCACGATCGTGCTGACCCAGTTCGCCTTTTCGCGAAGGTCGGGGACGGCGACGGCCTCGGGTCGCATCTCGACGATCGCGCGCGTGGTGGCCTCGAGCCCCCCCGAATCGCCGAGTACCCAGACGAGCAGCGCCCCGAGCCCGAACAGCATCAAGATGCTCTGGGCCGCGTCGGTCCACGCAACCGCGCGCATGCCACCGAGCGTCTCGTACGCGAGGATCAACGCCGCCAAACCGATCACGCCGGCCCAGGCCGGGATGATCCCCTCGGTGACCTGGCTTGTGACGTGTCCCATCGCGGTCAGTTGGGCCAGCAGGAAGTTCGCCAACGCCCAGGTCATGAGCACCGCGCACCCGGCGAGCACAGCGCGCCCCCATCGCTCGCCGCCGAAGCGGTGGCGTAGCCAATCTCCCGGCGTGAGGAACCCGCGGCTCGCGGCGATGGGCCGGAGCTTCGGCGCCAGCAGGTGGAAGACGACGATGATCGCCATCATAAAACCCGTGGACATGATCCACGAGAAGCCGCGCCGGTAGGCCTCGCCCGGATATCCGAGTAGCGAGTTGCCGCTATACGCCGTGGCATAGAGGGTGAGGAAGAGAATGAACGCGCCGAGGCCCCGCCCTGCCAGGAAGTGGTCGGCTGGCGTCAGGTCCTGGCGCGCTCGGCGTGCGAGCTCCGCCACGCAGACCACCGCCACGACGTAGACGCACAGCGCTGCGACCCCCAGCTCGCCGAAGCTCACGAAACGCCCTCGTCACTACCGACATCCGGAGCGGACTCCGCCTCGGGAACGTCCGTGCGCATCCATGCGAGCGCATTCAGAATCGCGGCACCGACGTAGCAGCCGAGGGCCACTGCAACCCAGTCGGGCAGGCCGAACCAGATCTCCACCGAGGAGTCCGGCGAGCGGTACCACGGGATCGAGATCACGTAGAGCAGCACGACGCCGGCCAGCAGCCACCCTCGACTCATGATGTTCCCATGTCTTCCGGAAGGCCCTCATCGAAGAGCGGCTCGACGTTGCTCGCGTCATCGTTCTTTGCGCGGTTGACCTGGGTGTCGACGGCGTAGGAGACCCACCCGGCGTCGTCCGCGGGGCCGAGCAGAGCTGTCAACGCGTCGGTGTCCCGCGAATCGGGGTCGAGCCACGCCTCCCAGTCCTCGGGCGAGAGGATTGCGGGCATTCGGTCGTGGAGCGGTGCGAGCAAGGGGTTCGCCGCGGTCGTGACGATCGTGCACGAGGCCACGGGCTCTCCCTCCTCTGGCCGCCAGGTGGCGTAGAGGCCCGCCATCGCAAAGGGCGCGCCATCGCGACGGCGTTGATAGAAGGGCTGACGCCGCCCCGAGACGGCCTGCCACTCATAGAAGCCGTCGGCGGGGATCAGACAGCGATGGCGACGGAAGGCGTCGCGGAAGGCCGGCCGTTCGGTGAGGCCCTCGGCGCGAGCGTTGAACCACGGCGGGCCTTCGAGCTTCTTCGCCCAATGCGGGACGAGGCCCCAGCGCCGGGTCTCGAGCAGCCGCCCGGGCGGGCCCTCCCCGCCTTCGGTGGAAGCGACCCGCACCGCGGCCACCGGTTCGGTGGGCGCGATGTTGTAGCGGGGTGCGAGCTCCGGCACCTCCTCGGTGTCGCTGAGCCCGAATTCCCCCGCGATCGTCTCCGCCGGGCTCGCGAGCGTAAACCGTCCGCACACGCTGCTACAGTAGCGCGCCGTCATGACCCAAACTCCCGCGACGTCCGAAAGCAAAGCCGAATCACCCGACGGAGCCGCAACCGGCCTGGGCATTCGGCCCGTGCTGGGCGGCGTCCTCATGGGCCTCGCCAACCTCGTGCCCGGCGTGAGCGGCGGCACCATGTTGCTGGCCGCCGGTGTGTACGAGGCCTTCGTCTCCTCGATCGCCGACCTCTCCACGTTCCGGATCCGACTGCGGCCAATCCTGACCCTGGGGACGATCGCCGTCTCGGCGACCCTGGCCATCGTCTTGCTGGCCGGCCCGACCAAGGAGTTGGTCGTCCATCAGCGTTGGATCATGTACAGCCTGTTCATTGGACTGACTCTCGGCGGTGTCCCGCTGGTCTGGCGCATGGCACGGCCGGCCACGCCGGCGGTGCCCGTGGGCGCGTTGGTAGGCCTCGCGGTGATGATCGCCATGGCGCTGAGCGAGGGCAACTCGAACGCCGGCGGTGAAGCGCAGCCCGGGTTGCTCTTCCTTGCGGGCGTCGCCGGCGCGAGCGCCATGGTGCTGCCCGGAATCAGCGGCGGCTATCTGCTGCTCCTGTTGGGCCAGTACATCCCCATCCTGTCGGCCATCGACGACTTGAAGCTCGGCCTTCGCGGCATGGACGTGCCGATCCTGATGGAAGCCGCCAAGGTGGTCGTCCCCGTCGGGTTCGGCATCGTCGTGGGCGTGGTCGCGGTGAGCAATCTCGTCCGCTGGCTGCTCGACCACGCGCGGCAGGCGACCCTCGGCTTGCTCCTCGGCCTCCTGCTCGGGGCCGTCGTGGGCCTCTGGCCCTTCCAGGAGGGCGTTGAGCCGAAGCCGGGCGACGTGGTCAAGGCGCAGACGCTCGACGCCGCGGGCATCGCCGAGCTCGAGCCCGAAGACTGGCCCGTCGTGCGCTTCGAGCCCAGCACGGGCCAGGCCGGAGCCTCCCTCGCGTTGGTCGCCCTCGGCCTGCTCGCGACCCTCGCCATCGATCGCCTCGGCGGCGGCGAGGGCACGGCCTAGCGCCCCGCCCGCCTCGGTGTTGGCGTGCCCTGGCGCCCCAACTTCCACTTCGTGGTACGCCACTACCCTGTGTTGCCGGTGCAACCGCCCGGCAGCCTCCGCGCAGCTCATTCGCCATGCCGGCGCTCCGTGCGACGATTCGGTTTCCGCCCGTCCCCGCGTCCGCGCGCGCACGGTTCTTGCAGTCGATCACCCCGGGTCAATCCATGTGGGGGTCGATCATGCAGGGTTCGAAACACGCACCGACGACATGGCGGACGTTGCTCGGCATCGCCGCGGCCGTGGCGTTCCTCGGCTGCGGCAGCATCGCCAAGTTCGATCGGGATCTCGACACCCACCCGATCACCGACACCGGCGTAGCCGCCACCATCATCATGCCGGGCGGCGGAATCCCCATGCCGAACCGGACACCGTACGGTGGGCTCGCGCCCCCGAGCGCCGGCCAGGCGGCTCAGACCGCCACCAACCAGCCCGGCACGCCAGGCTCGGGGAGTTCGAGTTCCAGTGGCGCCGGTGCCGGCCCGTCCGGGGGCGGTGGGATGGTGATGATCGGCGGAACCTCCCAGGACATCGAGAAGCACCAGAAGGTCAACAACGAGCCGGCCTGGGCGAAGGCCATCAAGCTGCCCTTCCTCGTCGCGGCCTACCCTTTCAAGAAGGCCCATCAGGCCATGACGGGCCCGCCCGACCCGACGGTCCAGATCAGCGGCCCTCCGCCTCAAGCGCCGCCGACCCGTGAAGAGCTCGAAGCCCAGCGTGAGCAGGCTCTCCTCGAGGGCATGGCGAACGAACTCTCCCAACAGGGCCCGAGCGAGCCCCGGCAGCCGTCCGCGCCGGCCTACGCACCGCCCGTGGCCCCTCGCCACGTCGCAACGCCGGCCCCTTCGGGCGCGGGCCGTCCCAGCATCGCGGCAGAACTTGCCGCCCTCCGACTGGGCATGGCTTCCACGCCCGCACCGGTCACTCCCACCCTCGCATCAGCGCCCGCAGCGCAGCGCCAGGCCCCGCCGCCTGCTCTCGAGCAGCTCTATGAATCGGTCGACCGCGACGCGGATGGCCGAGCGGACCAGTGGATCTATCGGACCGGCCGCGACGTGACGGCCGAGGCTACGGACGACGACGGCGACGGCCGCCCCGAACGCACGGTCCGCTTCGTTGCCGGCACGCGAGAGCCCGCCACCGACGAAGAGGACACCGACGCCGACGGCCGGATGGACACCTTCACCGAGTACAAGGCCGGCCGCGTCGCGCGGCGAAAGGCCGACACCGACGGCGACGGCGAGATCGACACGTGGAGCTTCTACGCCGCCGGCCAACTCCTGCGCCACGAGCAGGACAGCGATGGCGACGGGTTCCGAGACCACATGTCCTTCTTCGAAGACGGCCGACTCGTTCGGGAAGAGGAAGACCGCGATGGCAACGGCCGACCCGATCGCGTGACCCACTTCGACGCCGACGAGCGCATCGCCCGACGCGAAGAAGACACGAACCGCGACGACGTCATGGATGTCCAGTCCTTCTACCAGGAAGGCAAGCTTCGACGTCGCGAGATGATCCGCTAGCCATGCCGGCGAACCTCCCTCAGGCTCTCGGCTTCCTGATCGGCTTCTGGCTCGCGATCGTGTTGCTGACGCCGATCGGTGCACGCGGCGACACGCCGCGCGAAGGCCCGGCCAGGGAGGCCTCGACGGGTTTCTCGGGCGGGCCGGGAGCAGGCCTCTCCGGCGACATCTCCGGCCTCGGACCGCTGGAGGCGGAGCTCGCCCAGACCGTCAGCGCATGGCGGCAGAACCGGAACCTCGTCGCCTTGGTTCGTGTCCCGGCTCTCGACGCTGTGGCCCGAAATCACAGCGCCGACATGGCGCGCCGCGGCTTCTTCTCCCACGACACGCCGGAGGGGGCGAATCCGGTGGACCGCATCCACGCCGGGGGCGTCTCGCACTTCTCGCTCGCTGGGGAGAACGTCGGCATGACGAGCCGCTCGAACCCGAATGCGGAGATCTTCCAAGGCTGGCTGGCATCCCCGGACCACCACGACAACCTCGTCGCTCCGGCCTTCAATGCCACCGGCGTCGGCATCGCCCGCCGCGCCGACGGGGCGCTCTTCTACACCCAGGTCTACGTGACCTTCCCCCGATGACCCGACGTCTACGTGACCTTCCCCCGATGACCCGACGTCTACGTGACCTTCCCCCGATGACCCACGGAGCCCCCATGCGATTGTCGATCACCGCACTCCTGCTCCTGCTCTCGCCTCTGCCCGCCACGGCGGCATCGATCAGCGGTGTCTGCCCGGACGGGAGCATCTTCATCGTCCATGACCGCGCCCGGATCCCGTGCCGCGCGGCGAAGGAGGTCGCCCCGAGCGACATCCCGCCCGTCCGGCCCGAGTATCTGCCGCGGCCCTACAACTGGCAGGTCTATCGTGAAGGCGCGAATCCGAACAACCCCTACAACCTGATCGATTCCGCGCGCCGCGTGCGCGAGCTGCAGACCCACGGCTCGGCCTCCGCACCCCCGGCGGTCGGAACGAGCCCCATCGAGCCTCGCGGCGCCTTCGGGTCCGCCGGTGCAACCGGAGCGCGCCCAGGCGTCGCCGGAGCGCCGCCCGCGTGGGCCCGGGCGCCCGAGCCGCCCCCGGCGACGCTCACACTCTCTCAGGACGAGGTCCGGGATCTCTTCCTGATCGTCGAGCTCTCCCAACGCACCGCGCCCGGACGCTTCGTGAAAGAGGACGCGCGCGGTGACGCCGCACTCGAGGTCTCCATCGCGTGGTCGGCAGCCTTCGAGGCGCGCTTCCGCGAGAGCGTGCCCCGCGGCGGCGGCGGCGTGCTGCTCTTCACGGTGCTCGCCCATCAACCCGACGTCTTCCATCCGAACTTCACGTTCGTCCAGGGCCACGAGACGTTCAGCCCGACGCCGGACGACTCCCTCCAGTTCGGCTTCCTCGAAGGCGGTGCGGGCGAACTCCCCACCGAGGGCGTGGCCCTCGGCTACGTCGTCCTGCCAAGCCAGATGGATCTCAGCGAGCGCTTCGACCTCTACTGGAACGACCGCCGGATCGAGATCCTCCTCCAGCCCTGACGGGCTTTCCGCCGCCGCCCGAGCCGGGCTTGGAAGGCCCCTTCCCCTTCGGCGCGCCCTGACGCCGAGCGTGGGCCTGGAGCTTACCTTCCTCGGTGGGCGTGAGGCGGCGGGCCTGACCGCCGGGCAACTCCCCCAACACGAGCGGGCCCATTCGCGTGCGCACGAGTTGAAGCACGGAATGCCCCAGCGCTTTCATCGAGAGACGGATCTGGCGCTTGCGGCCTTCGATCAGGGTCAGCGTGAAGGTGGTTCGGTCATGACGCGCCTCGAAGTGGGGGCGACCCACCGTGGCCGGTGAAGTCCGGACGCCCGTCTCGAGCCGGAGCCCCTTCTCGAGCTTGCGAATCGAGCCTTCGGACAACCGCCCCTTCACGACGACGCGATAGACGCGAGGGCTCTCGCGCGAGGGGTGGAGCAGCGCCTGGGCAAGCTCGCCGTCGTTGGTCACGAGCAGCAGGCCCTCGGTGTCGCGATCGAGCCGCCCCACCGGGTAGAGCCGCACCTTCCGCTCGGGAACGAGGTCCATGACCGTGCGCCGACCTTCGGGGTCGCGGGCGGTCGTCAGCACGCCCCTCGGCTTGTTGAGCATCCAGTAGACGTGTCGTTCGGCGCGAACCGGGCGGCCGTCCAGGGTGACATGGTCCGCCTCGCCGTCCGCACTGTCGCCGATGCTCGCAACGGCACCGTTGACGGCGACGCGGCCCGCCCGGATCAAACTCTCGCAGTGCCGGCGAGAGCCCACGCCGGCGGCGGCGAGGATCTTCTGGAGTCGTTCGCGAATGTCCGGTTTCGGCCCGTCCCAGGCCTAGTGAAGACCGCCCGGGGGCGCCGCCTCCACGGGCTCGGGGTCCTCGGCCGTCGGGTCGCGCGCTTCGTCCGTCGCCACGGAGCCCACGGGCAGCACGGCGCCGGCCTCTTCGCCGCCCACCGAGCTGAGCCGCGCGTCGCCGGCTGCGAGGCCTTCCTCGCCGAGCAGTTCCTCCATGTCCCGCAGCGTCGGCAGGTCGCGCAGGCTCGGCAGGCCGAAGACCTCGAGGAAGCGCTTGCTGGTCGCATAGAGGATCGGACGACCGGGCACGTCGCGATGGCCGGCAATGCGGACGAGCTTCCGCTCCGTCAGGCCGCGAAGGATCGGCCCGACGTCGACACCGCGCACGTGCTCGACCTCGGCGCGGGTCACGGGCTGGCGGTAGGCCACGATCGCGAGCGTCTCGAGCGCCGCGCGCGAAAGACGCGCCGGCCGTTGCTCGTGCATCTGCTGGACGTAGTTCGCGAGGTCGGCCCGCGTCCGGAGCTGGAACCCGCCGGCGACCTCCCAGATCTCGAAGCCGCGCTCGTTCTGTTCGTAGAATTCGTTCAGCTCGCGGACCAGCTCGCTGACCAGGCCCGGCTTGCCCCGCGGAACGAGGTCGGCGAGACGCACGGCAGAGATCGGCTCCGGTGAGGCGAGGATCAAGGCCTCGATCAGCCGGCGTTTCGCGTCACGATCCATGGCAGCGGGTCCCCTTCTCCGTCGTCATCCCTACATGTACTCCGAAATACGCGTGGTCCAATCTGATTCGAGCTCGCCGTCCCGGCCCCGCACGTGGATCGGGCCCTCGGGCGCACCCGCGTCGGTGCGCCCCTGATAGAGCCGCAGGACACCGAGGCGAGCGAGTTCGAGGACCGCGAGAAAGGTCGCGACGATGATCCCCTTGGTCAGTTCCCGGGTGTCGCCCGCATCGCACAGCAGGGCCATGAACTCCACCGGGGCGGCGCCCTCGAGTTGATCCATGACGACGACCATGCGCTCTCGCACGGTGATCGGCTCGCTGAAGAGCTCGTGGGCCGCCCCCGAGGCCGGGGCCGAACGCAGGACATCCCGCAAGGCGCCGAGCAGCGACGTGAGATCGACGGTGATCTCACGGTCCTCTTCGGGGGGTCGATCCGGCTGGGTGGGGCTGGCTGGGAAGACATCGCGGCCGAGTCGGTGGCGATCCCCGAGTGTGTCGGCCACTTCCTTGTAGCGCTGATAGTCGAGCAGCCTGCGCACGAGTTCGGCGCGCGGGTCGATGCCCTCCTCGCCGTCGTCCTCGAGTTCGATCGGAAGCAACATCTGCGACTTGATCCACGCAAGGGTCGCGGCCATCACGAGGTACTCGCTGGCCACGTCGATGTTGAGCTCGCGCATGAGGTCGAGGTACCCGAGGTACTGCTCGCAGACGCGCGCGATCGGAATGTCGGTGATCTCGACTTCGTTCAACCGGGTGAGTTGCAACAAGAGATCGAGCGGCCCTTCGAAGATGGGCAGCTTCACCGCATACGGTGTCGGCGTGGCGACCGGCGGCACGAGGTCTGCCGGCATCGGGATTCCCTGACTCGGGGTCTCCATGTGCTCTCCGAGGATGAGCTTTTCAAATGGGGGGGAGGTGAGACGACTATGGGCAATCCCCGGGGGTGAATCAAGCTCGGAGGTGGGATTCTGGCCCCAGTCCTAGCTCTTTTTCGGCTTCCCCGGCCGGGGCCTGGACGATCGACGCTTGCCTCCCCGGGCCGCCTGCGGCTTTCGTCCCCGGGCACGCCGGGCCAGTTCACCGACCAGGGCCAGGGCCGCCTCCCGCGACTCGACCTCCCCGTCGAGGAACGCCGTCCGGACTCGCGAAAGCGCTCGACCCACGGCCGGGCCGGAAAGCCCCGCGGCCACGAGATCGCGGCCGTCTACGGGCACGCGGCGACGGCGGTCCTCGGCAGCCCAGCGGGCGACCCGGCGAGCCATCGCCGGGGGAGCGCTTGCATGAAGGGCCAGCAGCTCTTCGTCGGGCACCGGCCCGAGGACGGCATCGATCGCACCCCGGCCGCGCGCCTTGCCGAGCTGGCGCAACCAACGGTCCCGGGCGGCCGGGAACTCGCCGAGCCGCGTGATTGCATCGCCGCGGATGCCGAACCGGCTCGCCGCTCGGCGGCGCAGGCCGGCCGGGAGCGGCCCGAGCCAAAGGGCGAGCCCGGCGAGCACGGCGCGCGCCCGGATCGGAAACGGCGGCTCCGCTAGGGCACGCCCCAGGCGACGCAACGGCGTGACGGCTTCGGCTCGGAGTTCGAGCCCCGGCTCGAGGGCGGCGAGCACGTGCCAGCTCGACAGGCGCCGCAACGCATCGGCGGGGTTCACGTGCAGCCGGGCATCGAGGAACGTCTTCTCGAGTTCGTGTCGCAGGCGGTCGCCGCTCACGCGACCAAAAGCGCCCTCGCGCAGGGAGTCGCGCAGAGCCGTACGGCTGCCGCGCGTGAGGGAGAAGCCGAGACGCGGCGCGAGCCGCGCGGCGCGCAGGGCGCGCGTCGGGTCGTCGCAGAAGCTTCGGGCATGGTGCACACGCAGAACCTTCTCGTGGAGGTCCGCGAGCCCACCCTGGGGGTCGATCAGCCCCGAGTGTCGGCGCCGCGCCGCAGGCGACAGCGGCAAGGCCAGGGAGTTCACGGTGAAGTCCCGCCGCGCGAGGTCCGTCTCCAGACTTCCCGGCGCCACGACCGGGAGCGCCCCGGGGTGCGCGTAGGTCTCGCTGCGCACGGTGGCGAGGTCGATCTTGCCCTCGCCCTTCCCGACCGCCACAGTGCCGAAGCGGCCGTGGCTGACGACGGGCACACCGTCGGGCGCCGCGCGCTCGGCCAGCCAGGCAGCGGAGCGGTCCTCGGTCGGGACGATCAGGAGGTCGACATCGCGGATCGGCAGGCCGAGCAGATGGTCGCGAACGGGCCCGCCCACGAGGAAGACCGCGATCTTCTCGGCCCGCGCCACCTTCAGGACCGCATCCACGAGCGGCCGAGTCGGCGGCGGGAGCGCCGAGAGCGCTTCCGCCAGGGTCGGCTCGTTCACCTGGGACTCGCGGGGTCGATGGATCTCGTGCGCTCCAGCGCGCGATGCCCGCTCATGCCGGCGGCTTCTTCGCCGCAGGCGTCGAAGCCTTCTTGCGCTTGCGCCCGCCACCCCGCGGGTGCCGCGTCTCCACGGTTTCGCGGAGGCGCTTGCGACTCACGTGAGTGTAGATCTCGGTGGTCGAGAGGTCGGCGTGGCCGAGCATCTCCTGGACGGCGCGCAGATCGGCGCCCCCTTCGAGGAGATCGGTCGCAAACGCGTGTCGCAAAACGTGCGGCGAAACCCGCTCACGCGGAATCCCGGCGGCGCGAGCCAGACCCCGAAGCCGCTCGAAAAAATTCTGACGCGTCATGGCCGTCCCACGGCGCGAGAGGAAGACCGCGTCGGTGTCGCGCCGGGCCACGCGCTCAAGGATCGGCCGCGCCTCGGCGAGGTAGAGCTCAAGGGCTTCGAGGGCCGGCTCGCCGACGGGGACGATCCGCTCCTTGCGGCCCTTCCCGAGCACGCGGACCAGGCCGGCCCGCCGATCCAGGCCGGCGAGAGGGAGCGAGACGAGCTCGCTGACGCGCAGGCCCGAACCGTAGAGCAGCTCCAGCATGGCCCGATCTCTGCAGCCGAGAGGGTCGTCCGGGTCGGCGGCATCGAGCAGGGCCTGGGTCTCGTCGGGCCGCAGGATGCGGGGCAGCGGCTTGGGGAAGCGGGGTGTCTCGACACCGTCGAGCGGGTCGACGACGCACTCCCCGTTTCGCGCGCCATGCTGTACGAAACGTCGGACGGCCACCAACGCCCGGGCGCGACTGCGCGGGCCGAGGCCTTCGCGTTCGAGGTGCTGGACGAAACCCGTGACGTGGCGCCGCTCGAGGTCGGCCAGCTTTCCCACACTTTGCGTTTCGAGCCAGCTCGTGAAGCGCGCGAGGTCGTGGGCGTAGGCCTCGAGCGTGCGACGCGAGAGATTCCGCTCGACCGCGGCATGCGCCAAGAAGGCGTCGACGGAGGCATCCAGTCGCGCGAGTCGCGGACTCACGGGTGCGGGCCTGCGCCGCTGCAGTGCCTCACGGCGTCGCATCCGGCGAGTGCTCCAGTACGGACTGGACGGCTCGTTCCAGACGATCCAGTTCCGCCGGGTCCGTGATCTTGTTGCCTTTGTGATCCTTCAGATAGAACGTGTCGGTAACCTGGTCGAGGATCGTGGCCGCCTTCGAGATGAAGACCTCGTGGCCCAGGTCGGCAACGGTCCGGGTGAGGTCGTAGAGCAGGCCTTGCCGGTCGTTCGCGGCTACGTCGATGATCGTGTAGAAGTCCGACTCCGAGTTCGACAGCAACACCGACTGCGGGCTCGCCACCGGCGGCGACGGTTGGCCCAGGACGTTCCGCCGCTGGTGCACCATCTCGCCCACGTCGACTGTGCCCTCGAGGGCCGAGCGCAAGGTGCGCCGCACGTAGTCCCAGGCGATCTCCTGCTCCTCTTCTCCGCCCGCCGGAGTCGTGACCCGGTAGACCTCGAGGGCCAACCCCGAACGCGTGGTGTAGACGTGGGAGCCGAGGATGTTGATGCCGCCCGCCGTGAGGGCGCCCGCGACGGTGGAATAGAGGCGCGGTACGTCCTGCGTGCAGACGATGAACTCCGAGAAGTCGCCGCGCATCGCTCGCACGGCCGTCGCCATCAACTCGCCGGGCTTCAGGCCGAAGACGACCATGGCGTGGCGCCCGATCTGGCGCGGCGTGTGCGAGACGAAGTAGCGCTGCGGCATCACGTCGAAGAACTCGTCCACTCTCGAGTCGGCCACCCCGGCCGAGCGAAGATCCTTGCGGGCTGCGTCGCGGCGTACGTCGACCCGGCCCTGGATCTGTTCGAAGGCTCGCTGCGGGTCCTGGCCGCCGGCTTCGAGATACTCCGACGTGCGTTCGAAGAGCTCACGCAACAGGAACCCCTTCCACTCGGTCCAGGCCTTGGGCGACGAGGCGCGGATGTCGGCGAAGGTGAGCAGGTAGAGGTTTCGCAGGTTCTCCCGGTCGCCGGCCTGGCGGGCAAACTCGACGATGAGCTTCGGGTCCGAGAGGTCGCGGCGCTGGGCCACGTGCGACATGAACAGGTGATGCTTCACGAGGTAGCAGACGCGGGCCGCTCGCACGGGTGAGAGCCCGAGCCGCTCGACGGTCCGGCGTGCCCGATCGAACCCCTTGTCGGAATGATCGCCGCCCAGCCCCTTTCCGATGTCGTGGAGCAGACAGCCGAGGTAGAGGACGGCCTTGTCCGGCACTTCGTTCTGCACGAGCGCGGTCAGGTCGGGAACGAAGGCGCGGTACTCGTTCTTCCACAGGCGACGCAGCTCCTCGACGAGGAAGATGCTGTGCACGTCCACGGTGTAGGTGTGATAGAGGACCTGCTGCCAGCGGCACACAATGTGCTGCCACTCGGGCAGGAACGCGCCGAGCAGGCCCACCTCGTTCATGATCATGAGCGTGCGCATCACCCGGTGCTCGGCTTCGAGGATGGCAAGGAACTGGGCCGTGTTCTCGGGGTGCGAGCAGTAGGCCTCGTCCACCAGGTCGAGGGATTCGCGCACGAATCGTTGGGCCGTGCGCGAGAGCGCGACGTCCTCCTGCTGGGCGACGAAGAACGCGGACAGCAGCCGGGCGGGCTTTTCGCGCAGGTGCTCCAGGCTCGGGATCTCGAGATGCCCCTCCACGATGCGGAAGCCGTCCCCCGCTTCGCGGCTCACGCGCCGGGCCCGCGGGCCGCGGGCCTTGGCGAGACACTGGCCGAGCACCAACTCCGAGAGGTTCCGCACCACGCGAACGTGGCGGTAGTAATCCTGCATGAAGCGCTCGACCGGCAACGCCCGTTCATCGTCGACGTAGCCCCACTCCCGGGCGATCCGATCCTGGAGCTCGAAGCTCATCTGGTCATGCTTGCGGCCCGACACGATGTGGAGTTCGTTGCGGACGCGCCACATGAAGTCGAGGGCCTCGCGGTAGTCGTGCTCCTCGGCGTCAGTGAGAAGCTTCAGGCGAGCCAGCGCTTCGAGGCTCCCCTCGGTGCCGAACGCAGCGACCGTCGCCCAGCAGGCCGCGTGGTAGTCGCGCAGGCCGCCGGCCCCTTCCTTCAGATTTGGCTGGAGGAGGTAGATCGATTCTTCGTACCGAGCATGCCGGTCGCGGATCTCGTCCATGCGGGCCTGGATCAGGCTTGCCGCGTGCTTTCCCACGTCCTTGCGGACCTTCTCGCGCAGGACGTCGCCGATCTGGGCCTCGCCGGCAAGCACACGCGCGTCCAGCAGCGCCGTGCGGACCGTACCGTCTTGGGTCGCCATGCGGCGAGTCTCGCGAGCGTCCCGCGTTGCACTGCCCACCTGAAGCCCAGAATCCCACAGCCAATACTGCATCTTTTCGCAGATCGTCTTGGCCCAGGGCGTCGGCCGGCGGGCGTGCAGGAAGAGGAGATCGATGTCCGAATAGATCGCCATCTCCTGGCGCGCATAGCCCCCGACGGCGAGCACCGAGAGCGCGTCGCCGCGGCGGCGCGTTCGCTCGCCGGCGACGTCGACGGCGCGGTCGTAGAGCGCTCGGATGAGCTCGTCGATCAGATCGGAATGCGCTGCATTCACGACGCGCGCGGCGGACTTCTCGCCGTGCAGCGAATGCAGGTACTCGCGGACGTGGTCGATATAGCCGCGGATCGCCGACACCCAGGCATCCGCGTCGATGTGGGCGGCAAGGTGCTGCCCGATGACCGGCCGCGTGCTCATGCCTCTTCTCGCCCGAGCCGCTCGCGCAAACTCGCGAGCAGGGAGAGGGCCTCCCGAGGTGTCGTCTCATCCGGGTCGAGAGAACGCAGGGCCGCGAGCACGGCCTCCTCCTCGGGGTCGCGGGGCGTACCCCCGCCGAACAGACCGAGCTGCCCATCGCCGGGCGCGGCGCCCGAGGCCAGCCGCGGCCGGCCCTCCCCGTCGAACTCGCCGGACTCGAGGTTCGCGAGGATCTCGCGCGCGCGACGGATCACGGCATCCGGCAGCCCGGCAAGCCGCGCGACCTGGATCCCGTAGGAACGGCTCGCGCCCCCTTCCGCCAGGCGTCGCAGGAATACCACCTCGTCCTTCCACTCCCGGACCTCGAAGTGGGCGTTGCCGACGTGTTCCTTGGTGGCCGCTAGGTCGGTGAGCTCGTGATAGTGCGTCGCGAAGAGGGTCCGCGGCCGGAGGCCCGGCGTGTCGTGGAGATACTCCGCCACCGACCAGGCAATCGACAGGCCGTCGAATGTGCTCGTTCCGCGGCCGATCTCGTCGAGGATCACGAGGCTGCGTTGCGAGGCGAGCGAAAGGATTTCCGCAGCTTCTCGCATCTCGACCATGAAGGTCGACTCGCCACGCGCCAACCGATCGGAGGCACCGACGCGCGTGAAGACGCGGTCGACGATCCCGATGCGGGCGGCGTCGGCCGGGACGAAGGAGCCCATCTGAGCGAGCAGCACGATCAACGCGACCTGTCGCAGGTAGGTGCTCTTGCCCGACATGTTCGGCCCGGTGAGGATCCAGAGTGTCGTCGCCTCCGGATCGAGGGACGTGTCGTTCGGGACGAACCCATCGCCGCCTTCGGCGAGGAGCAGGGGCTCGATGACCGGGTGCCGCCCCGCCGTGATCTCGATCGCGCTCTCGCCGTCGACCACGGGCCGCACCCAGCCCCCCTCCCGGGCCACCTCGGCCAGGGAGGCGAGCGCATCCACCGAACCGACCGCATCCGCCGCAGCCAGGATCGCGGCGCCGTGGCCCAGAACCTGGTTGCGGACGTCTTCGAAGATCTCGCGTTCGAGGGCTGCGGCGCGGTCGTTCGCACCGAGCACCGTGCTCTCGATCTCACGGAGTTCGACCGTCGTGAAACGCTCGGCATTGGCGAGGGTCTGCTTGCGCTCGTAGTTCTCCGGCGTTCGCGCGAGATGGGCCTTCGTGACCTCGATCGCGTAGCCATGGACAGGGTGGAAGCGCATCTTCAACGTCGGGATCCCGGTGCGCTCGCGCTCGCGGGCTTCGAGCCCGGCGATCGTCTCCCGACCCTTCTTCGCCCCATCCCGCAACACGTCGAGTTCGGGCCGGAACCCGGCGCGGATATAGCCCGTCTCGCCCGCTCCGCGTGAGCCACGCAGCAGGGCCGGCGGGTCGTCCACGATCGCTTCCGACAGCAGACCGACGACATCAGGCACGGGCTCGGGCGGCGCAAGCGCGTCGGGCCGCCCCACCGCGGCGCCCGGGAGTGTGTCGGGATCGTCGGGGGCCAGCGCCTCCGCGACGTCGGGCAGAGCCGAGAGCGACTCGCGCAGAGCGGCGAGATCTCGAGGGGTAGCCCCCGGACGTCCCGCCTTGGCGAAGAGACGTTCGGGGTCGCGGACCCCGCCGAGGGCTTTGTGCAGCCGGGCTCGCAGCCGGTCGTGATCGGCCAGCCAGGCCACGCCGTCCTGCCGCGCGGCGATGCTCGAGGGTTCGATCAACGGGTAGGCGATCCAGCGGGCGAGTCGCCGGGCTCCGGGTGCCGAGGCGGTGCGATCGAGGGTGGCGATCAAGGTGCCCCGGCGGGTCCGATCCTCGCTGCTCTCGAACAGTTCGAGGTGCTGACGCGTGGCGGCGTCGAGAACCATCGCATCCGAGAGCGCATAGCGGCGCAGGCGTCGCGTCTGGTGGAGCGCGAAGGGTTGGTTCGCGACCAGGTAGGCAAGGAGCGCTGCGGCAGCGCGGGCGCCCGGGTCCCGATCGTCTGCCCGCAGACCCTCCGCGTGCTCTGCAACGGGACCGGGGTCGAAGCGGGCCTCGGGCAACCGCGTCCGTGCGACCTCCGGGAGATGGAGTTCGAGCGTCGCCTCGAGTTCCGGTGTGCTCCCTTCGGGCAGCAACACCTCGCGCGGCCCGATCCGCTCGAGTTCTTCGATCAGCGCGGGCGGCAGCGCCCCCGGGCGGCCGCCCGGAACTCGCGCCGCGCGAAAGTCGCCCGTCGAGACGTCGAGGGCCGAGAGGCCCGCCTCGCCCTCGGCGCCGCACGGATAGAGCGCCACCAGCGCGACCTCCTGGCGCCCATCGAGGGCCTCGGGGTCGCCGACGAGGCCCGGAGTCACGACCTCCACCACCTCGCGCTTGACGATCTTCTTCGTTTTGCGCGGGTCTTCCACCTGCTCGCAGATGGCCACGCGACAGCCCGCATCGGTGAGCCGCTTCACGTAGCCGTCGACACTGTGGACGGGGATCCCGCACATCGGGACGGCGTCGGCCTTCCCCTTGTCGCGGGTCGTGAGTGTGATGTCGAGGATCGCCGACGCGCGCTCGGCGTCGTCCATGAACATCTCGTAGAAGTCGCCCATTCGGTACATCAAGATCGCGTCGGGGTGGTCGGCCTTGATCGCCAGGAACTGGCGCATCATCGGCGTCTCGAGGGCAGAGCGCGCCGCGCTCACTCGAGGCCCGCAGGGGGCGGTGTGCCGGGCGGACGTTCCAACACGGCCAGCAGCTCCGCGTAGGCCTTCAGGGCCTCGCCCTCGCGCCCTGCCTCGACGAGCGTACGGCCGAGCGCTGCGTGGGCTTCGAGGTCGGACCCATCGTGGGCCAGGACGCGGCGGATCTCGTCCAACGCCGCGTCGGTCTCACCTCGCGCCGAGAGGCTCGTTGCCAGAGCGAGCCGAGCGTCGCTGTCGTTCGCGTCGCCCTCGATCCGCAGGGCAAGATACTTCTCGTAGTCGCGTTCCTTGCCCAAGGCCGCATACCCGGCAGCGAGTTCCGGGTAGACCCGCGGCCCGGCGCAGCGGTCGACCTCCGGAACCTTGCGCCAGGCGGAGAGGGCCTGACGCGTGCGCTTCTCCGCCGTCTCGATCCGCCCCAGGAGGACCCAGGCCTCGACGTTCTTCGGGTTGCGCTTCGTCGCGCGCTTCAGCGCCTTCCGCGCGTCCCCCGCGCGCCCTTCCGCCTCCGCGCTGCGCGCGAGTTCGAGGTGCAGCTCCGACTCCCGGGGGGCCGCGTCGCGGCCTTCGACCTTGGCCAGGCGGCGCTCGATCTCGATCGCACGCTCATGGTCCTGTGCCGTGGCCAGGAGGCTCGCCAGCTCCCGCAAGGAGCGTGCGTCCTTCGGCGTCCGGGAGAGCACCTCTTCGAACGAGGCGATCGCGCGCCGCAGGAAGCCGCCGGCCCGGAAGTCCGAAGCCAGCTCGCGCAGCACCTCGGCGCCGCGTTCCTGGCCGAGCTCGGGCCGAAGCAGGAGATTCTGGTGGACGCGGATCGCGCGGCCGATCTCACCGCGATCGCGGTAGAGACGGCCCAGCATCAGGTAGGCATCGAGTTCGTCGGGGTCGAGCTGGGCGGCGCGCGCCAGCAGCTCCTGCGCCGTGTCGAGATCGTGGTCCAGCAGCGCGTAGAGCGCCTGCCGGACCGCCGCATCGGAGGTCTTCGGGGCGCGCGGCCGATCGAACGCGCGCTTCCACCACGGCATCTGGCTTACCCGCTCCGCTCGTTCTCGAGAGCCGCCGGGCTCTCGGCCGCCGCACCGGAGTCGTCGCTGGCCACGAGCGGCAGGTTTCGCATCTGGTGGATCTCGGTCTCGAGGCCCTCGGCCGTCTTGCGGTAGCGCCGCGCAACGAGGCCCTGCTTGGTCAACTCGAATAGCGACAGGAAGCCCGCCACCAGAGCGCCCGAGCCGAAGGCGATCAGGATCACCGCCCACAAGGGCACGTTGGTGAATTCGCCCGCAACGTAGTTCACGACCACCGGGTCGGCGTTTCGCGAGGCGAAGCTCCACCCGAGGACCATGATCCCCACGAAGAAGGCCAGCACGAACAGACGACGGACGATCCGCATAAGATTCCTCGAGCGCCTTGGGGTTCGAACGTCAGCCTAGGAGAGATCCGGGCTCCCGCCATCCGAGACGCTCGAGTCCACCATCTCCTTCAGCTCCTTGCCGACCTTGAAGAACGGCGTCCGCTTCGCGGGGATGTGCACTTCTTCCCCGGTCTTCGGGTTCCGCCCCTCCCGGGCCTCACGAATCTTGACCTGGAAACTGCCAAAGCCCCGGATCTCGATCCGCTCGCCCGTCTTCAACGCCTCGGTCATGGAGTCGAAGATGGTATTGACGACGACCTCGGTGTCCTTCTTCGAGATGTGCGGGGTCTGCTCCGCGACCTTCTCGATCAGCCCACTCTTCGTCATCGGTCTCCCCTACCGCCCCGGCTGTTGCCGGGCGCGCCATTGGGTGCCACCCCCCAAACGTTCCGGTGTTCTCGAGGCTGGCACCCGCCCCCGAGAACACCCGGCGTCACTCGCAGCCCTGCGGCCGCGAGCGACGCCGGGCGACGTCACTCGTCGCCCGAGGTTTCGGCCTCCTTCTCGGCCATCTTCTCCTTGAGGAGATCGCCGAGCGTCGCCGTCTGCTGACGGCTCTGCTCCTTGGCCACCTTCTTCAGGGCCGCACGTTCGGCCTTGTCGGTCAGCGCCCGGATGGACAGGGAGATCTTCTGCTCCCCCGGGTCCACCTTCGTGATCAGCGCCGTCACGGTCTCCCCGGCGGTCACGACATCCGTCGGCTTCTCCACGGGCTCTGCGGACAGCTCGGAGCTGTAGATCAGCCCCTCGATGCCCTCTTCGAGCTTCACGAAGGCACCGAAGTCGGTGACGTTCGTGACCTCGCCCTGAATCTCGGTCCCCATCGGGTACCGCTTCTGGATGTCGTTCCACGGGTTGGCCTCGAGCTGCTTGATCCCCAGGGAGAACTTCTCGTTGTCCTTGTCGATCTTCAGCACGACGGCGGAGAGCTCATCGCCCTTCTGGAACTTCTCGCTCGGGTGCTTGATCTGCTCTGTCCACGAGATGTCCGAGACGTGCACGAGGCCATCGATGCCCTCTTCGAGGCCCACGAAGACGCCGAAGTTGGTGATGTTCCGCACCTGGCCCGAGACGTGCGTCCCGACCGGGTACTTCTCCTCGATGACGTCCCACGGGTTCTCCTCGATCTGCTTCATGCCGAGGGAGATCTTGCGGTTGCTCTCGTCCACGTCGAGCACCACGGCCTCGACCACGTCGTTCTGCGAGACGACCTTGGACGGGTGCTTCACCCGCTTGGTCCAGCTCATCTCCGAGACGTGGATCAGGCCCTCGATGCCGGCCTCGAGTTCGAGGAACGCACCGTAGTCGGTGAGCGCCACGACCTTGCCCGACACGCGCTTCCCGATCGGGTAGCGCATGCTCGCATCGACCCACGGATCCGGCTGGATCTGCTTGAGACCGAGCGAAACGCGCTCCGTCTCCTGGTCGAACTTGAGCACCTTGACCTTGATCTCCTCACCCACCTGGAAGAGCTCCGACGGGTGATTGACGCGGCCCCACGACATGTCGGTCACGTGGAGCAGGCCGTCGATGCCGCCGAGGTCGATGAACGCGCCGTAGTCCGTGAGGTTCTTGATGACGCCGTCGACGATCTGATCCTCCTGGATCTGACCCAGCGTCTCCTCGCGAAGCTTCTTGCGCTCCTTCTCCAGCAGCACACGACGCGAGAGCACGATGTTCCCACGCCGCTGATTGAACTTGATGATCTTGAACTCGAGGCGCTTGCCGAGCATGTCCTCGAGGTTCCGGATGGGCCGCAGATCGACCTGGGAGCCCGGCAGGAACGCCTTCACTCCAATGTCGACGGCGAGCCCGCCCTTCACGCGCGAGACGATGGTGCCCTCGACGGCACGGTCCTCGTCATAGGCATCGCTGATCGTGTTCCACAGCCGGACGCGGTCCGCCTTCTCCTTGGAGAGGACGATGCGGCCCTCTTCGTCCTCGGTGGACTCCACGAGGACGTCCACGACGTCGCCCACCTTGATGAGCATCGTCCCGTCTTCGTTCATGAACTCCCATGCGTCGACGAGTCCTTCGGACTTGAACCCCACGTCCACCTGGACGTGGTCGGAGTCGATCGCGGCGACGGTGCCTTCGACGACCTCTCCTTCTTTGACTTCCTTCACGCTCTGTTCGAACAGATCGGCGAAGGATTCTCCCTGTACCTGATCGGTCATTCGTTCTTCTTACCTTTCGGGGTGGCCGCCTCTTGGGCAGCCTGAATTTCCAGGTTTTCGCCCCCGGATCGGGCTTCGGAATCGGAATTGGCTTCGCCGTGGCCGGCGGCGAGCGTGCGGGCGAGCACGGCGCGGGCCTGGGCGATGGATCGTTCGAGCGCGTCGCCATCGCCGGCTTCGAGCTCGGCCGCAAAGCGGCGCAGCTCTTCGGCCACCTCGCGGAGCGGTCCGGCGATCGATTTGGCGTTGGCGACCAGGATGTCGCTCCACAGTTCGGAATCGCTCTGGGCGATGCGCGTGAAGTCGCGGAAGCCGCTGCCGCCGAGGCGCCCCGCCGCCACGGGCGCGGCCTCGAGGCTCTTGGCGAAGGCGAAGGCGAGCACATGGGGCACGTGGCTCACCCAGGCGACCTCCGCGTCGTGCTGGCCCGGCTCGCGATGCACGACCCGCGCGCCGAGCAGGCTCCAGAAGGCGGCGATCCGCTCGACGGCCTCCGGGTCGGTGTCGGCGCTGGCCGTGACCACGCAGGGTGCATCGGCAAAAAGGTCCGGCTCCGCGTGTTCGACGCCCCGCAGGTGACTCCCGGCCATCGGGTGCGAACCCACGTAGGGAACGCCCGGCGGAAGCAGCCCCGGAAGGGTCTCGGCCAAGACACCCTTCACGCTGCCGACGTCGGTGACGATCGTCCCCGGCCGCAGGTGGGGCGCCGCGCGGCGCAGCTGGTCGGCCATGGCGGTCACGGGAGTTGCGAGGATTACGAGGTCTGCGGCATCCACCGCCCGCTCGACCGAGGCCGTGGCGTCGATGACGCCGCGCCGGACCGCCTCGTCGAGGGCTTCCCGCCGTCGGCCCGTGCCCACGACGGTCCGCGCCGCGCCACGCTCGCGCGCGGCCAAGGCCACCGATCCGCCGAGCAATCCGAGGCCCAGCACGGCCACGCGTTCGAAGCGTCCCTCGGCCATCACGCGCCCTCTCGCAGGCGTCGCAAGGCCTTGACCAGACGTTCGTTCTCTTCGGGGAGTCCCACGGTCACACGCACGTGTTCCGGCAGGCCGAAGCCCGCCATCCCCCGCACAAACACACCCTCGCGCACGAGGGCTGCGTCGACACCGGCTCCCGTGCGAGCGAGCAGGAAGTTCGAATCGCTCGGTGTGACCTCGATGTCGAGGGCCCCGAGTTCCGTCTCGAGGTAGGCCATCCCGCGCGCGTTGAGCTCCCGCGACCGCGTGACGTGCTCTTCGTCGTCGATCGCCGCAACGGCGGCGGCCTGGGCCATCGCGTTCAGGCTGAACGGGTGGCGCGAGCGCTCGAGATAGCTTGCGAATTCGGGCGTCGTGACGCCGTAGCCCACGCGCAGGCCAGCCAGCCCGTAGATCTTCGAGAGCGTCCGCAGCACGATCGTGGCCGGACGACGCTCCACCCAAGCGAGTGCATCCGGGAAGTCGTCTCGGCGGACGTACTCGACATAGGCCTCGTCCACGACGAGCACGACGTTCTCGGGCAAGGACGCCGCAAAGCGGTCGAACGCCTCGGCACCGACGGAGGTGCCCGTCGGGTTGTTCGGGTTGCACACGAACACGATCTTCGTGCGCTCGGTGATCGCGGCTGCCAGGCCTTCGAGATCGTGCACGTGGTCGGCATCGAGGGGCACCGCCACCGGCGTCGCGCCCATGCCCTTCACCACGATCGGGTACATGGCGAACGACGGCCACGCGTAGACGACCTCGTCCCCAGGGCTGAGGAAGGTCTTCGCGAGCAACTCGAGGATCTCGTCGGAGCCGTTGCCGAGGACGAGGCCCGCCTCGGGGACGGCGAGGCGTTGGGCGAGCTTCCGGCGCAAAGCCAGGCCGTGCCCGTCCGGATAGCGGTGCACGCCATCCACGGCCGCGTGCAACGCCGCCACCGCACGCGGCGACGGCCCGAGCGCGTTCTCGTTCAACCCGAGCTTCACGGAGCCCTGGAGCCCGAGCTCACGCTCGATCTCCTCGATGGGCTTCCCGGGCTCGTAGGGCTCGAGGTCGCGCACGTGGGCATTGACGAGGTCGGCGATCGACATGACTAGCCGGCGGCGCCCTCCTCGACCTTCACCGCCGTGCGCGGGAAGGAACCCAGGACCTTGTACGAGTTCACGCGGTCCGCCGCCTCGGCCAGTGCGGCCTGCACGCGCTCTTCGGCCACGTGCCCTTCGAGGTCGACGAAGAAGAGATACTCCCAGGGCCGGCCCTTGAGCGGACGCGACTGGATCGAAGCGAGGTTCACGCCGTGACGCGAGAACGGGTCGAGCAGCCGGTGCAGCGCGCCCGACTCGGCCTTGCGCAGGGTGAAGACCACCGAGGTCAGGTCCTGCCCACTCGGCGCCGGCGGCCGCTCGCCGATGACGAGGAAGCGCGTCGTGTTGTCCCGGCGGTCTTCGATGGCTCGCTCGATGATCTTGAGGCCGAAGATCTCCGCCGCCATCTCACTCGTGACCGCGGCCACGTCGGGCTCGCTCGCCGCCCACTCGGCCGCGCGCGCCGTACTCTGGGTTTCGACCTGTTCGATGCCGGGAAGGTGCCGCGCCAGCCACTCGCGTGTCTGCGCAAGACCCTGAGGATGCGACGCGACCCGCCGGACGTCTTCGAGCCGACCGGAGCGCGACATCAAGCACTGCGAGATGCGCAGCAGGATCTCGGCGCAGATCGTGACCTCACTCTCGACGCAGCGATCGAGGGATTGCGTCACCACACCCTCGGTGGTGTTTTCGATCGGCACGACACCGAGGTCGGTCTTGCCGCGTTCGACCGCGGAGTAGACGTCCGGGATCGACGGCACCGGGACCAACTCGGCGAGGCTGCCGAACTGCTGCCGCGCCGCCAGGTGGGCGAAGCTGCCCTCCGGCCCGAGGAAGGCGACCCGAACCACACGTTCGAGTGACCTCGTGGCGCTGATGATCTCGCGGAAGACGTGCGGCAGGCCGGCATCGGGGAACGGCCCGTCGTTGCTCGAGCGCAGTCGCTCCACGATGTCGCGTTCGCGGGCCGCGGCGTAGACCGGAGCCGCCTCACTCTGCTTGTGACGCCCGACGTCTTCCACCAACCGCGCACGCTCGTTGAGCTTTTCGAGAATCTGGCGATCGACCGCATCGATCGCCGCGCGCAAGCGTTCGAGTTCCGGGCCTTCGGAGACCGGATCGAGCGTGGCATTCCGCTGTCCCTGCTGCGACATGGCGCACTCCAACGGGAAAGCTCGGGCACGGGGGTGCCGCTTCAACTGCGGAAAGCGGGCTAACCCCCCGAAAAGATTGGCGCAATATATCGGAGGCCCAAACCCGCTGCCAACCCTCTTCGGACGATTCCGCCGTAGTGACGAGGGGTTAAGGCCGGCCCGGCCCGCGAAGCCCCTCCCCCACGGGGTGGAGTCATACCTGGGGCAGCCCCAAGAGCCGGTTTCACCTGCAAGTGGGGTGACTTTACCTCAAGAAGGCCCTCCGGACTGCCGATTCGCCTCACAAGGAGCGACCCCTCGATGTCGGCCCCGAGTGCACGTCCCACCCGCCGGCTCGCCAGCTTGCCGGCCCGAATCGTCCTGTTCGTCTGTGCGGCGACCCTGGTGACCTCGGCGCTCGTGGGCCTGCCTGCCGTCGAGGCCAATCAACAGGCCCTCGCGGCTCACCTCGCCGAGAGCAGCGCCGAAGTTCTCGCGGCGGGTGGCCTCACCTCCTCGGACGCCGACGCCGCGGCCCTCTCGTGGGAGGTCGCGCACATGAACGCCGAGGGGCATGTCCGACCGGGTCCGGCCGCGGGCCAGGCCTGGGATCTCCCACCGGATTGGCCCTCCGCCCTCTCGGAACTCGGCGACGCGCAGCTCTCGGAACTCGTCTCCTTCACGGACACCGGCGGCAAGGCCTGGGTGATCCGAGCCGGCGCGAGCGACGGCGGCTCGGCCTGGATCCTCGTGCGGCGCCCCTTCGACGTGGCCTACGCACCGCTCTTGAGCCTCGTGCCGCTGCTGTTCGCGCTGGGTTTCGCGGCGGTGTTCTTTTTCTCCTGCATCGCGTACTGGCTGACGGCTTCCGTGGTGCAGCCGATCGAACTGCTGGCCGCGGAAGCACGGCGCATCTCGCAGGGCGACCTCCACTTCGAACTCACCCTGCCCGTCCGAACCGACGAAGTCGGGCTCCTCACGCGCACCTTCAACGACATGGTTCTCAGGCTCCGGCGAAACCAGCAACAGATCGAAGACGCCAACGTCCGTCTCACGGATCAGAACCAGCAGCTCCAGCGCGCCAACGAAATCCTCGCTCAGCTCTCCATCACCGACGGGCTGACGCGGCTCCACAACCACCGGTTCTTCCAGGATCAACTCGCGCGCGAGATCAAGCGCTGCGAGCGCACGGGCGAGCCGCTCGGCATGATCCTCGCCGACATCGACGACTTCAAGAAGCTGAACGACCGCCACGGCCACGCCACGGGCGACCAGGTGCTCGTGCGGATCGCGAGCATGATGAACGAGGCCATCCGCGAGAGCGACTTCCTGGCACGCTACGGCGGCGAGGAGTTCGCAATCCTGACCACCGGCACCAACCTCGAGGGCGCCGTCACCCTGGCCGAGAAGATCCGCATGCGGATCGCGAGCGAGACGTGGATGTGCGCCGAGGATGAAGCGAGCCTCCGCGTCACCGTCTCCATGGGCATCGCGGTCTACCACGGTGAGCGCAAGGCATTCTTCCGCGATGCCGACCGCGCGCTCTATCAGGCAAAGGACATGGGCAAGAACTGCGTCATCGTCGACGAAGAGAGCCAGGAGATTGCACGCTCGACGGGCCTGATCGGCGACCAGACGCAACCGCTCGGAACGACGGACGACGAGACGGCTTGACCGCCCCGCTTCCGCCGCTCACCAATCTCGACCGACTCGCGTAGACTCCGCCCCATGAAGCTCGTGGGTCTCACTGGAGGCATCGGCTCGGGGAAGAGCACCGTCGCGGCCGCCTTGCGCGCGCTCGGTGCCACGGTGATCGACGCCGATGGCATCGTGCACGAACTCCAAGCCAAGGGCTCGCCACTCCTGGGCGAGATGGTGGCGGCGTTCGGCCGGGAGATCCTCCTCACGAGCGGCGAACTCGACCGCAAGGCGCTGGGCGACGTGGTCTTCCGCGACCCGGATGCACGCAAGCGGCTGGGCGACCTCGTCCACCCGAAAGTCGGTGCCGAAATGATGGCGCGGGTCGAGGCCGCCCGAGTCGCGGGCGTCGAGCTGACGGTGTTGGACATCCCCCTGCTCCTCGAGGGGCGCCAGGCCGCCGGCGGCAGCCGCGCCGCCCGCGCTCCCTACGACGCGATCGTGGTGGTGTGGGTCCCCGAAACGACGCAGATCGAGCGCACGGTCGAGCGCGACGGCTGCGAACCCGAGGAGGCGGAGCGGCGTGTGCGGGCGCAGATGTCCTTGGACGAGAAGCGCGGGCTCGCGGACCACGTGATCGACAACTCGGGGTCGCGCGAGGCCACCGATGCGCAGGTCGCGGTGCTCTACAACCGGCTCCGAGCCGAGACGGCCCCGGACGCACCGCCCCGCTAGCCCCGGAGGGGGCCCTTCAAGCTCGCGATGAAGTCGGACGCGGCTCCGAGCCGGCCGGCGAGATCGGCCTCGGCGTCGAGCCGGTCGATCAGGGCGCTCCCCACCACCACGCCGTCGGCAAAGCGCCGGATGTCCGCGACCTGCTCGGGCGTCGAGATGCCAAAGCCCACGCAGACGGGCACGCCCGCGAGATCGCGAGCGCGGCGAACCCCCGCTTCGAGATCCACGGCGACCTGGGCGCGAGCCCCCGTCACGCCGGTGAGGGCCACGTAGTAGAGGAAACCCCGCGAGCGTCCGGCCAGCAGCGCCAAGCGCTCGGGCGTCGTGGTCGGCGCCGCGAGCAGCACCGGGTCGACCCCGGCCGCTTCGAGTGCCGCGTAGAAATCCGCGCCCTCTTCGGGCGGGAGGTCGGGGACGATCACGCCATCGACGCCCACCTCGGCGGCCGCGGCCGCGAAGGCCTTCTCTCCCATGGTGAAGAAGGGGTTCGCGTAGCCCATGAGAACGATCGGGATGTCGACCTTCGGGCGCACCTGCTTCACGAGCTGGAGGATTTGACGCAGCGTCGTGCCCGAGGCCAGCGCGCGCTCGCTCGACTTCTGGATCGTCGGGCCCTCGGCGATCGGGTCGGAAAACGGGACGCCGAGCTCGATGGCATCCGCACCGGCTGCCTCGAGGGTCGGGATCAGGGCCTCGGTCGTGGCGAGGTCCGGATCGCCCGCGGTGATGAAGGGGATGAGGGCACCCTCCCCTCGCTCGCGGAGCGCCGCAAACCGTTCGGCAAAGCGGCTCATCAGTGGCTTTCGGCCTGCCGACGCCGGAGGATCTCGCGCACCTGCGGCGCGTCCTTGTCTCCGCGGCCCGAGAGGTTGACGAGGATGATCTCGTCCCCCGACATCGTCGGCGCGAGCTTGCGGACCTCGGCCAGGGCGTGGGCGCTCTCGAGAGCCGGAATGATCCCTTCCTTGCGCGAGAGCCACTGGAAGGCGTCGAGCGCCTCCTCGTCCGTGGCGCTGTGGTATTCGGCGCGGCCGAGGTCGCGCAGGAAGGCGTGCTCCGGTCCGACGCTCGGGTAGTCGAGGCCGGCGGAGATCGAGTGGGCGGGAAAGATCTGCCCGTCGTCGTCGCTGCGCACGAGCGTCCGCTTGCCGTGGAAGATCCCCGGGATTCCGGTGCCGAGTGCCGCGCCGTGCCGCCCGGTCTCGAGCCCTTCCCCGGCCGGTTCGACGCCGATCATGCGCACTCCCGAATCGTCCAGGAACGGATGGAAGATCCCCATGGCGTTCGAGCCGCCGCCGACACAGGCCACCAGCACGTCGGGCAAGCGCCCCTCTTCCTCGAGCATCTGGCGGCGCGCCTCGATCCCGATCACGCGCTGGAAGTCGCGAACCATCGTCGGGTACGGGTGTGGGCCCATGACGGAGCCGATCAGGTAGTACGTGTTCTGGATGTTCGTGACCCAGTCGCGCATGGCTTCGTTGATCGCGTCCTTGAGCGTTCGCGAGCCGGACTCCACGGGGACGACACTCGCGCCGAGCAACTCCATCTTGAAGACGTTGAGCGCTTGCCGTTCGATGTCCTCAGCGCCCATGTAGACCTCGCATTCGAGGTCGAGCAGCGCGCAGGCCGTGGCCGCGGCGACGCCGTGCTGGCCAGCGCCCGTCTCGGCGATCACCCGCTTCTTGCCCATGTGCCGCGCGAGGAGTGCCTGGCCGAGGACATTGTTGATCTTGTGCGCACCCGTATGGGTGAGATCCTCGCGCTTCAGCCAGATGCGCGCGCCGCCGAGCTCGGCGGTGACCCGCGCCGCAAAGGTGATGGGCGTCGGGCGGCCGGCATAGGAGCCGAGCAGCCCGTCGAGCTCGCTGCGGAACTCTTCGGTGGCGGTGACGCGCGGATAGGCTTCCAGCAACTCGTCGAGCGCGGCGATCAGGGTCTCCGGCACGTAGCGCCCACCGTACTCGCCGAAGAGCCCGCGCTCGTCTGCCTCCCAGCTCATGACGAGCCTTCTTCGGCGCCGCTGACCTCGGGCGAAAGGCCCGTGTCCTCGGCCTCGCGCACGGCGCGGATGAATGCAGCGATCTTCTCGGGGTCCTTGCGGACGCCCTCCCCCTCGACGCCCGTCGCCACGTCGACGCCCCACGGCAGCAGCTCGCCGAGCTCCGCGAGGGCCTGCCCCACGTTGTCCGGTGAAAGGCCGCCGGCCAGGATCACGTCGTGGCCATCCTCCAACAACGGAGCGGCATCGCTCCAAGGCCAGGACTGGCCACTCCCGCCTCCCGCCGTCGGGTGGTCGAGGAGCAGGATGGTGCCCGGATAGGAGTCGGCGGCTTCGCGGTCGGCCCCGCGCAACGCCTTGATCACGGGGAGGTCCATGGCCTCGACCTCCTCGGGCGATTCCTGCCCGTGGAGTTGAACGCGCTCGACATCGACCCGACGCAGGATGCGCTCGATCTCGAAAGGATCCTCGTCGCGGAAGAGCGCAACGCGTTCGATCTCGCCCGCGACCGCCTCGGCGATCTCCACCGCCTGATCGATCTCGAGCTTGCGGCGCGACCCCGAGACGAAGTTCAGCCCGATCAAGTCCGCGCCCGCGTCCACGGCCGCGCGCGCATCCTCGACCGTCGTGACCCCGCAGATCTTGATCCGGACGCTGCCGCTCATCGCGTGCTCCGAAGCTCGGCCAGCGCGCGGCCGGGGTCGGGCTGGCGCATCAGCGACTCGCCGACCAGGTAGGCATGGGCGCCCGCGGCTTCGAGCCGTTGCACGTCCGCGGGCGTTGCGATCCCGCTCTCGGCCACGAGGACACAGCCGGGGCTCGCACTCGCGGCCAGGGCTTCCGTGGTGCCAAGGTCGACCTCGAAGGTCGCGAGATCCCGATTGTTGATGCCAACCACCCGCGCGCCCACCTCGACAGCCACCTCCATCTCTGCAGCGTCGTGGACTTCGACCAGCACGTCGAGGCCCAGGGCCTCGGCGTGGACTCGGAGCTCCACGAGCCGCTCCTTGGGCAGGGCCGCCACGATCAGAAGCACGGCGTCCGCCCCGGCCACCCGCGCCTCGTCGAGCTGGTATTCGTCGACCACGAACTCCTTGCATAGGAGGGGCAACTCCACGACGGCGCGGACCTGGCGCAACACGTCGAGACTGCCCCCGAAGAAGTGCTCGTCGGTCAACACCGACAGCGCGGCCGCACCGCCGTCGGCGTACGCCTTGGCGATCGCCACGGGGTCGAAGTCCGCCCGGATCTCCCCCTTGCTGGGCGAGCGGCGCTTGATCTCGGCAATCACCCGCGGCGTGGCGCTCTCGGTGAGGGCCGCCGTGAAGCTGCGCACCGGCCTCCCACACGAAGCCGCCCGCTCGGATAGCTCGGCCGCCGACGTGTGCTTCTTGGCCTCGACAACCTCTCTCCGTTTGTGATCGAGGATCTCCACGAGGATGCTCACGCTGAAGCCCCCTCGCGGCTCACCTGGCTCGCGCGAACGAGGGCGTCGAGCCGTGCGGAGGCCGCACCCGAGGCGAGGCTTTCACCGGCCTGCGCCACGCCGGCCTTCCAGTCCGTCGCCGCACCGGCCACCCACAGGGCCGCGCCGGCGTTGGCCACGACGATGTCGCGCCGCGGCCCAAGCTCGCCACCCAGGATGGCGCGAATCGCCGCCACGTTCTCTTCCAGGTCGCCGCCCTTCAGGTCGCTCGCTTGGGCGCGCGAAAGCCCCGCCTCTTCCGGCGTGAGCGTCTGGGCTTCGACCTCGCCCTCACGATAGAGAGCGGCTCGCGTCGGGCCCGTGGTCGTGATCTCGTCGAGGCCGTCCTCGCCGTGGACTACCAGCGCACGAACGGCACCGAGCCGGCCGAGAGCTTCCGCCAGCGGCTCCACCAACCCGGCGTCGTAGACCCCCACCAACTGGTGTCGGGCGCCGACCGGGTTCAGCAGTGGACCGAGACAGTTCATCAGCGTACGAATCCCGAGCGCCGCACGGACGGGCGCAACGTGCCGCATGGCCGGGTGCGCGCGGCGTGCGAAGAACGGCGCAACGCCGACCTCCGCAAGCAAACTCGCGGATTCTGCGGTGGAGAGCTCCACGCGCACGCCGAGGCCTTCGAGAACATCGATGCTGCCACAGCGGCTCGAGGCCGACCGGTTGCCGTGCTTGGCCACCGGGACTCCGGCTCCGGCCACCACGAAGGCCGCAGCGGTAGAGATGTTGAACGTGTCGGCGCCGTCGCCTCCCG
Organism: Deltaproteobacteria bacterium; assembly: GCA_019311105.1. GTDB lineage: Bacteria > Myxococcota_A > UBA9160 > UBA9160 > JAFDDA01 > JAFDDA01. The sequence goes on from JAFDDA010000008.1 coordinate 32,441, forward strand.
TGCCGCAGGTGTCGACGGCGCGCGGGTCGGCCTCCGCCGTGTCGGCGTGGGCGCGCAGGGCGCGAGCGGCGGCGACGATCTCGCCCACGGTCTCACCCTTGGTGCGCAACGCCACGAGCAGCCCAGCGATCTCCGCCTCGGAGGCGTCGCCCCCGACGATCTCATCGAAGGCCGCCTCGAGCAGGGGCGCGGGCACCTCGTGGCCTTGTACGGCCTCGCCGATCGCCTTGCGCAAACTCATGCGCCGGCTCCAGAGAGGAAGTTCCCGAGCAGGGCCTTGCCTTCAAGGGTCAGGATCGATTCCGGATGGAACTGGATGCCGGCGATCGGCAGCTGGCGATGGCGCACGCCCATGATCTCGCCGTCCTCGGTCCGCGCCACAACCTCGAGGACGTCGGGCAGCGAGCCGGCGTCGATCACCAGCGAGTGGTAGCGGGTCGCTTCGAACGGCTGCGAGAGGCCCTCGAACAGGCCACGCCCGTCATGGGAGATCTGCGAGACCTTGCCATGCATGATCGTGCGAGCGCGGACGATGCGGCCCCCAAAAGCTTCGCCGATGGCCTGATGGCCGAGGCAGACCCCGAGGACGGGGACGCCCGCCTCCCCGAAGCGGCGAACCGCCTCGATCGAGACCCCGGCATCGCTCGGGCGGCCCGGCCCCGGCGACACCACCAACCCACCCGGCTCTCGCGCCAGCAGGTCGTCGACCGTCTCGACGTCGTTGCGCACGACGTCGACCCCCGCACCCAGCTCGCCCAGGTATTGCACCAGGTTGTAGGTGAACGAGTCGTAGTTATCGATCATCAGGAGCTTCCGGCTCACGTCCCGTCCCCTTCCCGGGCCATGTCGATGGCCCGGATGAGGGCGCGCGCCTTGTTCAGGCACTCCTGGTTCTCGTACTCCGGGTCCGAGTCGGCGACGATCCCGCCGCCGGCCTGGAGATGGATCGTCCCGTCCTTGACGAGCATGGTGCGAATCGTGATCGCCATGTCCATGTTGCCCGAGTAGTCGACATAGCCGACGGCGCCGCCGTAGAAGCCGCGCCGCAACGACTCGAGTTCGTCGATGATCTCCATGGCCCGCACCTTCGGCGCGCCCGAGAGCGTCCCGGCCGGGAAGGTCGCCCGAAGCAGGTCGAGCCAGTCGAGACCCGCCCGCAGCTTTCCGACGACGTGCGAGACAATGTGCATGACGTGCGAGTAGCGCTCGATCATGGCGTACTCGGTGACTTCGACCGAGCCGATCTCCGCCACCCGGCCGACGTCGTTGCGGCCGAGGTCGACCAGCATGACGTGCTCCGCCAGCTCCTTCGGGTCGGCCAGCAGGCTCGCCTCGATCTCCTGATCTTCTTCGGGGGTCTCGCCGCGCGGGCGCGTCCCGGCGATGGGGCGCAGGTCGATGCCGCCGTTCTCGAGCCGCACCAGGATCTCCGGCGACGAGCCGATCACGATCGGGCCCTCACAGCGCAGGAAGAACAGGTACGGGCTCGGGTTGATGCGCCGCAGGTGGCGGTAGACCGTGAACGGGTCGACTTGCAGCGGGATGCCGAAGCGTTGGGACAGGACGACCTGAAAGATGTCGCCCGCCTCGATGTACTCCTTCGCCCGCTTCACGATCTCGTGATAGGCCTCGCGCTCGTGGCTGCGACGCAGATCCATCGGCGCCTTCACGGGCGGCCGCGCGGGCTCTGCAGGGAGCGGCTCGCGGAGACGCATCGCGAGGGCGTCGAGCTCCGCCGCGGCTTCGCGGTGACGCGCGCGCGGGTCGTCGCCCTCGCGGACCTCGACGTGCCGGACGAGCAACGCCGTCTGGCGCTGGTTGTCGTACACGAGCACGGTCTCGGGCAGCACGAAGAAGAGGTCGGGCATGCCGAACTCGTCGGGGTTGGCGTCGGGGATCTCCTCGACGAAGCGCACCCAGTCGTAGCCCACGAGCCCGACCGCCCCGCCCAGGAAGCGGGGCACCTCGAGCCCTTCGAGCCCAACGGGTTCGTAGCGCTCGAGCCGCGTGCGCAAGGATTCGAGCGGGTCGCCCTCCACGGTCTGCCGCTCGGTCTTACCGTCTTCGGTCCACTCGATCTCGCGTCCGCGAGCGCGAAAGATCGCCCGCGCGCCGGTCCCCATGAAGCTGAAGCGCGCCCAGTCCTCGCCGCCTTCGACGGACTCGAACAGGAAGGCGGTCTCTCCGTCGTCGAGCTTCCGGAAGAAGGAAAGCGGGGTGTCGTAGTCGGCGTGGATCTCCAAGGCCACCGGGACGAGGTTGCCCTCGGCTGCCAGCCGTACGAATCCATCCTCTGAAGGGACGAGCACGATTGCCTCGAAGCGTCGGCTGCCACCGGCGCCAGCACCAGGGCCCCGCGGCGCTTCGTCGCCGAGTGGAAACCCTTGAAATATCAGCTCGTTATGAAAGCAAAGCGCCGCGGTGGGAGCAACCGCCCGCCCGAGCCCGCGGCCTCGATCCGCCCCAGAGTCCGCCTCAGCGCTGGATGCTGAGCCGGCCCCCGCGCGAGAAGGGCCGCACCGGGTCGTCCCCGAGACCCAGCAGGGTGTAGCGGACGCCAACATCGAAGCCGGACTGTCGGCGGTAGTTGCCCTCGACCCGCAGCGCCCAGCACAGGCACTTCGAGGTGTACTCGATGCCCCCCTGGTTGCGCAGGAAGATCGATTGCTCGAAGGCGTAGCCAACGGCGTAGGTCGCGGCCCATTGGCGCGTGAAGGCGAAGCGGCCGTTCACGATCAGCTGGTTGACGCGATTGAAGTCCTCGTCGAAGTCGTCGAGCCGATCGCGGTCGCTGCGGAACTCCTCGAAGAACTCCGGGATCTCGTCGACGTAGCGGTAGTTGATGCTGACGTTATGGCCGGCCTCGCTCCAGTAGCTGAAGCCGAGCAGGCCCTCGTCGACGGTGACGCGGCTCGGGTCGAAGTTGACGTGGAAGTTCGTGACCCAGTTGGACCACGGCCACCAGTTCCCCTCGGCGACCAGGTTCCCGAGCCGGTTGTCCCAGATCTCGTAGCTGTAGGCCATGGTGATGTCGGCGACGAGGCGCGATTGATCCGACCGGTACTCGATCTCGCCCGTCTCCGGATCCTCGATGGCTGCCAGCGAACGCCCGATCAACTCGTTGCGCACGCCGAAGGTGAAGCCGTTGAAGCGATCCACCCGGTCCGCGCGGTCACCGGTCACGTTGCCGAGGTCGAGCATCCGGATCCGCTCCTGAGGCAGAGCCGTGGCGGGGACGAAGAGCGGGTTCCCGCCCTGCCCCGTGTCCTGGACGATGGCCCACGAAAAGAAGGGCTCGAGGATGTGGCTGACGGGTCGCGCGAGGAAGCCGCCCTCGTAGCTGCGCCGCAGCCGGGTCCGCAGATCGAGCCGCCCGGTGACCATGCCGCGCTCCTCGAACCCTTGCGCGTCGGTCGAGTAGAGCGTCGAGCGATACCCGACCTCGGGGACGACCTCGACCTGATCCAGCAGCCGGAACGGCAGGGACAGGCGCGGATACAGGTCGATCTTGTGGCCCCGGTCGCCGAGGAGTTCGCCCTCCTGGAAGATGCCGTCGCCCTCGTACCCACCCGTGGTGGCGAAATCGTCGCCGTCTTGATCCGGCGAGGTCACGTTCCCCGAGCCGTCCTGTTCCTGGGAGCTGGGGATGCCATCGATGCCCGTGTCGACGAACAGATCATCGCCGACCACCAGCCCCGGATACCGGTCGCTCGCCTTGTCGCGCGACCAGTAGTAGCTGTGGCTGGCATCGAAGGCGCCCACGACATTGACCGGACCCACACGCGCGACCGGCTTCGAGAGCACCCTGACCGAAGTCTCGGGCAGACGTTGAACCAACGCGTCGTCCCGGTCGACGTCGTCGGGGTTCTGAAGGTCGTCCGCAAAGTACGCGGCGGTGTTCCACTGGACCCAGCCGGTCTCGAAGAGGTCCCGTTCGGCGAAGGCCACCGACTCCATGAAGCGGAAGGTCCCGAACTCGCGCATGTCGCGGAAATCGCGCAGGAAGAGGTTGTCGCGGATCAGGTTCGCGTCGACCTTGGCGGTCACGTCCCCAGGCAGTTCCCAGATCTGCTTCGAGTCGACCGCCCAGCGCAGCTCATCGATCGGCTGCTGGGGATCGTCCCCCGTGATCTCGTCGTCCGAGATGATCGTGAAGAAGAACTCGCCGCTCGTGCCGCTCGGGCGAACCCACTCCGCGTTGGCGGCGCCCTTGAACCCACGCTTCTGCAGGTATTGAGGCGTCAGCGTGATGTTCAGGTCGTGCCGGGCCGCCCAGTAGAATGGGACGCCCACGTCGAGGCCGCTGCGGTTCGTGCTGTTGAACTGCGGAAAGAGCAGCCCCGAAGAACGCTCGCGCTTGAGCGGGTAGGCCGCCCAGGGCGACCAGAGGATGGGCAATCCGAACATCTCGAACTTCGCGTTCTTGGCGACGGCGTAACCGTCGACCGTGAGGTTCGTCTCCTCGGCCACCAGCTCCCAGGAGGGGTCGCCGCCATCGGGGCATTCACAGGTGGTGAAGCGACCCTTCTGGAAGGTGTAGGTCTCCTCGCCCGTCTTGCGGATCTCCATGGCCCGCATCTCGAAGCGGCTCTCGTCCGAGGTCAACAAACCCTGACGGACGAATCCCTTCAGGGTGTCGATGTTGAACTGGAGGAACTCGCCGGTGAGTCGGTCGGGCCCGTCCTGGTGGACGACGTGGCCGCTTGCCAGGCCCTGGCGCGTAACGTTGCTGAACATCACCCAGTCGGCGGTCAGCAACTGCCGGCCTTCCTGGATGCGCACGTTGCCGCGGCCGACGTAGACCGACTTGGCGGAGTCGTACTCGATGGAGTCGGCGGTGATCTTGAAGGGCGGCTCGGCCTGGGCCTTCGCTTCCGCTTCGGCGGCTTCCGACGCCGCCAGCACCTCAGCGACGGTCTGAGCCGCGGCCGTGCCGGTAGGCCAGGCGGCCAGCCAGACGACGGTCGAGAGCAGGATCGTGATGATGAAGGGGAAGACTTCCCCAGACCCGGACGCGCGGCGCAAGTTCCCCCCTGCGAGCTGGCGAACGCTAACCCAGGCCGCGCATCGCGGTCAAACCGGAGCGTTGCCGAGGGGTTCTGGATGTCGGGTCGGTGGGCTCCGGGATGCGGCTATTCGTCGTCGTCCGGATAGGCGCGCAGCCCCGGGAAGTCGGGGACCCAGAGCTGGTCCTGATCGAGACGGACGAGCTTCAAGTCGATCAGCTCCTGCACGGCGCGATGGGCGTCGAGCATCGAGAGGCCCGAGCCCTCGGCGATGTCGCGCAAGCTGAGATCGACGCGATGCTCGTCGCCTTCGGGCGTCGCCGCATCGATCAGCACCGCGACCACAGAGCGGATCAACTCCGTCACCGCGAGGGTCCCCATGCGCTCCTCGAGTTGGAGCACGCGAACGGTCAGCCTTTCGATCACCCGCAGGGCGATCTCGGGCCGTTCGAGGCACATGGTGTGGAACGTCTCGCGGTCGATCTCGAGGACGCGGGCATCGGTGACGGCCACCGCGCGGACGCTGCGGCGGCCACCCAGGACGACGCTCATCTCGCCGAAGAACTCTCCGGGGCGAACGCGGTCCACGGGCCGGGTTCCGCTGCCGGTGGGGCGGAGCACCTCGACCTCGCCGGCCTGGACGATGTAGAGCTCGCGCGCCGGGTCACCGGGTTCGAACACCGTGTCCCCGGCCTGAAAACTGCGCTCGTATTGCGCTCGAACCCGCCGGAGTTCCGGGTCCACCTCGCCTTGCAACTCACCCATGGAAGCCTTTTCGACCCGGACGTGCGTTCCCTTGAGGAAACGCAGGCAGGGTGGATATCCCCCCAACCTGAGGGGTGCTGGCACGGTTCGCGGCTAGGAGCCCTGCCCCTTCGCGATGGCCGCTTCGAGTTCGGCCTCCTCGATCAGCCCCACATGCATGGAGTCGATCTTGCCGTCGGGGGAGACCACGGCCAGGGCGGGGAAGCCGGGAGCGCCGAACTTGCGCGCCAGGCCTTCGTCGCCGATCACGAGCTGATATTCGATCCCGTTCTCCTGGGCGTAGGGTTTTACGACCTCGGCGCCCTCGGCATCGACGGCCACCCCGATCACCACGATGCCGTCGCCTACATGCTTGGCCTGGATCGCGTTCAGGATCGGGATCTGGAAGAGGCACGGCGGGCACCAGGTGGCCCAGAAATCCATGACCACGGTCTTGCCCGCATAGGCGCCACTCTGGATGAGCTTCCCTTCGAGATCGGGCAACTCCCAGGAGGGCGCTGCCATGCGGTCGTCGTCGGCCGCAGGGGCCGCCACGGCGGCGTGCCCGGCACCCGCGTCCGAGGTCTCGGCATGGGCCGTCGTCTCGGTGCCGCCCTCGCACGCGGAGAACGCGAGCGCCAGGCCGGCAAGCCAACGAGTCGCCGTGTGTTGATTCCCAACTCGCATCTCGAACCCCCGTGTGCCGGCCCGTGCCGCCGGCCAGAGAAATTGCAGCCGCGCCTTGCTCGACGCGGCTCGCGAAACTAGAGCAGCGCCTTTTCGGCAGCCAGGATGAAGCGATTGAGGAAGGCGAAGTACCCGTTCAGGGCCGAGAGCTGATCGGTCGCCACCAACAGGCCGACCGCGATCAACAGCGTGCCCGACGCCACCTCGATGACCCGGAAGTAGGCCTTGACCCGCTGGAAGGCGCGGAAGAAGAACTCGATGCTCCAGCCCGCCAGCAGGAAGGGCACGCCGAGTCCGGCGGAGTACACCGCCAGCAGGAACATGCCGCGGCCCACGGTCTCCTGGCTCCCCGCGATGCCGAGGACGCCCGCGAGGATCGGCCCGACGCACGGCGACCACCCGAAGGCAAAGGCGGCTCCAACGAAGTAGGTGCCAATGGCGCTCATCTTGCGGCGGTTGCCGACCTGGAAGTGGCGGTCGCGGTAGAGAAGGTGGAGCTGGAAGACGCCCATCATGTGAAGGCCCATGACGATGATCAGCGCGCCTGCGATCTGGGCCACACCAAACTCGAAGCCGAAGATCTCGGCCCGCCACACACGCGCGAATCGTCCGACGGCCGTGGCCGACGCGCCGAGCAGGATGAAGACGGTCGAGAAGCCCGCGACGAAGCCGAAGCACGCGATGAGGACGCGCCGGCGAAGGTTCGACTCGTTCTCGGAGGCGTCCTGCATCTCCTCCACGGAGACACCGGAGATCAGCGACAGGTAGGCGGGCATCAGCGGCATCACGCAGGGCGAGAACACCGACAGCAGCCCGGCCGCAAAGACCGCCCCAACGGATGCGACGGAGGACAGATCACCCATGGTTGCCTGATCGACTCCTTCTCTGCGACGCCGCGTTGCCGGTCCCAAGATGGCCCGTGCCAGACCCAGCATGGCAAACAATCTCGCCTCTGCGATGTCGCGCAGCCCGGAGCGTCTTCACAGGCCCCGGGGGGCGCCCAACCCTATGGTTCGGCGGAGCGGCCCTCCAAAGTGAGTGTCCGCTCGGCCGGACGCCGTGCCCACCGGCCTCTGGCAGTGCGCCCTACGAGGCCTCCGCGCCCTACCAGACCTCCGGGGTCGGAGGCGGGTCGTCCCGCGGGTCGCGCCCCACGAACTCGACCACCCGGCGCCCTTCGAGGTGCGCCGGGGTGATGACGTAGTCGCCCCGCACGGCGGCGTAGAAGATCGGCCGCGCAACGTCGGAATCGAAGCCCGTCATGAGGTAGGCCAGGCCGCTCACCACCGAGCCCAACCCGGCGAAAGCCAGCTTGGCCGGTGCGTAGAGGAGTGAGCAGACGCCGGAGCTGGCGCCAATGGCGGCGTCGTTCGCAGCCTGCGCAGGAGTTGCCGCCGTCGCAATGGTCAGGACGAGCGCCAGGGCAAGGCCCTGGCAGGTCGTTCGAAATCGAATCACGAGTCCCCTCTCGTTCATGGCAGCAGCGGCCCGAAGGCATCGATCCCTCGGAAGCCGTCGCCGCGGTCCCCGTGGAGGAGTGTGACGCCTGCCCCCGGCTTCGCCAGCACACGCGCGGGGCGCGCGGCTCAGAAGGCCTTCTCGGTGTCCAGAAGCAGGGTCACGGGGCCGTCGTTCAGCAACGCGACCTCCATGTCGGCGCCGAAGCGGCCCGTCACCACGGCCACGCCGAGGCCGCGGGCCGTTTCGACGACGGCCTCCACCAAGGGCTCGGCGTGTTCGGGGCGGGCCGCCGCAACGAAGGAGGGGCGACGTCCCTGGCGCGCGTCGCCCATCAAGGTGAACTGCGACACGACCCCCAGCGTCCCGTCCACGTCCGCAAGCGAGCGGTTCATCTTGCCCGCGTCGTCCTCGAAGACACGCAGGTGCACCATGCGCCGAGCCAGCTCCACAGCCTCGGCTTCGCCATCGTCGTGCCCGACCCCGACCAGGGCCAGCAGCCCCGCGCCCATGGTCGCCACGGCATCGCCCGCCACCGTGACCTCGGCCCGGCGAACGCGCTGCACCACGGCCCGCACGGCTAGAGCTCCTCCTGATCCCAGAATCGGCCGCGGTAGCGGGCGCGGCCCTCGGTCCGCATCAGGACGAGCTGGCAGAGGCGTACGCCCGCATGGATCTCGAGCGTGTGCCCCGAAACGTTGCTCATCTCGAGCACCTGACGGTTCGAGACGCCCGGCTGCACGAAGGCCGAGGTCACGTGGATCATGAGGCCGAGCCGCGCGTAGCGGCTGCGCCCTTCGAGGAAGCCGCACAGATCGTCAGGGAGCGTGATGTGCTCGCGCGTGATCCCGTGGACCGTCACCCCGGGCTCGAGTAGGAACGGCCCGTTCATGACGAGCGGGCGCGTGTGGTCGCGGTAGTCGGAATCTTCCGCAATGGCGATGGGCACGCCGTCACTCTCGATCACGCGGATGTCGTTGCCGAGGGTCAGGTCGATGGAGGCCGGGCCGACCTGGTCGGGTTCGAACGGGTCGATCCGCAAGCGCCCGGAGTCGAGTTCGGCCTGGATGGCATCGCGAGTCAGCACCGCCATGGGCGCACGAGGGTAACGAACGCCACGCGATGCTCGCCTCGCTCGAGCAGGCATTTCGAGCGGGCGCTCGAGCAGACATTTCGCGCGGCCGCTCGTGATACCTTCCGCTCATGCGTCACCCCTTCTTCGATCTGCCGCGGCCGTTCCCGGTCGGGCACCGGGGCGCCTCGGGCGAACTCCCCGAGAACACCCTGCCCGCCTTCGAACGCGCTCTCGAGCAGGGTGCGCTCATGCTCGAAACCGACGTCCACCCGACGCACGAGGGGGTCGCCGTCGTCTTCCACGACGCCGACGTCGCCCGCACCACGGACGGCTCGGGGCCGATCGCCGAAACGACCCTCAGCGAACTGCTCGCCCTCGACGCAGGCCACGGCTTCACGCCCGACGGCGGAGCGAGCTTCCCCAGCCGGGGCCAGGGCATCGCGATCCCGACCCTGGACGAGGCCTTCGCCGCGTTCCCCGATGCCCGCTTCAACATCGAGATCAAGCAAGGGGACCGGGCCTTCATCGAAAGTGTCGTGAAGGCCTCCGCACCGCGCGCCGACCGCACGCTCCTCACGTCGGGCAGCGACGAGACGATCTCGATCCTCCGATCCGTGCTCGCCGACACCGGCGTCGCCACCGCCATGGGTGCGTCCCTCGGCGATTGCATCGCTTTGGTGAAGGCGGCAGCGGGCGGCGGCGCACCACCGCCCGAACCCATGGCCCTGCAGATCCCCACCGAGTTCGGCGGCCAGCCGTTGGTGACGCCCGAACTGGTCGCGTTCGCTCATGAACACGACATCCAGGTCCACGTCTGGACGATCAACGACCCCGCTGAGATTGAGCGCTTGCTCGATCTAGGGGTTGATGCCGTCATGAGCGACTTCCCGATCCGGGTCGTGGAGGCGATCGGTCGCCGGCCGTGACGCCGGGCCCGCTTCCGCCGCCCTCCCCCTTTCTGCTGGACGTCTGGCCACGCCTCGCCGCGCCCGGCCCGACGCTCGACCTCGCGTGCGGTCGCGGCCGCCACGCGAGGGCGATGCTCGAACGCGGCGCCACGGTGGTGGCCATGGATCGGAATGCCGGGTCCCTTCGGGAGCTTCGAGCCGGGGCCGCCGCGGGCCCGGCGCTGATGGCAGTGCAGGCCGACCTCGAAGTGCAAGACCGGATCCCGACCCGGACGGGCGCGTTCGGTCGCGTGATCGTCTTCCGCTACCTCCACCGACCCCTCGCCCGCGAGATCGAGCGCGTGCTGCGGCCCGGGGGCTGGCTGGTCTACGAGACCTTCACCCGCGGGCAGGCCGCGCTCGCGCACGGGCCGAGCCGGCCCGAGTTCCTGCTCGAGCCGGGCGAACTTCCGGAACTCTTCCCGGGCCTTCGGGTCGAGAGCTTCGAGGAGTTACGCACCGAAGGCGAGCGGCCCGAGGCCCTGGCTCGACTCGTCGCGCGAAAGCCCGAGGCCTAGCCCGACGTCGCGAGTTCGAGGCGACGGAGCGCCCAACGCGCGTGCTCGGCCAGCAGCGGGTCGTCCCCTTCCGCGTGGCGGCGGACGGCGGGCCCGAGCGACCGGTCGCCGGAGTTCCCGGCGGCCACGAGCGCGTTCCGCAGCAGGCCGCGACGTTTCGTGCGCCGCAGCGCCGTGTCCGCCGCCGCGGCGCGCCAAGCCTCCTCCCCGAGAGAGAGCAGCCACTCGAGGCTCGGCGCCCGCCAGGCGGCGCGCGGCGCGAGACGGGCTCGGAGCCCCCCCGAGTCGGCCGGGACACGGCGGCGCGTGCGCGTGTTCCACGGGCAGACCTCCTGGCACACGTCGCAACCGAAGACCCAGTCGCCCTGCCCCGCTCGCAGGACCTCCGGGATCTCGCCGCGAACTTCGATCGTCGTGTAGGAGAGGCAGCGTGAGGCGTCGAGCACGTAGGGCTCGGGGAACGCATCGGTCGGGCAGGCGTCGAGGCAGGCTCGACAACTGCCACAGTGATCCTCGATCGGTGCGTCCGCGGCGAGTTCGAGGTCGGTGAGCAGCACACCGAGAAACAGGTACGAGCCGAGTTCGGGATCGATCAGGCAGGTGTTTTTTCCGATCCAGCCGAGCCCGGCCCCCGCCGCGGCCTCGCGTTCGTGGACCGGGCCGGTGTCGACATAGGCGCGCTGCGACACGGGCCCACCCGCCCGAGCCTCCAGTGCCGACCCGAGCGCTTCGAGTCGTTCGAGCATCAGTTCGTGGTAGTCCTCGCCCCCGGCGTAGCGAGCGATGCGGCCCGCCGACACGGGCCCGGTCAGGTCGGGCCCGGCCGGGTCGTAGACGAGGCCCACCACCAGCAGACTTCGGGCGCCGGGCATCACCTCGCGCGGGTCCATGCGCTCGCCGGCGCGGCGGCCGATCCACTCCATTTCGCCGTCGTAACCGCGCGCGAGCCAGTCCCGCAGGAAGCCGGCATGGGCGCCCGGAAGCGCCGGCGCAATGCCGGCGCGATCGAAGCCCAGGGCGAGCGCCAAGGTCTTCGCATCTTCGGCTGTGATCATGCCCTTAGGATGACAGGCGCACCCCGGGTGTGAACCGACGAATTCATCCCACGCGACCGCAGACCTCGGGCAGCCTCGACGCCGAGCGGTCTGATCCCTCGGCCGGCCTCGGCGCCGAGCGGTCTGATACCCTCGGGCGCCCATGTTCCCCTACCTCGAACAACCGTCGCTCTCCTTGGGCAACTACACCCTCTACTTCTTCCAGGTGGCGGTCTGCACGGCCGTGATCCTGGGGTACGAGATCGTCGTCCGGCGTGGTCCGCGCCTCGGCCTGGACGACGAGCAGACCGCGGGCATCCTCGCCTGGGTGATTCTCTGGGGCTTCGTCGGCTCCCATGTCTTCGACACCCTGGCCTACTACCCCGAACGCGTCCTCGCCGACCCGCTGGAGCTGTTCAAGATCTGGGGGAGCATGTCGTCGTTCGGCGGCATGATGGGCGGCATTCTGGCCGCGGGTTTCCTCGTACGACGCCATGGCTGGAGCGGGCGCCAGGGCCTGATTCTCATCGACAGCATCGGCTTCGCCTTCCCCTTCGCCTGGATCTTCGGGCGTCTCGGCTGCGCGCTCGCCCACGACCACATGGGCATCGCAACCGACCACTGGCTCGGCGTGCAATTCCCCGAAGGCACGCGCTTCGACCTCGGCCTGCTCGAGTTCCTCTACACCGTTCCCATCGCCGGGCTCTTCTTCGTCCTCGACCGCAAGCCGCGACCGCCGGGCTTCTTCCTCGGCCTCTTCCTCACGCTTTATGGGCCCGTACGATTCGTCCTCGACACCCTGCGAACCGGGGACGCCCGCTACCTCAGCTGGACACCGGGGCAGTACATCGCCATCCTCGCCACCCTCGGGGGCGCGGCGTTGCTGATTTCGGCCCTGCGCCGACCGGCCGACGACGACGAGGCCGCCGAAGAAGCCTGAATCCGAGGAGCGCCCGTTGTCGAAGATCGAGTTTCCCGCCGGCTTCCACTGGGGCGCCGCCACCGCCTCCTACCAGATCGAGGGCGGCTGGAAGGCCGACGGCAAGGGCGAATCCGTCTGGGATCGCTTCAGTCACACCGACGGCAAGGTCCAGCACGGCCATACCGGCGACGTCGCGTGCGACCACTACAACCGCTTCCGCGAAGACGTGGCCCTGATGAAGGAGCTGAACCTCACGAGCTACCGGTTCTCGCTCGGCTGGCCGCGCATCCAACCGCTCGGTAAGGGCGCGGTGAACCAGAAAGGCCTCGACTTCTACAGCTCCCTCGTCGACGAGCTGCTCGCCGCGGACATCCGCCCCTTCGTGACCCTCTACCACTGGGATCTGCCGCAGGCGCTCGAAGACGACGGCGGCTGGCCCGAGCGCGACCTCGCCGGCCGCTTCTCCGACTACGCCGAGATCGTCGGCCACGCCCTCGGCGACCGCGTGAAGCACTGGATGATCTTCAACGAGCCGAAGGTCTTCACCGTGATGGGCTACCTGATCGGAAACCATGCGCCGGGCCGCCAGGATCGCGGCGATTTCCTGCGTGCCACCCACACCGTGAACCGGGCCACCGGCCGCGCCTTCGCGGCGCTCAAGTCGATCGACGAGAGCTTCGAGGTCTCGAGCGCCTTCAACATGTCGCCTTGCGATCCGCAGACCGACTCGGCGGAAGATGCTGCTGCCACGAAGCGTTGGGATGGGTTCGTGAACCGCTGGTTCATCGAGCCGGCGCTACTCGGTCGCTACCCCGACATCTTCCCGTCCGGTTTCCCTGCCGAAGACATGGGCATCGAAGACGGCGACTTCGAGGAGATGAAGGCACCCCTCGATTTCGTAGGGATCAATCTCTACAACCGCTCGATCGTGAAGGCGGCCCACGACGGGAACCTCGACGCCATGGACGCGGGCCCCGGCCGGGACGGCCCCCACACCGACTTCGGCTGGGAGGTCTGGCCCGACGCCCTCCACGACCAGATCATGAGCGTCACCCGGGACTACGACGCTCCGATCATCGAGATCACGGAGAACGGCTGCGCCTACGGCGAAGCCCCGGACGCCGAGGGCGTCGTCTCAGACTCGCGCCGGATCGACTTCTACCGCGGCTATCTGAAGGCCGTGGCGCGGGCGATCAAGGCCGGTGCAAACGTGCGCGGATATCACGCCTGGTCGCTCATGGACAACTTCGAATGGGCCGAAGGGTATGGGCAGCGCTTCGGCCTCGTGTGGTGCGACTTCGAGACCCTCGAGCGCACGCCCAAGGCGTCGGCGCGCTGGTACGCGGAAGTCGCCGCGAACAACGGTTTCGAGGAGTAGAGGCTTTGGAAGACCGACTGATCTTCCTGATCGGCTCGCCCCGCTCGGGGACGACGATGCTGGCCCGCATGCTGGGGGCGCACTCCGAGGTCCACGCCCCGGCCGAGCCACACCTGATGACCGGCCTCGCCCACCTCGGCTACTTCGCCAAGGTCGACGCCGCACCCTACGACCCGATCATCACCCAGGTCGCGCTCCAAGCACTGGTGCCCGCCCTGCCGAACGGCGAGCAGGACTACCTCGATTCACTTCGCGCCCACACGGACGACCTCTACGCCAAACTGCTGTCGGCTTCAGACAACCGTTTCCTGCTCGACAAGACACCGGCCTACGCGCTGGTGCTCGACTTCATCGCCAAGCTCTACCCGCACGCCCGCTACGTCGTGATCACGCGCAACCCACTCGCGGCGTGGTCGTCCCAGGTCGAGTCGTTCTTCGACGACGACCCGGACGCCGCCGAGCGTCTGAGCCCGCTGCTCGACCGCTACGTCCCGGCCATCGCCCGCTTCCTGCGCGAGCGCCCCGCCAGTCTCGTGCACGTCCGCTACGAAGATCTCGTTCAGGACCCCGAGGCACACCTGCGCCGGATCGCAGAGGGGATCGGCTTGCCTTTCGAGCCGGGGATGGTGGACTACGGCTCCGCAGGCCAGGGCGCCGCCGCGCGCGGACTCGGCGACCCCGTCCAGGCCGCTCAGGCCGGACGCGCCACCACCGACTCCCTCGAAAAGTGGAAGCAATCCCTGGCGACCGACCCGCACAAGCTCGAGATGGGGCGGGCGGCGCTGGCCCGGACCCTGGACGAGGACCTCGCCACCTGGGGCTTCTCGCGTGCGGAACTCGAAGCCGACCTCGACGCGATCACGCCCGAGACCGCGACGAAGAAGCGGAAGAGCAGCCGCTACGCCCTCGAGCGACGTGTGCTCGTGACCCTGCGGCGAAACATCCACGAGAACGCCTTCGGTCGGCTGGTGCGCAAGATCCGCTTCTACTGCGACGTCCTGCTGCGCTGACCCGCGCGCGTTGGTAGAAGCCCGGGCGAAGCGCTAAGCCCCTGACATGGACTCGGGCATCCGCATCGGCCGCATCCTCGGCATTCCGATCCATCTGCACCCATCGTGGTTCCTCGTCTTCCTGTTGGTCGTGCTCCAGCTGTGGCGCCAACTGGTGGCGGAGTATCCGGCGGTCGAACCTGCGTGGCGGATCGGCATCGCGCTCGTGACCTCGGGGCTGCTCTTCGGCTCGATCCTGATGCACGAGCTCGGCCACAGCGTGGTGGCGCTGCGCCACGGCGTGGCGGTCCGCTCGATCACGCTCTTCATCTTCGGCGGCCTCGCCTTCATGGAGCGCGAGCCCGACAACCCGCGCGCCGAGCTCGAGATCGCCCTGGCGGGCCCCGCCGTGAACTTCTGCCTCTTCGCAGTCTTCGGCGGGCTCGCTGGCCTGTTCGGGCCGGGCGAGCCCGGCATGGCGGTCTTCCAGTGGCTCGCGGCCCTGAATCTCGCGGTGGCGCTCTTCAACCTCCTCCCGGGCTTCCCGCTCGACGGCGGGCGCGTGTTGCGCGCGATCCTCTGGGCCCGCGGCCGCCAGCCCGCACAGGCCACACGCTATGCCGCGCGAATCGGGCAGCTGATCGCCTACACCCTCGTGGCCCTCGGCGTCATCGTCGTCTTTACCGACGTCGTGAGCGGCATCTGGCTCGCGCTCATCGGCGGCTTCATCCTCACCGCCTCAGTGGCACACCGCCGCCAGGCCACGTTCGAGATCTCGCTCCGGGGGCTGGTCGCACGCGACGTCATGACCGACCGGGTCCCCATGGTGGACGCATCCCTCTCGGTGGCCCGCTTCGCCCGCGAGCAGCTCCTGCGCGGCGATCGCTGGGCCATGGTGCTCGCGGGCGGCGAGCCGCGCGGGTTGATCTCGCGAACCGACGTCAAGCGCCTCGCTCCGGAACTCTGGGAATCCACCCGCGTGGTCGAGATCGCCACCCCGATTGCGGAGGTGGTCATGGCCACGCCGGATCTGCCGGTGGCGGAGGTGATGCGCCTGCTCACCGAAAGGCCGGCCAACCAGATCCCGATCGTCGAGGGCGCACGCATGCTGGGCGTCGTCACGCTTCAGAACCTCTTGCAAGCGATCGAGACCCGGTGCCCCGAACCCCTTCGCCCTGACGCCACCGCCCCGGCACCCGAAGGCCGTGTGCTATAAAGCCGCCATGAAACGCGACCCCGGGAACCACCGCACAGAAAACGTGGATCGACCCCACCGCTCGCTTCAGGCAGCGGGTTCGGCTTCGTGGGAGCCGCAGTTCGAGGTCTTGGGCCTCGACTGCGAGATCACCGCCTACGCTCCGGACGGGGACGAGCCGCTCTTCTAAAGCCGCTTCGTGCCCAGCGCCACTCGCTCACGCCTCCAACGTTGGGGGGCTTCGCTGCGCGGGATCTTTCGCCGCTACTTCGTGGCCGGGATCCTCTTCTTCGCGCCCATCGGGATCACGCTGTGGGCGATCTTCTGGATCGTCGGCTACCTCGACCGCCTGCTCCTGCCCCGCGTGCTCGGCTGGCTCGGGGTCAGCGACCCGCCCGTCCTGCCGCTCGTCGGTGCCCTGTTCACACTGATCGTGATCCTCATGCTCGGGGTCGTGGCCCGGCACCTCCTGCCCTCCCAGATCACGCGCCGCTTCACCAAGCAGCTCGACGAAATCCCGATCGCCGGCAGCATCTACGGCGCGGTGCGGCAGCTGTTCGAGGCGATCTTCCAATCCGGAGCGGGCTCGCGCTTCAACCGGGTCGTGCTGATCGAGTATCCCCGCAAAGGCCTCTGGGCCCTCGCCTTCACCACCGGCGAAGCGCGCGGGATCGTCCGACGTCCGGCTTCTACCTGTTGGTGCCCGAACCGGAAGTGCAGGACATCGACCTGACCGTCGAGGAAGCCTTCAAGCTCGTGATGTCCGCCGGCCTCGTGGCACCGGAGGACGAACCGGCGGGCCAAGGCCTTGCCCCCGCCGTCGCGGTGGCCCCTCCCGCCTCCACGCAGAACTAGCGCGCGCCCGGAGCTGCCCGTGAAATTGCGAATCGCTGCGTTGGCGTTGTTGCTCGCCGCGGCCATCGCGCTCGCCGTCTCGGGCGCCTACGAGGCCCTCGCTCCCGAGCGCCTCCGTGCCACGATCGAGGGCCTCGGGCCGCTGGGGCCCGTGTTGTTCGTCGTTGCCTTTGCGGTGCTCGAGCCGCTCCACTTCCCCGGTCTCATCTTCCTCTTGACCGCCCCGCTCGTCTGGCCCCTGCCCCTCGCCTTCGCCCTGAGCCTGGCCGGCTCGGTGGGCGCAGGCGTAGTGGCCCTCGTCGTCGCACGCTGGCTCGCGCGGGATTGGGTGCAGGCTCGGATGCCCGACAGCTTTCGCGCCTGGGACCAACGCCTCGCCGAGCACGGCTTCCGCACCGTCGTGCTGATCCGGCTCGTGACCTTCCTGTGGCCCGAGGCGCATTGGGGGATCGGCCTCTCCAGCGTGCGGGTCACGCCCGCGGTGGTCGGCTCGTTGGTCGGGTTCGCGCCCGGGATCGCCCTGTTCACCTGGTTCGGCGCGCGGATGACGGCCTGGTTCGCCCGCCTTCCCAGGGACACGTGGCTGGCCCTCGCCGTCGTCGTCGTGGGTGGGTTCGCCTGGCGGCGAGCGCGCCAAGCCGGCCGCGCCCAGGCCGCGGAAGGCTAGAGGTCGCTGAGGGCGGCTTCGAGTTCGAAGACGTGCTCGTCCTCCGCACCGTGTGCTCGAAGGCTCTCGGCCAGGCGCAGGACGTACTCGAGGTTCGCCCCGCTCGGTCCATGGGAGCGCCTCACCTGGGCAGCGATCTCCGCCATGGGCGCATCCCCGAGGTAGTTCGGGTTGGCCGCCGTGGCGAAGTAGACGTAGCCCTCGGCCAGCGGCTCGCCCGCGTCCGCGGCATGGAGCACGACCTGGCGTCGCTCGTAGCCTCCGGATTCGCGGTGATCGAGGCCCCCCATCACCGCCTCCGCATCCTCATCGGCCACGCGATAGGCCATGCCCCAGCAGCGCTCTCCGGCCTCGGCCGCGAGGGTCACGACCCGGCCGGGCGCCTCGGGGACGCCGCGGTGGTCGGTGGAGCCTTGCCAGAATCGGCGCACGAAGCCATGGAGGTAGGCGGGGCGCCGCTCGGCGTAGACGAAGGCGGGCCGCCAGACGAGCGAGCCATAGCCAAAGATCCAGAGTGCTTCCTCGGACATCCCGCGCGAAACTAGCGGGCGCGCCGACCGGCGTAACCCTGCGGGCCTCGCCGTCGTATGTTTGAAGCGCCTTGGGGCGCGGGTGCGTCGTATCTTCCACACGCCCATACGCCCTCGGCGGCGCTAGCCCCGAACGTTGGAGCCCCCTTGCGACTCAGCCGATTTGCCCTCGCACTCGCAGCGACCGTCCTCTTGGGGCCCGGCCCCGCCGCGGCACGCTCGCTCAATGGCTTCGACCTCGAACCGAGCGGCGTGGACGTGGAGGAGATCCGCCACGGCGGGCCTCCGCGGGATGGCATCCCCGCCCTCGATGCACCGGTCCACCGCCCGATCGTCGGCGCCCCGTGGCCCGAGGATGAGATCGTGCTCGGCATCGCACTCGACGGCGAAGCCCGCGCCTACCCCGTCTCGATCCTCGAGTGGCACGAACTGGTGAACGACGAGCTCGCCGGCCGCCCGATCCTGGTGAGCTTCTGCCCGCTGTGCGGCACGGGTATCGCATTCGATCGCAAGGTCGGCGGCAAGACGCGACGCTTCGGGGTGTCGGGCCTTCTCTACCGCTCGGACCTGCTGATGTTCGATCGCGAGACTTCGAGTCTTTGGTCCCAGATCTCGGCGAAGGCCGTGACCGGTCCGAGCCAGGGCCAGCGGCTGGCCATCCTGCGTGCGGGGATGCACCGGCTTGCCGACTGGCGGGCGAAGCACCCCGAGAGCACGGTCCTCGACCGCGTGACCGGCCACTCGCGACGCTACGGCGAGACACCCTACGAGGGCTACGCGACGTCCGAGGAGCTCTACTTCCCCGTCCCGCTCGATCGCCGATTCCACCCAAAGATGCCGACGGTGGGCCTGCGCCTGGCATCCGGCGCCGCGCGGGCTTTCCCGGCCGCGGAGGTCGTCGCGGGCGGCGGCCGCGTGCGAGAGCGCTTCGCCGGCCGGGACATCCAGGTCGAGTACGACCCCGAGAACCAGGTGTTCCGGGTCGAAGCTCCCGACGAGATCGAAGTGATCGAAGGCTTCTGGTTCGCGTGGATGGCCTTCCACCCGGACAGCTCGGTCTACATCGCACCCGCGAACCCCTAGGCCGGATCCGGCCTCTCGGGTTCAGCCCGCTTCCCGGCCTCGCTTGCGCGCCGCCGCGACCGCGGGGCTAGTGGCCTTCCGGACGCGCCGCAGCCGTCTCCGCGGAGCGGCTCGGCTCGCGCGAAACCACGGTCTTCATCGCGGCCCTCTCCCAGGAGGCGGCCACGCCCGTTTCGGGCCACTGTGTCTCGAGGTCGAACAGCGCGGCCAGCGCGCGCGGCACGCCCGCAATATCCGGTCGTCCCGCGGCACGGCCTGGCGTGATACCCGCCCCCACGGCGACGAAGAGCGCATCGTTCGAATGCTCCATGGCCGTGCGCGCACCATGGTCCGACAGCACGACGAGAACGTCGTCCCCATCGAGCGCGTTCCAGAGCTCGCCGATGCGGCGATCCAGGTAGCGATAGGCGTCGAGCAGGCCCGAGCGGCCGTCGTCCTGGAGTGTGCGCGTGAGCCCACCGAACAGTTCGTGGCTGAGCAGGTCGAGGGGTTCGACGCGCAGCATCAGCAGGTCGACCTCGCCCGCGCGAGCCATCTCGAGGGCTGCGTCCATCTCGGCGGCGATCGTGCGGGCGTGTTCGCGTGCGCGGTCGCTGCTTGCACCGGTCCATTCAGCAGCCTCGCTGGGCGAAAGCTCGCGCCATGCTTCGAGGGGGCGTGCCTCGCGCTCGGCACCACCCGGGCCGTGAAGCCGGGCATTTCGGCCCGCGTCGATCCCTCCGTGAGAGAAGAGCAGGTTCGCGGCTACGCGCGGGCCCTCGCCGATCGTCTCGAACACGCTCTGGCCTTCCGGCAGGACCGCCGCGAGGAACCCCAACGGGTTGCGCCCGACCGAGGCCAGGCCGGCGAGTTCGAGGCCGAGGCGATTGAGTTCGCCGAGGAAGCTGACATCGCGGCCTCGCTCGGGCCAGACGAGTTTCTCCATGGCGGCCGCCGTCAGCGGTGGGTCGCTCGCGAGCACGGCGCGATGCCCCCTGGCGAGCAGCGCATCCATCACGGGCAGCTCGCCGCGTGTGCGCAAGTACTGCACGAGGCGCCAGTCCCCGCAATCGGGCACGACGACGAACACGCGGCGGCGGCCATCCGCCGCGCGCGAGTCTTGCACGAAGTCGAGGCGCTCCACGCCCGGGCTCGCCTCGATCCGGATGGCGGACTCGCCCGCGGCGACGGGCCAGACACCGCCCGAAGCCGCCGTCCGGCCGAGCGAATCCCGGAAGACCCACCGCTGCGGCGTGGCGCCCATGCCGCGCACGGCACGCACCTCTGCACCGGCAGCCAGGGGGTACGCCGCATAGTCCGCGTCGGGCTCGGCACCGACGTCCGGCGAGAGCCACAGCACGCCGGACGGCGCACCCTCGGCCAGCCGGAAGACGAGTTCACCGACGGCTGCGGCGGCCGCCTCCGCCCCCAGGTCGGCCACGGTTAGCCCCTGGACGATCTGCTCCCGAGTGATGCCGACCAGCGTGTAGCGGGCAGCGGCGCGGTCATGAAGTCGGAGTGCTTCGTCGAACTCCTCCTCCACGAGCAGGTGCCCGATCCAGCGCACATAGAGTGCCGCCGGCACCTTCGGGTCGCGCAATTCGGATTCGTGTTCGAGGGCGCCAGCGATCAGTTCGATCCAGGAGCGTTCCGGGTCGCGCAGCTGCGCGACGGAAAGCTGAAGCGCGTAGTCGGCCTCGATGGCGTAGGGGTCACCGCCCGCACCCTTCCAGGCGTCGTAGGTGTCGCGCAGCCGCGCGAGATCGCCGAGCTGTGCGATCGCCCAGCAACGCGCTTGAAACCAGAAGGTCGTGAAGGGGTGCCCCTGCGGCGGCGGCTCCTCGCCGAGGGCCGCGACCACGCGACCCGGATCGTTTCGCCGGGAATAGGAGACCGCCAACGCCAGACGCAGGCCCAGCGCCGGCGCAGCACTCGCGGCAAGACGTCGCTCGAGATCCTCGAGCACCACGGTCTCGCCTTCCAGCGCACCGCGGGTCACGACCTCGAGCTGGTGGATCGCCGCGTCGGCAGGGCTCACCGCGGCCGAACGGCGCGCCAGGTCGGCCGCGGAATCCAGGTCACCCGCCTCCAGACGCGCCCGCACGACCCGTGCCGCCAGATCGCTCGGTGGAAGCCAGCTCGCGGCGCCCGGCTCCTCGAGGAGGGCCTCCAACAGCGCGACGCACTCGCCACGCCGCCCGCTCGCCTCCAGCGCACGGCAGCGACACTCGGCGGCGACACGACCCTCGTCATCCGCACCGGTGAGCCCCGCCGACTCCGCCAGCGCGGCGTCGTAGCGACCCTCGGCCACCGCGCTGCAGGCTCGGCCGACCGCCAACTGCCGCCCCACCCGTCGCGCGCTCACGACGCCGGTGAAGGCCAACACGGCGCCCAACAACACCGCCAGGACGACGAGCGTTCGACGCTTCATTGCGTGGGCTCCGCGGCCACGCGCGTCGACTCCATGACCACATGGGTCGACTCCGCGGCCACATCGGTCGGCTCCGCATCGACGAGCTGGATCCGCCAGGCATTCCCCTCGTCGGTCGGCCCGATCTCGAGTCGTTGCCAGCCCCAAGCGCGCGAGGTCGCTGCGGCCGCGACGCCTCGCGTTGCGCGAAGGCGGCGGTCGGCCTCACCCAGGCGGTCGAAGCGCAGGCCGAGGCGGCTTGGCCCCTCGGTTCTCGCCTCGGAGCCGGCGAGGGCGCGCTCGAGACTCGCCGGGTTCCAGCCTACGATCAGGGCCCGCTCGGTCGCGACGTAACAGGGCGCGAAGCCCGGCAGGATGCGCAGGTCGAACAGGCACTCGCCTTCGCTCGGAACCGGCCCGCCGAAACGTGCCGGCGTCGGATGCACGGGCCACGTGTCCGCGAGATCGTGAACAAAGCCTTCCATCGCACGGAGCGCAGCGTCCCGCCGCCGCACGTCCAGCGCCAACGCCATGGGAGGCAAGGGCTCCCCCGGCTCGGGCATATAGACGGCGATCTCCCAGACTCCACCGAGGACGGTGCTCCCGAAGAGCGCGCTCTTCATGCGGAACAGGCGGTCGCCCTGGCTGCCCTCGGGCACGAGCTTCGCCAGGTCGAGCCCACCCACGGGCCGGACGCGCGCGTGGATGAGCGCTTCGCCGGAGGCGAGTACCGGAGGCCCGGCGTCCTCGGCCGAGGGTGCGAGCAGTGCTCTCCCTTCGGAGAGTCCGGGCGGGTCGAGGCGTGCTTCGAGCACGAGGCCGTTTGCGGCGCGGCTCCCGGTCACGAACCAGCGTTGGCGTTCGTCGAGCGGTGCGACCCAGAGCAGCTCGGAGTCGCCACGAGCCTCGGCCAGCGCTGCGGACGGGGCGCCGCAGGCGAGCGAGTCGAAGAGTGCTTGAAGGTCGCCGTCGGCAGCGTGGCCCACGATCGAGTCGCACCCTGCCAGACGTTCGGCGGACTCGGCCGCACGGCGACCCAGCGGCGTCCCGTCGAGACCCGAGAGTCCGGCGGTCAGCGCCCGGAAGATCGGCCCCCCGGCCGCGAAGTGCGCTCCGGGCGAGAGTTCGGGCCCCGCGCCGGGCCCGACACACGACAACGCCAGCAGCAGCCCGACGAGACCCGACCCGCGAGCAGACGTGCGAAGCGCGCGCGCTCCGCGCACGACGGCAGCGAACCGGTGCATTCTGTGCCGCCCGATCCCGGGCATGCAGATCTCCTTCGCGGGGCGGCAGACCCCACGCCCAGACCATCGGAACTCTGGGGGTTTCCCTTGAGTGCAGAACGAACGCGGCGCGCCATCGAGCGAGCGCACAAGCTCGGGCCCACAAGCGCCGATGGCAGAGGAGCGGGCCCCACGGCTGCGCGGAGGGCCTCGTGCGCCAAGCCCTGCGAATCGTCTTCTTCCCCTGGCTGATCTGGGACCTGGTGGCCGCCGGGCCCGGCTGGCTGCGCGCACGCCTCGGCGCCGAGCGCGGCGCGAAACGCCACCTCGTGCTGGCGCTCCACACGCTTCTCTATGCCTGCATCGGCTTCCCGGCCACGGTGCTGCTGACGGGCGAGATCCTCATCAGCGCCAACGAACAGTTGATCGGAGAGCAGGCCGACTATCGGCTGCAATCCGACCTCACCTCGGGCGAGGCGCAACGCGCCCCGGCCCTGCCCGGCCCGACCACGCCCGAGCCGGCGCAGCCCGCACGCGAAGACAGCGAGGCCTGGCGACGCCACCTCGTGGAGCGCTTCGCACCCGTCCTCGTCCAGAAGCTCGCGCACCACCCCGAGTGGGACATCCCGATCCGTCTCGACTTCGACGGCAACCTCGACCCGCGCGACAACGTCGAACGGGAGCCTGCGCATCGCCCCCACCGGGCCGCGCTTCACGGCGAACTCACGGCCGAGACGGCCGACTCCTACTACCTGACCTACTCGCTCTACCACGCCAAGGACTACGACCACCCCCTGCGCGAGTGGTTCACGGATTGGACGTACCACGACAGCGACAACGAGGGCCTGATGCTGCGCGTCGATCGCGAGCGGCTCGAGGTCGTGCAGGTGGAGACGTGGTTCCACAATCGCTTCCTGCTCTACGACGTGGCCGGCACGAGCCAGGGCACCGAGCCCATCCACGGCCGCATCCACCTCGAGAACGGCACCCGCCCGATCGTCTACAGCCAGCCCCAGGGCCACGGCGTGCGGCTCTTCCAGACGTTGGACGAAGATGCGCTCACCCGAGACGTGAAGATCCTGCGTTGGCAGGGCGATGGGCCGCGCGTCGCGGTGCGGGCGGACCGGTCCGTCCAGGTCGACGCGACCTATGAGCTCGTGAGCTTCGATGCGTGGTACGCCCAGGCCCGCGGGCCCCTCGGCAGCGAGGGCCGCGGGGTGGGGATCTTCGAAGACGCGATTCTGCTCGGCACGGCGCCCGACGGACAGCCCTTGGAGATCGGCCGCTTCATCGCGGGCCGGGACTACTCGAAGATGGGTTGGTCGCGTCCGAAGCCGCCCTGGGCCTGGGATGACGGCTGGGACCAGATCCCGGTCTTCGTCTGGCACTTCTTCCCGAGCTACGCCTTCGCCTCGCACTCCGGGCGCGCGCTCTCCCACGAATATCGCCACTCGCGCCCCGTGGAGAAGACCTTCGGCATCGCGCCGGCGGCCCTCCTCCAGCAGCTCCGCCTGGAGGTCACGCACCGCGACGGGGACAAGTGGGAGAGCCTGGCCGACCGCGGCGACACGATCACGCGTCAGACCTACTGGCAGGCCTTCGAGCTGCAGTTCAAGGTTTACTTGAACTATCTCTGGCATGCCCTGGGCTAGCCCGGGAAGGGCTCGGGGCTACTGGCCGTAGCCCAGGGCTTCGAGGTGCCGCCGCGTCTCGGCGTCGAGTTCGATGCTCGATCGGGCGCCATTCGCGCCCGTCTCCATCCAGGCCCGGAGTTGTGCGAGCAGCGCGCCCGATTGCGCGTCGCTTCCCGCCGGAAGCGGGTGCTGTTCCGCCGGGTCGGCAGCGAGGTCGAACCACTCACTGCGAAACGGGGCTCCGCGACCGAGTCGATGGTGGATGAGGCTCCGCGTGCCCTCGCGCACGCCGTAGGCCTCGTAGTAGCCATCCGGCCAGCTGCGGTAGTACGTGAAGAGGGGCTCGGCCTCGGAGGGCGCGCGGTCGGCCTCGGGAAGCACCCGGCCCGAAACCTCAGGCGGGATCGGCGCGTCGACCGCGCGGAGGATCGTCGGCGCGACGTCCATCAGGGTCACACGGGAACGAACGTCCCGCCCCTCCGCCTCCCACGGCATATACACGAGCAACGGAACCCGCAGGACGTCGCGATAGAGCTCCTTGTGAAGCAGCAGGTCGTGCTCGACGAAGGCTTCGCCGTGGTCGGCGGTCACGACGATGATCGTGTCGTCGGCGAAACCGTGGCTCTCGAGCGAGTCGAGGAGCCGGGCGATCTGGTGATCGACGTAGCGGATGCCGGCGTCGTAAAGGGCCTCGAGGGCCTTGCGGCGCGTGGGCGATAACGCCGTGGGGTCTTGCTCGCCGGCGGCCACCGCCTCGTTCCAACCTCGCAACCAGCCGACACCGCGGCCGAGGGCTGCGTCGTCCCACGAGAGTTCGGCGCCCGCAGCCGAGAGGTAGCGCGAGCGCCAGGGCTCAGGCTTGTCGTAGGGGAACGCGCGCGGGTCATCGCCGCCCGCCCCGGCCGGCAACGCGTGCACCGACTTCGTGTGCAGGAAGAGGAAGAAGGGCCGGTCGCGTCGGGTGTGGGCCAGCCACGTGGCCGCCCGCTCGACGGTGATGGCGGCGTCGTAGCGGAAGTCGCTCGCGCTCTCCGCCGGGAGATGAACATAGGTCTCGAAACCGCGTCCGAAGCCGCGCTCGCCGCCGACGAAACCACGCGGCATGGAATCGACGAAAGCCGCCGTCCGGTAGCCCGCCCGCCGGAGCGACGACGCGAGCGACGGCGCGTTCTCCGGGAGGGCCGCGTCACGATCCTCGATCCCAAGGGCGCGCGGGTGGCGCCCCGTCAGCAGGCCGGCGTGGGAGGGCAGCGTCCAAGGCGCTGGCGCCCACGCCTCGCGGTAGCGCCGCGAGCGGGCCGCCAGGCGGTCGAGGTTCGGCGATGTATCCCGGGCGTAGCCGTCGTAGCCGAGGTGATCGGCGCGCAGCGTGTCGATGGAGATCAGCAGCACGTTCGGCCGGCGCTCGCTGACCGGCCGCCAATCCACGAGGCCTCCGGCCAACGCGATCAGGAGCGCCCCGGCGAGCAGCGGTGCTGCGCGCGAGTTCATTCGATGTACCCGAGTGAGCGGAGCAGCGCCTGGTCGGTCGCATCGAGAGTCACCGCGGTGCGGCCGTCCGGCTCGCGCAACCACGCCGACAGCTCGCGCCGGAGTTCGAGCCCGACGGGGTGGTCGGGCCGGTAGAGGTTTCGCGCTTCGCCGGGGTCGAGCTCGAGGTCGAACAGGGCGAACTCCCGACCGGGCTCCTGGAACGGCGTCCAGACGAGCTTCCAACGCCCGCGCAACACGGTGCGGAAGCGGCCCGCCACGTCGAAACGCAGGCGACCGCGGATCTCCTCCGGGTGATGGCTGCGGCCCGACTCGGCGAACACGCCGCGTACCGGCAGCGGCTCGCCGCGCAATGCCGGCACGAGCGAGCGCCCCTCGACCTCGTAGGCGAGGTCGTAGGGCATGGGCAGGTCGAACAACTCGACGAGGGTCGGCATCACGTCCACGAGCGAGACCCACGGCTCGACTCGGCGTTGGCCGTGCAGTGGGTCGCCGGGGGCGAAGACGAAGGCCAGCGGGACGCGCACTGTCTCGTTCCACACGTAGTCGCCGTGCTCCCAGAAGTAGTCGTGCTCACCGAGGCTCTCGCCATGGTCCGAGGTGAAGACCACCGACCAGGGGCCGCCCGCATGATCGAGGCCACCCATCAAGGACTCGATGGCCATGTCCGTGGCGTGGACGTCGGCGGCGTAGAGCTTGCGAACGTGTCCGGTCACGGCATCCGGGAGCGGGTTGCGGTAGATGGCTTCTCGTTTCGGCAGGTCCGTGGGGAAGGCGCTCGGCCCCGTGGCCCCGGGTTCGCCGCCGAAGTGTTCGCGATAGCGGCCCTCGTAGCCCGGGTCGAAGCGGCGAGCCAGCTCGGCGCCGGGGGCGTAGGGAACGTGCGGGTCGATGTAGTGGACCCACAGGAAGACGGCCTCTTCGGGGCCGATCTCCGCTAGGTGAGCGAGCGCGGCGCGGGTGGTGGCTTCGCCGTCGCGTGCGTCGCCGGCGTAGTCGTAGACGTCGAAGCCGCGCCCGAGGCCGCGGCGCGGGCGAAGCACGTGGTTCGAGACCACGGCGACGGTCCGATAGCCCCGCGCCCGGAACAGCTCCGCCACCGAGACGATCTCGGGCGCCAGCGGGTCGGCGAGGCTGCGGACCTGCGTCGTGTGGGGGTAGCTGCCGGTGAGGAGGCTCGCGACCGCCGGCGTCGTGCGTGGCAGGGGCGTGACGGCGCGCTCGAAGACCTGGGCGTGGGCGAGCAGCGAGTCGAGAAAGGGCGTGTTCTTCGGGCCGTGCGGGGCGCTGCCGACGTGATCCGCGCGCAGCGTGTCGACGGTCAGCAGCAAGACGCGGGCACGCTCGGGCGCTGCCGCCGGAACGATGCGGACGACCTGGGCCCAGAGGAGAACCCCGGCGACCGCCAGGAGCCCCACCGCGAGAGCGGCCTTGGCCAGGGCGACCTTGCGCGGCTCTCCCATGGCGGCCCTCCTTCGCCGCGACCCACGTGCAGCGGCAACTCCGCGCCCAGGCGGCGCTCGGCCATCGGGTTTCCCCGATGGCGCCCCCTGTTCATCGGCTCGCAGCCGGCCCGGGCTGAGCCTCAATCTCGCTGGGCTCCGCGCCGAACAGCCTTCTGGGGCCGGCCGCGACCCCGCAGGAGGGGGCATGGGTAGGAGTGCGCGAATGGGCTGCCTGGCGGCCCTGCTGGCCACCTTGGCGGGCTGCGGCGAGCCCGTGGGCCCGACGGTCGTCCTGGACTCGGCCCGCGACACGGGCCCGCCTTCGATCCTGCTCGTCACCATCGACACCCTGCGAGCGGACCATGTCTCGGCTTATGGCTACGAGCGGGAGACGACGCCCCACCTCGATGCCCTCGCTGCTGGCGGCGCTCGTTTCGAGACGGCCTATTCCGTCTCGTCCACCACCCTGCCCTCCCACGCGACGCTCTTCACATCGCGCTACCCCGACGAGCACGGCGTGACCAAGAATGGTGTCGCGCTCCCCGCCGACGTGCCGACGCTGGCGGAACGACTCTCCGCAGCCGGCTGGGAAACCGCTGCCTTCGTCTCGTCGTTCGTGGTGGAGCGTCGCTTCGGCCTGGCGCGCGGGTTCGAGCACTACGACGACGACTTCGCGGGCGCCGACCATTCGAGCGCGCTCCGGAGCTGGCAAGGCTACGAACTCGATGCGCCCTACGACCGTCGCGGTGCCGAGACCACCGACCGCACCCTCGCCTGGCTCGCAGCCCGCAAGGACGACCGGCCGTTCTTCCTCTGGGTCCACTACTTCGACCCCCACAGCCCTTACGACCCGCCGGCACCCCACCGCGGTGCCTTCCTCGAAACCGAAGATCGGACGTCCCCGCGCCACGCGATCGACCTCTATGACGGCGACATCCACTACGCCGACGCCGAACTCGGGCGACTCCTCGAGGCGACGGCGGCCCACGCCCCTCTCACGCTCGTGACCAGCGACCACGGCGAGGGGTTGTGGGACCACGGTTGGCTCGAACACGGCGTCTTCCTCTACGAAGAGATGGTGCGCGTGCCCTGGGTCGTGCACTGGCCGCGGGCGATCCCGGCGGGGCGCAGCATCCCAGGACTCGCCGCCCACGTGGATCTCGCGCCGACCCTTGCCGGCTTGCTCGGCCAGCCGCTCCTGGCCGACCCGCGCGGACGCGACCACTCGGCGGCGCTACGCGGCGGCTCGGCTGCGGCGCCCGACCGCGCCGTCCATCTCCAACGCCGCCACTTCGACCCGATGCGGCGCGGCCACCTCCGTGTGGCGGGCAGCAAGCACGCGGTTCGCGAGGGCGATTGGAAGCTGATCCTCTCGCCAGGCGAACAGGGCTTCGAACTCTACGATCTCAGCCGCGACCCCGGGGAGCAGGACAACCTGGCCGGCTTGCGGCCCGACGTGGTCGAGCGCCTGAATCAACGGCTCGATGGCTGGCAGCGGAGCCAGCGCGTCCACACCGCTGCGCCCGCCGCCCCGGACGAAGACGCCCAGCAACGCCTGCGCGCACTCGGTTACGTGGACTGACTTCGCCTAGTCGACCGATTCGGACGGAACCCCATAGCGGTCCTGATAGGCCGCGAAGCGCGGCCGCTCCGCCGCCTCCCGCAAGCCCGAATCGGCCAGGCGATAGGTGTGGCGACCGTGCTGACCCTGGGCGTTCTGTGCGAGGAAGGCGCGCATGCGGCCTTCGGCTTCGGCGGAGAACGTCATCCCGAAGTGGTCGTAGATCTGTGCGACCGCGGCGATCTCGTCGTGCATGAAGTCGCGGAAGACCAGATCGAAGACCTGGGCGTCGGGGATCTGCGTGGTGTCGCGGACCTCCATCGCGTGTTCGAGGCCCGCGGCCAGGCGCGGCGACCAGTCGGCGCCCACCGCGGCGGGGTCGATGGTGTCGCTCGTCATGCTGCGAAGCATCGAGCAGAGGCTCGTGAGCGAGGCCACCACGCGCAACGGATCGCGGTGGGTCTGGATGATGCGGGCGTCCGGGTAGACCTCGAACAAGGAGCGGAGCGTCCAGAGATGCTGAGGTGACTTCAGCACCCAGGGCGAGCCCGGGCAGCGCCACTGGAAATATTGGAGCTGACGGCGGTGGCCGCGATAGAGGCGCCGATGATCCATGGCGTCGAACCAAGCCTGGTAGGACGGCACGTTGAACTGGGTGTGCCAGACCATCGTCGCGAAGTCCTGCGCCGAGATCACGGCGCACTCCTGGGGAAGCTCGGCCCCCATGGGATGCATCTGCTTGAAGTCGGGGAGCAGACGATCGACGCCCGAGAAGTGCTTGTCGACTTCGGCGATCCGCGGGTCGCTGTGGTAGCTCGCCGTCTCGGGCGGCGGCCAGGGCTGCATCACCTCCCAGGTGCTCGGGACGCGCAGCGCCGGGTCCTGCGCCAACAGTTCATGGAGGATCGAGGTGCCGGTGCGCGGCGAGCCGACGATGAAGATCGGCGCTTCCACCTTTTCGGCATCGATCTCGGGGTGGCGCCGCGCGACGTCTGCGACGCGCAGGCGGTTCTCGAGCAGGCGCTGAAGATCGCTGCGGGCCACGGTCCGGCCGAGAATCGTGAGGTTCGCCTCGCCTTCGAGGCTCGCGAGGATCTGGTCGAAGCCCTCGCGGAAGTCCTCGTCCCCGAAGTCGTCGAGACCCGTCGCCTTGCGCGCCCGGGCCATCAGGACCGCGGCATCCAGGGGCAGAAGCGGCACACCCGCTCGGCGTAGCACCGCTCCAGCCCGGTTCATGACCCGCACGGGCCAAGGGAGCTGCGCAACCAGGGAACTGCTCATCGACGCCTCGACTTTCGTTCTCGACCCGGCGAAACGTAGCGTTTCCACCCTTGGCTTCGGGGACTCTCCCGGGCCGGATTCGGGCACCGCACACCCGAGCCGGTTGTTAGACTCGCTGCGCCAACCAACACCCGAGGACTCATGGCCGAGAAGCAAAGCGCCAACCCGTTGAAGGCCGTGATGGACATCCGGAAGAGCGAGATGCCCCTCGCGCTGCTGATGTTCTCGTACTTCTTCCTCGTCATCACGACGTTCTGGATCCTCAAGCCGATCAAGAAGACCGTGTTCATCGGGTTCTATGAGGGACAGACCTTCGACTTGCTTGGGCCGGCGTTTACCGGGCCGCAGGCGGAGTTGTTGGCCAAGGTGATGAACATGGCGGTGGCGTATCTAGCCGTCGTCGTTTTCTCCGCCCTCGCCAAGAACCTGCGCCGACAGCAGCTGACCTTCGTCTTCAGCGGCTTCTTCCTGGTCGCCTATGTCGCCTACAGCTACGCCTTGAATGCCGCGGGCGAGGCGACGGTCTGGAGCTTCTACCTCTTCGGCGACGCCTTCAGCACCCTGATGGTGGCGACCTTCTTCGCCTTCCTGAACGACAGCGTGACGCCCGACAAGGCCAAGCGGATCTACGGACTCATCGGCCTGGGCGGCGTCACGGGCGGCGCCTTCGGCTCGATGTTCGTCCGCACGCTGATCTCGGACCTCGATACCGGGACCTGGATGTGGATCTGCTTCGGGATCGGTCTCTTGATCATCGGCGTGGCCTTCGCGGCGGGCCGGGTCGTGGATCGCGACCCGCCCCCCGAAGAGCCGGCAAAGGCCGAGCCCGAGAAGCCGGCGGGCGGCAACCCCGCCCTGGAAGGTGCGCGGCTCGTCTTCCGGTCGCGCTACCTGCTCTCGGTGGTCGCCATCGTGGGCATCTACGAAATCG
>JAFDDA010000009.1 GCA_019311105.1 Deltaproteobacteria bacterium
CCGCCGTCGCCATGCAGCGCGCGATGCTCGAGCGGATCGGTCGCCGCATCGAGCCAGCGCCGCTCCTGTGGCGCATGCTTCCCAGCGGGCACCTGCGGCTCTTCTTCCCGGTCACCGGGGCGAGCGACGCCATCGAGAAGGGGACCGTCGTGGCGTTGGTCCTGCTCTACGACCTCGCCGAGGAGCGGCCCCTCTACGCGCACCCCGTTCATGCGGGGCCCGGCGCCAACCCGCTGCTCCAACATCTGAGCGGACCCATGGCCCATCCCAAAGCCCAGGAGGGAGGCAACGGAGAGCGCGCGACGCTGCGCCTGCTCGAGCACAAGCGGACGCTGTGGGAGCGCTTCGAGCACGAGCGGGAGGAGCTCGGCCCCGAGGAGGCCGGCCGCCTCTGGCGGGAGCGTTACGGCTGGTCGCTCGTTCGCCTCTACTTCTGCGAGCGCTGCGCGGCCTGTCGGTTCGGGAGCCCCTTCCTCGAGGGATCCGACGGCGAGCCCTTCCGTTCCACCGGAAGCGCCGTCCCCGAGGAGGCCCGCGAGCTTCAGCCCGGCGAGAGTTCGCAGATCGCGGCGGCGGTTCGCGCGAGCGAGCCCTGGCGGATCGAGGTGGCCTACGCGCAGCGGGGTGGCTTTACGGTCCGCGACGAGCCGTCCCGGGTGGAGGCGCTCGGGGCAGACTGGCGCATCGTCCTCTTCCCCACGGACGCGGAGTGGATCGAAGGGGGCACGCTGGTGGGAGCCATCGCCTACTTCCACGTGCCGAGCGGCGAGACCCGCTACGCGAGTTGTCTGTCGGCGGGGCCCGAGGCCGAGACGCTCTTCCTGCGCGGGGACACGGCCCTCGGCCTTCCGCTGACCGACGCGGCGGCACGCGGTGCCTACGCTGCCTGGCGAGCGCAGGCGTGGTCGAGCTTCTGGCTCGACGAACTCGAGCTCGGCCTTCACGCTGCGAGCCGGCGGTGGCTGCACGGCTACTGGGACGCGCTCGGTCGGCTCTTCGGGGCGGGGTCGGCGCCAGTTCGCGAGGGCCGGAGCGCCGACTGAGCAAGCCTGCTCGTAGGCCGGGCGCCGTGAGTTTCTCGATGAACCCACGCGCGCGCCACGCAGCAGCGGGCCGCGCGCGAGCTCAGTGGCTCTCGCGCCAGGCGTCCCAACCCTCGATCAGCTCGGGGAGGGCATCGCGGTCGCCGAGGACGTCGCCGTCCAGGACCCGGCGCGTGATGTCCTGGTCCAGCACCTCGCCCGCCGTCTCGATCCCGCTGCGCATCACCCCGGCAATCCCCGGGCCCGAGGGCGTGCTCGCGCCGCACAGGAAGAGCCCCTCGATTTCCGTGCGCGGCCCCATGCGCAGCGGGCCTGCCTGGCTGCACGACATCTCGATCCCGTAGGAGGTGCCGTTCGTCGAGCGCGTGAACCGCTCCTGGCTCACGGGCGTTGCCGCTTCCTTCCAGACGATGTGCTCGCGCAGGTCGGGAATGATCTGCTCCGAGGTGTCGAGCAGCTCCTCCACGAGCCGGCTCTTGGCTGCGCGATAGGCCGGATCGCGGTGGTAGCGGCCCCCGTCCGTGGGGCCGCGCTCCACGTGCCAGACGTCGTACTCGCGGGGCACGAGCGTCATGATCTGGAGGTTCGTGTGGCCCTCGGGCGCCAGGTGGCGACTCTCGGGATCCTTGAAGCTGGCGGCCGTGATGTAGCACATGGCCTTCGAGCTGAGCCGGCCCGCGTCGAGCTCGTCGTAGACGGACTCGATGTCGTAGTCGCCCCAGATGAAGTGGTTGCTGTTGGGCATGCCCCGCGCGGCCAGGTCGACGTCGAGGCCGAGGTAGACGCAAAAGAGCGGCACCGCCATCTTGAGCGAGCGGACCCGCTCGATGGTTTCCGGGGCCCAGTGCTCCTTCCCGACGAGCTCGGAGAAGGTGCGCTTCAGGTCGGCGTTGGAGATGACTACGGGCGCGTCGATCTCGACGGGCCGCTGGTTCTTCTTGCCCGTCACGACGCCGACCGCCCGACCGTTCTCGATCCGGATGCGGTGGACCGGGCTCTGGGTCCGAACCTCGCCGCCGTAGGCGCGGATCGCCTCGACGAGGCGCCCGGCGATGACCTGGCCGCCGCCCACCGGGTAGTAGGCGCCGCGCAGGAAGTGGTCGGTCAGTCCCGCCGCCATCACCACCGGCGTGTCCGACGGCCGCACGGCATAGCAGCCCTGTTCGCCGAGCAGGACCGCCGCGGCCCGGTCCGAGAGCCCGTGCTCCGCGAACAGCTCGGTCACCGGGCGCAGGCCCGATCGCAGGAAGGAGGGATTCTCTGTGGCGATCTCCGACATTCCCAGCTCGCCGCGCCGGAGTCGATGACCGGTGGCCGAGATGTCCTGCATGACGTCGAGCACCCCGTCGAGTGCCGGGGTCTCGCCGGGGAAGGTCTCGTGCAGCCGCTTGCGGTAGCGATCCCATCCGAACGGGACGCGGAACGTCACGTCGGGGAAGTGCAGCGTCGAGTAGCCGTCGGAGTCGAGCGGGCGGAAGACGACGCGTTCGGCGAGGCCGAGGCCGTTCAGCGCCAAGGTGATCAGGCCGTCCCGTCCGCACTCGCCGATGTAGTGGATCCCGACGTCGAACTCGTACTCCTGGCCGTGGTGCTTGCGTCGGAAGACCTGGGAGTTGCCACCGGCGATGTAGTGGGACTCGAGCACCAGCGTCCGTCGGCCGGAGGCACAGAGATAGGCGGCGGTGCAGAGGCCGCCGAGGCCCGAGCCGACCACGATCGCATCGAAGCTCTCACGCTCACCCGTTTGTTTCTGCGTCACGTCGGGGGCTCCTCTCGGTGCTCGGGGGCGACGGCGTTGCGCTCCCGCTGGGGCCATCATACTCGCTCCATCCCCGTTTCCAGCTTGGCAGGAGCCTTCCCGTCCCGTGGGGCGGATGGCCCGCCTTCGGCCTCCGCCCTTTTGCGGCGGAGCCTCTCAGAGGGCGGCGGGGATCACGTAGCCGAGCACGCAGGCGAAGTGACACGCGCTGCCGATCAGGACGAACACGTGCCAGATGGCGTGGTTGTAGGGCAGGCGGCTCCAGGCATAGAACGGCACACCCACGCTGTAGGCGAGGCCGCCCGCCACCAGCAGCGCCAGGCCCGCCGGCTCCATCACTCGCACCAGCGGCTCGGCGACGAAGAGGACGCTCCAGCCCATGCCGAGATGCAGCGCGACGCGCGGCCGGGCGGCCCGGCCGACGGATTCGATCACGATCCCGAGCACGGCGAGCCCCCACACGAACGCCAGGAGCGTGAAGCCCACCCCGCCACGCAGGCTGATCAAGGTGAAGGGCGTGTACGTCCCGGCGATCAGCAGATAGATCGCCGCGTGGTCGAGGCGTTGGAAGACGCGCTTCGCCCGATGGTGGGTGAGTGCGTGATAGAAGGTCGACGCGGCGTAGAGCAGCACGAGGGCCGTTCCGAATATGAGGCTGCCGGCGAGGTCCCAGGCGTCGCCGTGCATCGCGGCCTGGGCAACGAGCACGATGAGCGCGGCGATGCTCAGGACGAGCCCGGCGCCGTGGGTCACTGCGTGGGCGATTTCTTCACCGATGCCATAGGTCGGAAGTCGGTCGTGGCTGGACATGGCGGGGCCTCCGTCGGCGCGAGCGGAAGATATGCAAGCGAGCGGGCTCTGCCGGCTCGCGCGCGTCGTATTGCAGAACTTCTACATGCAATGCCGGGTCTGCGCCCCTGCAGCGCTCCGCCTGCGGCACTCCGTTGATTGGCATCGGCTTGGCACTCGCACGCCGACTTCGGAGATCCTCGACTAGCCTTGGATGGCCGGGAAGGCCGAGGTGGCGCGGAACGCGAAGGTGTTGTCTCCCGTGCGCACGATGAAGTACGCGCCGAGGCCCTCCATCTCGGCGCGTGCGAAGCCCTCGTCGGGCCCGAGCACGACGAGCGCAGTGGCCCAGGCGTCGGCGAGGGCTGCCTGGCGGTGGACGACGCTGACCGAGGCGAGCCCATGCTCGACGGGTCGTCCACTTCGGGGGTCGACGATGTGGGCGCGTTGCTGGCCCTCGTCCACGTAGAAGCTCCGGTAGTCGCCGGACGTGGCCAGCGCCTGGTCGTGGAGCGCGACGACGATGCGGGTGGCGCGGCCGCTCGCGTCGGGCCGCTCGACGCCCACGCGCCAGGCCCCGCCGCCGGGGCGTTGGCCGCTCGCACGGATCTCGCCGCCAATCTCCACGAGGAAGTCGCGCCAGCCGAGCTCCGCGAGAGTGCGCGCGATCTCGTCGACGGCGTAGCCCTTGGCGATGGCCGAGAGGTCGCACTCGAGGTCGGGGCGCCGCTTGTGCGCCACGCCGAGGAGCGGGTCGAGGCGAAGGTTCCGAAAGCCCACCCGCTTGCGGAGGCCTGCCAGTTCGTTGGGGGCGGGCGGGCGTCGCGGCGACCGGGCCTGGGCGCCGAAGCCCCATGCCGCCACGAGCGGTCCTACCGTGACGTCGAAAGCGCCGCCTGTTGCGTGGCTCACC
The DNA here is from genome assembly GCA_019311105.1 of Deltaproteobacteria bacterium. GTDB lineage: Bacteria > Myxococcota_A > UBA9160 > UBA9160 > JAFDDA01 > JAFDDA01. The sequence goes on from JAFDDA010000009.1 coordinate 4,505, forward strand.
CCGTAGGCCAGGCGGAGTACCTCGAGGGTCTGCGGTGAGAGCGCGAAGGGCGCGGTGGAGACGTGCCGGTTGAAGCGCGAGATCTCGGAGTCCGGCCGCCAGGTCGACATCAGAACGTCGATGGTCGCGAGCTGGGTGTCGACGGCGGCGCGGGCCCGGGCGAGGTCCGCCGCCGACCGGTTGCCTGGGGCGAGCGCGACCGACCAGGTCGTCCCCATCGCGCGGTCGGAGAGCACGAAAGGCTCCGGCGCGGCGCGGGCCGCGGCGCCCGGGGGGTGTGGCTCCGCCGCGCCGCTCGAGTGCTCCTCCCACCACTGCTGGAGCCCTTCGAAGTCGAGGATCCGTGCCGTGGTCGCCGCGGTCACCCGCTCGGCGTCCTCGCGGTTGCGGTAGACCAGGACGGGCGGGCCCATGATGCCGCGGCGTTCGATGCCGACGACGTAGACCGCGTCCTCCGCGAGGATCCACTCGTGCGGGCCGGTGTGGCTCTCGCTCGGATCTTCGTCGGGCTCCATGGCCTCGACCCACACCCTCGAGGGCGTGCCGTGGGGCGACGGCGCTCCCAGATGGACCAGCATGTCTCCGATCGAGCACACGAACGAGCGCTCCCCGTCGCGATGGATCACCTGGGCTCTCGGGGCCGACTGGCCGCGGACGAGCATCCCGCACACGGCACCTTCGTGGTCATCGATCTCCACGGACTCGAGGCTACCGGTCGGCTCGCTGGCGTCCTCGGGCGCACAGCCCATCGCGAGGGCAGCCGCCAGGGCGAGCGCGCCGGCGAAGCGGCTTCTGCGTCGCGTCATCCGGTCACCTTCTCGCGCGTCAGCAGAATCCCGCTGACCGCGGTGGGGAGCACCAGCCACGCCGTCCAGAGTAGACACACGGTGCCGAGGCCCGGCAGAGCCACCGTCATGCCGAGGCTGCGGAGCACCTCCGGCCCGGCGAAGACTTGCATCATCTGGAGCCGGTAGAGCCCGGCCGGGTTCATGAGAACCAGGGACGAGATCGTCTGCTGGGAGACCGCGCCATCGGAGATCACCAGGATCCCGAGCAGGGCGAGGTCGTAGAAGAAGACCAGCAGGAACCAGGTCATCACCACCACGCTCGCTGCGGTGACCTGACGGCGCGCGCAAGTCGAGATCAGCATGCCGAGCGAGAGGAAGGCGAGGCCGAGCAGCAGCGTCGGCCCCATGAGGGCGAGCAGGGTATGCACGCCCGCCGGGCCGCTGACACCCATGGCCGCTCCCAGACCTACGATGACCGAGAGGGCGAGCGCGATGGAGCGCCCAACGTACTTCGCCGCCACCACCTCCATGCGGCTCACCGGCAGGGAGAGGAGCAGGCCCAAGGTGTTGCGGTCCCGCTCTCCGACGATCGCGTCGTGGCTCAAGACCATGGCCACCAGCGGCACCAGCAGCGCCGTCAGGGTCACCAGGCTCGGCCCCGTCAGCGCGTTCAGATCGGCCTCGGCCATGCGTCCGTAGAGGCTCACGCCGGAGGCCATTAACGCAAACAGAACGCTCCCGAGCAGCACCCAGCGGTCGCGGATGCGCTCCGAGAGTTCGTGGAGCGCCAGCGCGAAACCCACGCGGCTCATGGACCCGGCGCCTCCAGCAGCGTTTCGTAGACCCTATCGAAGGTCGGCTCCTCGACCCGCAGGGCGCGCACGGCTTCGGGGAACTCGCTCTGGAGTCTCATCAGCTCGAGGAGGTCGGCGGGCGGGACGTCGATCCGCAGCTGCCCGTCGACCCGCTCCGCCGTCCCTTTGCCCCAGCGCAACAGCGCCTCGTGCAGGCGTCGGTCCTCGGAGGTCGAGCCTTCGACGTCCAGCCAGACACGGTGGGGCAGGCCCGTCTCGCGGCGCAGGTGGTCGGCAGTTCCCTGGACGAGAACGCGGCCGGAGCGCAGCACGCAGATGTCGTCCACCCGTCGCTCCGTGAGGGTCAGGTCGTGGGTCGAGACGAAGACGAGCCGGCCGGCGCTCCGCCACTCCTCGAGGACGCCCCAGAGTACGGAGAGGCCCTCCTGGTCGAGCCCTGCGGTGGGTTCGTCGAGGATCAGCAGCTCGGGGCTCGCAAGGATCGCGACGCCCAGGCCCAGGCGCTGGCGCATGCCGCGCGAGTACCCGCGCACCGCGCGCCGTCGCGCGTGGGCGAGGCCTACCTGCTCGAGGACGCCGTCGACGCGCGCGCGGTCAACCGCACGGGCACGCGCGAAAAAGCGCAGCACCTGCTGACCCGTCAGATTGTCGGAGAATGCGACGGCTTCCGGCAGGTACCCGATGCGTCGCTTCCAGGCGCGGTCGATGGCGGTCGGCGCCCCGTCGGCTTCGAAGGCGCCGGCGTCGGGTCGCACGAGGCCGAGCAGGACCTTCATCAGGGTCGTCTTTCCGGCGCCGTTCGGGCCGGCGAGCATGGTGACTCGCCCGCCTTCGAGGGCGACGCCCACCCCGTCCAGCGCCTGCACCCGGCCCAGGCGAACGGAGACTCCCTTGGCCACGAAGGAATTCATGGGGACGCCTCCCCCAGCAAGGGCGAGACGTCGACCACGGTCGGCGTCTGCAGGAGGGGAAGGTGGTTCGATAGGTGGGACAGGATCTCGAGGGCAGGGCTGTGCAGCAGTAGAACGGTCGCGGGGTACTGGTAGTTGAGCCTCGCCTTGAAGCTGTCGACGCGGTAGGGCCGGTCGCCGACGCCGTCCCCGTCCTGGTCCCAGCCGACGTAGTCGCCCCAGCGGTTGCCGCGTCCAGCCTCGCCCCAGGTCTGGTCTTTGGCGCCTACATAGAAGACCTGTTGGCGGTTGCCGACGATGTGGTTGTTCTCGACGACGTTGCGGCGCGTCCCCGCCCAGATCTTCAGCCCGACGTCGTTGTCCGCGATCCGGTTGTCGCGGATCGAGTTCTCGGTGCTCGAGAAGAAGAACATGCCGTTGCCATTCCCTTCGAGCCGGTTGCCGTGGATCCGGGAGAACTGGACGTCGCGGAACAGGATCCCGTTGCGCTCGTTGCGGAGAGCCTCGTTGTCTTCGACGACCAGGTGCCGGCTCTCCATCAGGGCCATGCCCACCACGTTGTCGTGACTCCGGTTTCCCCGCAACGTGTTGCGATAGGAGTACATGTAGTGGATCCCGAAGCGCTGGCCGTCGGTCCGGTTGTCTTCGATCAGGCTGTCCTCGGTCGCCGAGACATAGATCCCGTCCCGAGCCCCAGAGATCCGGTTTCCGCGCACGACCAGCTCGCTAGCGTCGAACAGATGGATGCCGTTCCCGCGGTCCGCGACGCGCAGGCCCGAGTTGCCCTCGATCTGGTTGTCCAGGATCCGGACGCCCCGTGTCTCGTGGACCCAGACCCCGAAGGCACAGCGGCGCATCGTGCTGTCGCGCACCTCGGCGCCGGTCGATCGCTGGGTGATGAAGATGCACGCGTCGGGAGCGCCGATATCCTCGCCGCTGTTCGCGAGATGAAGGCCTTCCACCCGGACGCCGGGCGCGTCGATGGTGAGGACGGTGCCCACGCCGCCACCATCGAGCACACCGCCGACGCCCCGCAGCGTGAGGGCCTTGTCGATGCGGAGCGGGCCCGGCCAGCTTCCGGGAGGCAGCTCGACCACGTCGCCTTCCCGGGCGGCGGCGACGGCGGCCGCAGGGCTCGGAGCATCACGGCCGACGCGGATCACCGACGCCCTGGAGCCGCCCGCAAAAAGCAGCGCCGCGATCAGCACTGCGGCCCAGCAGGTGCCATGAAGCCTCGCACGCATCACAGGCGTTCCAGGTCGTGCTCGAGCTTCGCGAGCTTCTCGCGTCGGGCCTGGGCTGCGGCCGGGTCGAGCTCCAGGCGTTGGACCGCCAGCAGGGGCGGACACACGCCCGGGTCGCGGTAGTTCGCCTCGCACTCCAGACAGGAGAGGCACTCCCGGGGGTCGATGACCCCGTCGGGTCGGATCGCTCGGGACTCGCAGCCTCGCGTGCAGATCTTGCAGTTCGTGCAGAACCGTCTGCGCCTCGGCCCCGAGATGCGGAAGCTGCTGAAGAGCGAGAGGCCGCCTCCGAGCGGGCAGATGTAGCGGCAGAAGGGGCGGTACGTGAAGAGCGAGGCCGCCAGGAGCAGCGCCCACCAGCCGAAGAAGCCTGCGCTGCGCTGCCAGGCCGGCACGAGGAAGGTCGACTTGAAGGGTTCGACCTCGGCCAGCCGCTCGCCGAGGATGCTGTCGAAGAAGAAGGCACCCATCAGCACCGCGAGCACGACGTAGCGGAGGTAGCGCAACTTCGAGTGCCAACGCTCCGGGAGCTCGTACTCGGGCAGGCCGAGCTTCTGGCTTCCCTTGAAGAGCAGCTCCGTCATCGCACCGTAGGGGCAGACCCATCCGCAGAACACGCCCCGACCCCAGATCAGCGAGACGACTGTGATGAAGATCCAAGAGATGAAGATCAGCGGCTCGCTCAAGAAGAGCCCCCAGCTCCACTCCCCGGCGACCGAACCCAGGAACGTCAGGATCTGGGTCACCGAGGGCTGCGCACCCATGTAGACACCCACGACCAGGAAGCTCACGACCAGCACTGCGACGTGGATGCGCTCGATGCGGCCTGGCGCGCCCGTCGTGTAGCGGCGGGCGACGAAGACTCCGGCGACGAAGAGAAGGAAGATCGTCAGCACGATGGCGTCGGCCTGGCGATTGACCCAGGCCTGCTGCCAGACCGTGAGGTCCGCCGCGCCGTCCAGCTGATAGACGCTCTTCGGCAGGGTGTGGGAGGCCCGGAACTCACGGAATTCGCGACTGAACGCGCCCTTGCGGTCGTAGCGGCTCCCGAGGAAGACCAGGTCGTAGCGGGCGCCGGGGTCGAGGACGCCGCCGCGGACGACGAAGACGGCACCCTCACCGAAGTGGGGCGCGCCCACGAGGGGCGTGCCCGAGAGGTTGTAGTAGTCGGTGTCGCGGAAGACGATCTCGCGCAGGCCTTGCTCGAGGCGAACACGGTCGAAGACCCCACCGCGGACGAAGCCCGAGCCTTTGAACGATCCGCTGCCGCGGCCAAGGACCACGACCAGGTGCTCTCCCGGCTCGAGCCGGCTCATGTAGTAGTCGTAGTCGCCCTTCCGGATGAGCGCGCGCCCGACTTGGGGCGCATCGGCGATCGCGAAGTAGAGGTCAATGAAGACGTCGTTGGCCTCGGAGACCCCCATCTCCCGCTCGGTCACCGTCAGGTGGCCGAACGCGCCTTCGTCGAGCATCCGATCGAAGCTCCACGGCTCCGTCTCGGCGAGGAAGTGGCCGGGCACGATCGACGCCGCGTCGATGATGCCGACCTCGACGCCGAGGGTTCGGGCAACCTCCAAGATCGTGTGGTTCTGGGCCAGCACGGTGACCGTCGCCCCGGAGATGGCGTCGAGCGCGATCGTGTCGGGCTGGCGACTGCGGCCGACCACGATTCGCTGCGTGGCCAGCTTGCCCGCGTAGTGGCCGACGAAGTCCGTCAGGGCGGACTCGGGGATGCCGATCAGCAGGATCGGTTCGCTGTGGTGGATGACCTTGGCGCCGGTGATCACACCCTCGGGGTCGAGGCCGACCAAGGTGACGAGGGGCTTGCCCGAGTAGGCCTTGATGTCGACGAAGTCGGTCGACAGGGCGACCCAGCCGACGACGTTGCCCTCGTCGTCGCGCCCGATCCAATGCTTCCCATCCTCGGCGGGCTGGAAGCCGTCCGCGCCAGGAAGGACCTCCGCGCAAGGGAGCGCCTCACAGTCGAGCGCCGTCGGGGGCTCGACTGCGCTCACGACCGGGCTTGCAAGGCCGGCGCAACACGCGATCCCGGCTGACAGGATGCGCCAGTGTCGCCGGAGCTTCTTGGGCAGGGCTACGCCTCTACGATCATCCGGCCCCGCATCTCGAGATGCAGCGCGTGGCAGAACCAGGGGCAATAGTACCAGTAGACGCCGGGGGCTCCCGCCGTGAACGTCATGCTCTTCGTATCCTGGGGATTGACGAGGAAGTTGACGTCGTGCTTCGAGACGCACATGCCGTGGGAGAGGTCCTCCACGGCGTCCAGGTTGGTCACCACGAGCTGAACCTCGTCACCACTCTTGACCCGGAACTCGGTCAGGGAGAACACCGGCGCCGCCCCCACGATGTAGACGCGCACCTTCCCCGGGCCCTTCCGGATCACCTGGCTCGCCGACATCAAGTCGACGCCGTCCTCCTCGGCCATCTTGTCGTAGAGCTCGAAGCGCGGGCCATTGCGCAGCATGATCTTCGACGGATGGATCAGGTCCCGGGGGACCACGACTGCGTCGTGGGGCTCCGGGAAGGTGGGCCCGTCGTGCACGAGCTTCATCTCGTCGCCCGAGATGTCGATCAGCTGGTCGTTCTCGGGGTGCAGCGGTCCGACGTTCAGGAACCGGTCCTTCGAGAACTTGCACAGCGCGATCAGCCACTGGCCATCGGCGTCCTTCGTCTCGCTCATCGAGGCGTTGATGTGACCGATCTGGTAGTGGACGTCGATCTTCTGGAGGATCGGATCGACGGTCTCATCGCCATAGGCCTCGATCGCCTTGGCGATGTTCCACTTCGTCACCACCGAGTCGATGAAAATCGAGGTGTACGCGTTGCCGCGACCATCGAAGGCCGTGTGCAGCGGCCCGAGGCCCACCTCGGGCTCGGCCACGACCGCATCGCGCGGCTTGATCTGGCCCGCGAAGGCGGCGTCGAGCTTGTCGATCTGGACCACCGAGACCGTGGGCGAGAGCTTGCCGGCGCAGACCGCATAGGCCCCCGTCGGATCGATGTTGACGCCGTGGGGGCTCTTCGGGATCGGCACGCGCAGGACATAGGGACCGTCCGCCCCGCGAGCGTCTACCACCGGCACCGGCGAGTCGCCCACGCGGATCGTCTTGCCCTCGCTCACGGCCGCTTCGATGGCGGCGAGGTTGAAGACGTAGAGATGGTCGCGCTCGGCGGCCATCATGCCCTCGAGGTTGACGCCGCCTTCCGAGTTGTAACAGGTCGCGAAGGAGTACTTCCCTTCGTAGTCGGTGGCACACAGGTCCATGTTGCCCTCGACCAGCACCTGCCACTTCACCTCCATCGTCTCGCCGTCGATGGCCGTGTGCATGGCGCCGTACTTGCTCGGATCGTCCATGTCCCGGCCGTCGTTGGCCTGCGGCGTGCGAAACTCGGCGTTGCAGAGGACCAGGCCCGTCTTGTGCCGCTGCGGGAAGATCCCGTGGGTGCCCTGCGAGTTCGGGATGTCGGTGACTCGATCCACCTCCATCGTGTCGCAGCGGATGCGCGCCAGGCGCGCGCTCGCCTTGTCGTTGACGTAGACGTAGCGGCCGTCGTAGGTCCCGTCCGTGTAGGAGAGATGGACGTGGTGGGTGTCCCCCGACTGGCGCCCGCCCAGCAGGGCCTTCGAGAAGTCGTCGGCGCCCCAGCCGGTAGCGGCGTCGCGGTTGAAGACCGGGATCCGCTTGAGCTCTCGCATGGACGGCACTCCGACGATCCGGACCTCGCCCGATTGCCCGCCGCTCCAGAAGCCGTAGTAGTCGTCGAGCTCGCCCGGCGCCACGTCGACCTTGTTCTGCGCGACGTGCTCCAGGACGGCGGCCCGCTCCGGTGACGGGTTCTGATCGTCCTGCGCGAAGCAGCCAAGGGCTGCGCTGCCGACGAGACTCCCGCCGATCACCAGGCCGCCCCTCATGAACTCACGGCGGTCGGCCCCGCTCTCGCTCTGTTGCTCGATCGTGTCCCGCTCGTCGTGCTCTTTCGCCATGCTTGGTCTCCTAGTTGGCGGGTCGAAACGTCCCAAGAAGTTCTCAGTAAGCTCAATTTGCATGTATTGTGCCAGAAGAGGCGCGTCGCGGTAGAGCCCATACACGCCTCCCTGCGCTGGCGCATGCGATCATGGGATGCGACCGTTTCCCGGAGGGGGCGGTGCCTGGAGGCCGGTCGGTATGACTACGATCCGTGAGGTCATGACCTCCGAGCCCATCACGGTCCGGCCCGACCACTCGGTGCAGGTTGCGTTGGAGCTCCTGATCGAGCACCGGATCAGCGGGCTTCCTGTCGTGGATGGAGACGGCGTCGCCGTCGGGATCGTGAGCGAGAAAGACCTCCTGAGGTTGTTCTCCGACCCCACGGCCCCGAACGTCGGGGCCATCATGACCCGGACCCCGATCGCGATCGACGTCGACGGGTCGCTCGTCGAGTTGTTCGACTGCCTCATGGCCCACGATTTCCGCCGCGTGCTCATCGAGGAGCGGGGTCGGCTCGTGGGCTTGGTCAGCCGCTCCGATCTCATGCCGGCGATCCTCTCGGCGCTGCAGGGGCGGAGCGGCTGAGCCGCTCGTTCCCATCGGTCGCAGCCCGCCCGAGCCGGGCCGAGGCGTGAAGACAAGAGGCAGTGTGAGGCAATGAGCCCCAGCGAGGTGCCCAGCCCCGACGGCCTCGACTTCCCACCCCTTAGGCCGGCCGGCGAGACGCCCTCGCTGCCCGGACTCGACACCGACCCGATGACTGCGGGTCACCGGGAAGTCTGACGCGGATCCCTAGGCTCGCTCATGCACGCGATCCAGGTGCGTGGCTCAGTCTGGGCTTGCCGCCTCCAACGGGAGACGGATGTTCCCCCACTGCGGGGTCTCCCCCTACCTTAGGGTCGGAGCCGCGATCCGAGCCGCTCTACGCCGCCTCTCGCTGGCTGCTGGGTGCAACCCCGCGTTACTCCTCCCTGCCTCGGCGCTTTGCCAACGGGAGAGCCGCCGGTTCAAATCCGGTCTCGTGCTCCAGGCTCTGCCAGCGCCCTCGGCCAGTCAGGTCGGGGGCGTTTTCGTTGCCGTGCTCGGCGCCGCGCCATGTCGCTCCGGACAGACGCCCGCGTCTAGTACTTCGACTTGGGGACCGGGACCTTGGGGCCCTTGCTCCCGTAGCCGCCGGGCACATGCGGCAACTCTGGAACCACGATGCCGCGTTGGCCGGGGTTGTTGGTCGGAAGCCCCGCCGGTCCCTTCTTGGTGGCCGCCTTCTTGCCTCCCTGGCTGGGGGCCGGCCCGGGCAGCCACTGCCCGGTCCTGGGGTCCATGTGCTCGGTGGTCGTCGTGTCGCCCCCGGGGCCGTGGGTCGTGGTGGTGCGCGTGCCCGTGGCGCTCGGCACGATCACGTTGTCCACTCTGACGACCTCCCAGCTCTCGACCACCGTCGTCGTCTTCTTCCGCTTCCCACCGACGTTCCCGTAGGTGACGGTCGTGGTCGTGCGGCTCTTGATGGTGGGCTCGTGCAGGGTGAAGAGCGGTGATTCGACCTCCGTGATGGTGACCGTCTCGGTCGTGCGCCTGCTTCCGCCCTCGTACCTCCGGATCTTGATCTCCCGGTCGACCGTCGTGCTATCGCCGGGCCGCGGTGTCGAGCTGGTCTCTTGGGTCTCGACGCGCTTCCAATCCGGATTGGCCGCGGTGCCGAAGTTCTCCTCGGTCGTCACTTCCGTGAACGTGGTGCCGCCGGTCGTGGTCGTGGGGCCGTTCACGGTCCGCGATGGCCTCGGCGGCGCTGGCTGGCCGATCGCCTGGGGCGCCCAAGTGAGCGCGACGAGGCAGAACAGAAACGTGAGAGCTGCGCACAAACGGCCTACGCGATGGAGACTCGGTCCCATGGCTCAGCGTCCTTTCGGATCCACCCCGAGGCGTCGTATCCGGTGGATTCACGAAGGGTCGCGCGGACTACGGTCCGAGCGCAACCCCGCGTCTAGCCGAGCACAATGCTTTGCCAACCTCAGTTTGCGGGAGTCGGCGGGTGGAACTGGATCGGCGAGGACCATGCGCGTTCTTGAATCGTCTTGGCGAGGTCCGAACGGGGCTCGACCCCCTCGCGGATCGCATCCCAGGTGGACCATCGGCAGGTCGGGTTCTCGAGGACGCGCGCGTAGTAGAAAGCGCGCTCGTCGGATGCGAAGTCGGGGTCCCCCCAGAGCGTACGAAGCACGGTGGCCCCCTGGCCGGTGATCGAGCAATCGGCGAGGTCGACGCGAGCGCCGTTGTCCGGGCAGCGATGGGTCGTCGGGTCCGGAGTGGCCGAGCCCGAGCACGCAACGTCGTACACCCGCTCATGGGTCTCGCCTGCGGAATCGATCCAGCCCTTGATGACCTGAAGGCGCTGGAGCGGCGCGGCCGAGTCATCGGCGATCGCGGAGAGAAGGAAGCGCGGCGTCGCCCCGGCACTCGCGTGCAGATCGCCTCCCATGGCGACGCCCTCCGCGTAGGCGCGAGCCACGCGGTCGTCGGCGTCGAGCATCGTGTCGTCGAAGGTGTATCCAGCGAAGAAGCGCAGCTGGATGCGGGGCCCGGAGGTCGCGAAGGTCTCCTTGCGTCGGAAGGCCTCGTAGATCGCCTCGCGGGTGTTCTCCTCCGCCCAGACCGCGGCCAGGCCCGATGCGCCGTAGGTCGGAGTCGCCGCCCCGACGTAGGTGCCTCCGTCGACCTGCCGCGTCGTCGCGGGGGCGGCGATGCGAGCGGCCATACCCAGCAGGGGCGAGAAGGGCACCGACCCGCGCAGTTCGGGCGTTGCGGACAAGAGGCCCAGCTTGGAGGAGTAGTCGGCTTCGTCGTTCTGGGACGCCGCCGTGTGGGTGTCGCTCGAGCCGATGACACCGAACTCGTAGGGGTTCGTGACGCCCTGGGCCTCGAGGGCGAGCCCTCGGCGCAGCGCGTCGCGCACGTAACTGCCGGCGGGCTCGCTGTCGAGCAGGGTTGCGACGCGGTAGGGCATGATCTCGAAGTCCGCCCACTCGTCGGTGGTCGAAAGGAGCGGATGCGTCTCGGAGGTGCCCTTGATCTGGGTGATCTCGACCAGGGGTTCGTTGCGGATCCGCTGCCGGGCATAGCGGTCGTCGATCGGATCGCCTGCCCAATCGACGAGCTTGAACATCTGGCCGTTTGACCCGTTCGAGTTGTGCGGGATGGCAAGGCTCTCGACGCCGCCCTCCCTCAGGCCATCCATCCATTCCCAGAGAGCCTCGGGGTTCTGGGAGTGGAAGCGCGAGAAGGGAACGCCCGGAATCTTCTCGCTGCCTTTGAAGATCACGTTGCGGTGGAGGTTGCCGAAGTCGTCGCTTCCCGTCGTGTACTCGTAGGCGATGAAGGTCGTGAACCGACCCGGGTCGTTGTAGAGCTCGGCGGCTTCGATCGTGTCCTGCCAGGCCGCGCGAGTGATGTCGAGCACGACGTCGGGGTCCAGCTCGCCCTCCTGGATCTCGGTGACGACGGCCGGGAGGAACGTGCCGAAGATCCCGATGCGATCCAGGATGCTGAGGATCCCCTTGTTGTCCGGAGCATTCAGGTCGTTCAGCGGGCGTGCGATCTCGAGCTCCGAGAATGCCGTGGTCGTGTCGCCGCCGGCCGCGGCGACCCCGAGGAGCATCGCGTGGTCCGTCACGGCGTAGAAGTCGAGCGGCTGTTTCAGCTGGAGCTCGAAGCCGGCGGGATGGAGGATCGGGTAGCCGAGGGCAAAGCGATAGGCGTCGTAGGGCGTGGCGAGGGTGCCCATCGAGTAGGCGTCGAAGGAGTAGGTGGTGTGGACATGGAGATCGCCGAAGAACGCCATCCGATCGGGGTGCGGCGGCGGCCTGTGACGTTCGAGCATCTCATCCTGGATCTCGAAGACTTCGGACGAGAGGGAGCCGTCCCCTCCGCCTCGCGCCGGTCCACCGGTGACGATCGAATTCGTTTCGTCTCGGCCGCACCCCGACCCCGCGAGCAAGACGACGATCAGAGCAAGACACCCACCCATTGAACGAAGCAATGAACCTCCCATCACAGAGGGGGTCCGATCCCGTGCCGGGCTCCATCCTACCGTCTGACTACGCGGAACGACGATAGAAGATCGGGGTCGAGTCGCCGTTGCCAATGTGAGGGGGAGCTGCGAGCGAATAGCGAGCAACGAGTAGGAGCGGGCATCGCCCGCGACCGGTCGCCGGTTCAAATCCGCGTTGAGAATGCTCTTTGCTTTCAGAGCATCGCAGTTGCAACGCCTGAACTCCAGAATGTCATGAGACGCAGCAGGGGAGGAAGCCAGGGCGCTCCGAGTTCTGTCCGATTCGGTCAGCCGGCGGCCGGCGGCGCGGCCGGCCGCGACCGGGGCCGCCAGGCCGGAAGGGAGCCCAGCTCCTCCCAACGGGTGGGTCCAGGGGACGCTCCTCCACCCCCGTCGGGCACGGAGGCCGTGGGGGCGGGCCGACCCAGCTTCACGTGGCAACGCGGGCATCCGGTCTCGGGGGCGAAGGCGACCTTGCCGTGACAGCGACCGCAGAACTCCCCTTCGAAGATCTTCGCCATCGTGATGGGGTTGGCGCCGGCGCGCATCACGAAGATGGAGGGATGGCAGCTGTCGCAGCGCAACCAATAGGTGTGCGGCTCGTGGGGGAACACGGCCTGGAAGAGCGGCACCCCCGGGTCCAGCACGACGTCGTGGGGCAGGATCGGAGCGGCCGGCGCGTCCTCTTCGGGGCCGGGAGCCGGCTCGATCAGCCTTTCTGCGACGGCTGCCACCCAGTCCAGGTTCCCGAGACCGTCGTCCGGGAGGGCCTGGGCCAGCGCCTCGTAACTCTCGTAGTCGAGCTTCGGCTCCGGCTCCGGCTCGGGCCCACCCGGCACGACGGTGCCGGGTACCAGGCCCCCGGGGCTCGGAGGGGCAGTGGGTGGCTCGGCTTTCGCAACACGTCGCCCTCGCCGCTCGGGCCGGGGCGTCCCGGGCGGAGGCACGCCGTCGAACACGGTGGAGAGCACCCGATAACGCGTATCCGGTGCGCAGCCGAAGAAGCCGCCCACCGGCAGGCCCAGGCCCAGGGCCAGCAGGATCATCCCGACCCGGCTCCCGCAGGCCTTTGCGCCTTTCATGCCGCTAGCCCTCCGGCTCCTGTTCCGCGTCGTCTGGCTTGGAGTCGTCGGCATCGGTGTTCACGAGCTGATAGATGACCACGCGTCGGTTCAGGTAGTCCGCGACGAAGATCGTGTTCGTGTCCTGTGCGATGGCGATTCCCGTGGGGTTGCGGAGCAGCCCGGGGTATCCCCCGCGGCCGCCGAAGTAGAGAAGCACCTGGCCCTCGGGGCCGAAGATCTGCACGTTGCTCCAGCTTGAGTCGACGACGTAGAGGTTCCCGAACGAATCCACGGCCACGCCCTTGGGCTTGTCGAACAACCCGAAGCCGTCGCCCCGAGACCCGACCGTTCGCTGGAAGCTCCCATCGGACGCGAAGATCGATACGCGCGAGTTCATCGTGTCGGAGACGTATACGTTGCCGTCTCCATCGACAGCCAGATAGGTTGGGAAGAGCAGGTTGCCCTCGGATGTGCCGCGCCCGGAGCCCAGCTCGCCGAGGTAGTTTCCTTCGAGGTCGAGTATGCGGACGTAGTGTTCCTGGCTGTCCTGATGAGACGGGTCGGCGACGTAGACCCTGCCCCTCGCTTCATCGAGGGCGAGGTCCACGGGCCGGATGAAGTGGGGGTCTTGCAGGATGCGCTCTGTCCGGCCCTCTGCATCGAGCACGCGGATCTGTTGCTTCCCCTGCTCGACGAGCCAGATCCGACCTGCCGAGTCGAGGTCGAGGCCGAACGGGCGCGAGAAGGGCTGATCCTCGCCGATCACACGGGCCTTCTTCTGCAGGCGGTCGAAGACGTGGACCACGCCTCGAGCGAAATCGGAGACGTAGACCACCTGCCCGTCGGGCGTGACCTCGATATCGGCAGGATGCACCATGATCTGGTTGGCGTCCGCGTCGAGCCCCACGAACCGTGCGAACTGATCCCCGAAGGTCGGGGGGCCCTCTAGATCCCGCGAGCCACGAATGACCGTCACGTATTCGATCCGCGTCGGCAGCGGTGCCTCGGGCCAGCGCAAGATCATCGGTGCCTCGCCCTTCGGCTGCGAGGCGCATCCTGCGAGCCCCAGCGTCATCGCCACGACGAGCCCAGCGAGGACACCGACATTTCGCGCCTTCCGGCGATCCGGTGCGAACTGCTTCATCACGCTTCCTCGTACCTCCGTGGCAGGTTGCCACACGATGCAGGCCGTCCGCCGCCGCGGCGGCGGCGAAAAGCGGGTGTAGCCGAGACGGTGCTGGCACGGCAGGTTCCGTTCCGTCTAGACTCCACGCGATGCGTTCCCATCGAAGTGTCCGCCGACTCATTCCCTGGGCCCTTGCGGGCGCCCTGCTGTTGGCCCCACGCCCCGGGGTCACGGAGCTGCGGCCCTTGGTCCGGGCGATGCTCGAAAATCTTCACGATGTCAACCGGATCGGGCTGGCCGTCGCTCTCGAGGACTTCAACGGGGTCAGCGAGGCGGCCCGAGAACTCCAAGCGCGCGCGATCAGTCTTCAAGAAGCCTCCCTCGAGGACCTGGGCATCGAGGACCCCCGCGAGAATCAGTTCGACGCCTACCTCGAGGGGCAGCGGCAAGCCGCGGGCGCGATCCTCGAGGCGGCTGGCGAGAAGGACGCCGCCGCAGTCTTCGCCGGCGTCGAGTTGCTCTTCGGCTCGGCCTGCATGCCCTGTCACAGCGACTTCCGGGAACGACATCAGTTGCTGCGCCCGTCCGCCGCCTTCATGACCGACATGGTGCACTCCTGGCAGGACATCAACCGGGGCCTCTCCGTCGGCGATCTCGATCTGGTGATGCGCCGCTCCCGCGATCTCCAGAGCGTCGCGCGAGTGCTCACCTGGAACGAGGTGATCTCCCAGGTCTTCAACGTCAGCGAGCCCGAGCGCCGCATCGCCTTCCGACTGCTCGCTCAGCAGGTCTCCCGGTACGCTGGCGAGGTCGAAACTGCCGCCGCGCAGGAGAAGCTGACCGACGCCGTCGCCGCCACCCGCAGCATGTGGAGCGAGGGGTGCATCCCCTGCCATCAGCAGTTTCGCTGAGCTGGCGCTGCGCCGTACGTAATTCTCCCCAGCATCGCACTGCGCAGATCGCTCTAGCACCTGGAATACCAGGATGCCTGGCAGAAGAACTCCCGATCCCTGCGCGCCCCGCTGGCGCTCCATCCGTCCGTCGCGTTGCCGGGTGGCTGCATGACCTGTCTCTCGTGCCACGTGTCCCGCATGGCCGCTTCGGCCGCCGGCTCTTCCGGGAGCCCGGGATGCCCGCAGAGCTCCGGCCTCACCCGGCCGCGCCGCGAGCTGTGCGTCGAGTGTCATCTTCGCTGACGCGAGGAATCCCACCAGGGTCATGGGCAATCTCCGATCTCGTCCTTGTCCGGGCCGTCGTAGCTGCGCGGGCAATGATCCTCGTCGTGACAGCTGAGGTAGCACTCGCCCCGTCCGTTTCCGAGGTCGTTGAACTCCAGCCGCCCCGTGGAAGGGGAGGGTGAGACCACCTCGGTTCCGTTCTCGTCGAACCGCAGGAAGTTGATCAGGTGGGTGTTCGTGCGCGAGCCGTGCGGATCGTGGCAGGCCACGCAAGGCGCGTCCGCGTTCTGGATGTGCTTCTTGTGCTCGAAGGAGGCGTCGTCTTCGATCGCCTCCTCGTCGTGGCACTTGTAGCAGAGCGCATATTCTGCGGGGGACTGGGACACGAAGTCGTGGAGCGGATAGGCGCGTTCGAGGATCGGCTCGTGGATGGACCCGTGGGGCCCGGTCGGCGCCGAAATCGACGCGAACTCGTTGGTGCTGTGGCAGTCGTGGCAGTAGATCCGGCTCGAGGCGGTGAGCGGAGGGATCAGCGTGACGACGTTCGGGTTCGTGCCGACCGCGGCGACCGGGTGATACGAGGGATTCGTCGACGAGATCTCGAGCCGGACGTTGGTCACGTGGTCGAGGCGGACCACGCGGGGCGAGGGCTGCTCGGCCAGCCCGTGGCACTTGAAGCAGACCTCGTATGCGAACTGCGCTTCGGGGATCGGCATGCCGGCCAGGTCCACGCCTCGTACGTGTTCTTGACGGCCGGAGACGTCCGGAGCGGACGCTGGGGTCGGATTCACAGCGTGAGGATTGTGACAGTCGGCGCAGAAGACATGACGCGTCATGGAGAGCGGATCCTCGACGGGATCGTGGGTTCCGCTCGTCTCGACGATCGGATGGTGCGAGATCTTGGCGAGCTCCGCTGCGACGTCGGTCTCGGCCACGTTGCCGTTGTGGCAGGTGAGACAGACGTCCTCCGTGGGGTCCCGCTTGAGCAGGCGCAGGGCGTGCTCGGCCGAGTGCGGTTGGTGGCAGGAGAGACACGCGTTCTGCGACACCGTGCCGAAGGCGCTCCCCGGCCACGGGTCGTCGCCGCTGCCGTTCCAGGTCGCCGCGGATACGGCGTGGGACGACCCGGGCCAGCCGTTCTTCGCGTGGCACGTGGTGCAGAGCTCGCCATCCTCGATCGTGTGCACGAGGAATTTCGGGAGCGTGTCGCTGTGGGGATCGTGGCACGAGATGCATTGGACCCGCCCGGTCGAATCGAGCTGGACGGAGCCGTTCAGCGCGGAGGGAGAGACCAGCTCTCCGTTCTGCACGGCAAGGGTCTCGTCGAACACGAACGAGATGGGATGATCGTCGCGGAGATCCGTCGTGAGCAGGGCCCGCCCCGAGACCGGGTCCGGCAGCGCGATGACCTCACCCGGCGCATGGAGGATGTTGCCCAACGCGATCGTGCCGTCGTGACAGGACAGGCAGAACCGGGACGCGCCGCTCGGCTGCTCGGGAGTCGCAGCCAAGGTGGAGCTGTCGTAGATGTCGTAGATCGCCTGGGAGAAGTTGCGGTTCCACAGCGCGGTGGTCTGACCGGCCCGGTGCGGCGTGTGGCAGAAGCGGCAGAGCCCCACCGCGTTCGGGTTCTTCACGGTCCCCGGCCCCGAAGGCGTCAGGTTGTGCAGCGTGGCCGCAAGGTCCGCCCCGGCCGGGACGGCCAGCAGCGGGGCCACGAGCAGCGCGCAGAGAGCCGCCCTCACCGATCGTCCTTCCCGGGGGCGGGTGGCCGATACGCGAAGACCTGGATGCGTCGGTTGTAGGAGTCCGCCACGAAGAGGTGCCCTCGACCGTCCAGCTCCACGTCGGCCGGCAGCCAGAAGCGGCCCGGCGCCTGGCCCCGCCCTCCGAACGCGAGCAGGAGCTGCCCGGCTGGGTCGAAGATCTGGACTGCGTCGAACAGGGCGTCCACCAAGAAGATCCGGCCCGCGGCGTCCACCGCAACGCCCCGCGGCCGTGCCAGCGAACCGATCCGATCCCCGGCCTCGCCGAACTGGCGGTCGGCCAGGCCATGGGCCGTGATGTGGTGGAGCCTGAAGTTCAGCGCGTCGGTGAGCCAAACGCCCCCTCGCCCGTCGCTCGCGACCAGCGTCGGATAGTTGAATCGGCCGAGCCCCGAGCCCCGCCCTCCTACCCGCAGCTGGGTCCGGCCGTCGAGCCCGAAGACGGTCACGCGATGCGCCAGGGTCTCGACGACCCAGAGCCGACCCCGATCGGGATCGAGCGCCAGGCCCGTGGGTCGGCGGAGGCTCTCCTGCGTGAACGTCCCGAGGGCCGTTCCGTCGGCCGAATAGCGCCACAGGGCGTCCCCGGCCGAGTCGGCCACCACCACGCCGCCATCAGGCAGGCATGCAACCTCGACGGGCAGCACGAGACTCTGGCCCGCCGGGCCCTTCCGCAACACCTTCCACGAGCGGGCGGCGAGGTCGAGCAGATGGACGGCCGAAGCGCCGGGGTCCGCGATGGCCAGGCGATCCCCGCGAATACAGAGGCCTGCCGGCCGGACCAGGGCCTCGCTCTCCCGCCCGACGAGCAACGCGCGGATGCGGCTCCAGAGCCGGGAGCTGCGCTCGAACCCGCGTCGACCTCCGATCGAGCCGAGGTATTCGACGCGAGCCGCATCGGGAGGCGGAGGCCATTGGGGACCCGGCGCGTCGAGCGCGTTGCTGGCGAGCTCCTCGAGCCAGGGGACCTCCGGCGGACCCCCGCACCCGGCGAGCAGCACGGCGAGCAGCGCCACGATGGACCGGTGCGCCCTCAAAATCCCCTCCGCATCCGCAGGACGCCCCGCACGTCGAGGCTTTCGCTCCCCCCGCGCTCCCGCTGAGTCACACTCAGGCTCGGCGTGATCTCGAGCCGCCCGAACCGGATCCGGCTGCGCAAGCCCACCTCGACGTCCTCCTGGTCCAGTGACTCCGAGTCCTCGATACGCCGGTAGTTCGAGAAGACGCGCAGGTCCCAGTAGCGGCGGGCCCGCCATGTCGCGGAAGCCCCGGCGGTGATCGAGTCGACATCCCGGTCCCGGTCGTTGAACGTCTTCCGGCTCATCTGAGCGTTGGCCGCCAGCCGCAGCCTCCGGATGGGCGCTGCGCTCCCGCTCGCGAACACCAACCACTCCGCGAAGTCCACCGTACCGGTCTGGTCCTGGATGTACTCGGCGCCCAGGTTGCCGTGAGAACGACCGGTTTGACCACGTAGATCGATACGGTAGGCATCTCGCTGGACGTCGTCGAGCAGCAATGCGTCGGAGTCTCCTTCGAACAGCTCCTCGTGGGATTCACTGTGGCTGTACCGGAGCACGACCCAGGGGTGCTCCCATGCCAACGACCAGCGTATCGCCGTGCGACCGATCCGCGCGCTGGGGTCGGTCCGAAAGACGTAGTCCACGACGATCGAATCTCCGAGCCCCAAGTCCGACGAAATCGACAGAATGGGATCGATCGAGGTCGCTTCTGCGAAGGTCGAAACGTCGTAGTCTTCGCCTTCGGTAAGCAGCAGCCCTCCGACCGTCTCACGCACCTCGATCGTCGCCGCATCCACCCGGCGATTCGCCAGGATGTTTCCCGTGATGTTGTCCAGCGTGAGCAGCTCGCCCCTCACTAGGCGATCCCGCGCATCGACGCTGCTGTCCCGCAGGCGGTAGCCGACGTTGAAGTCGAAGAGCACACGACTGTCGGCCGGCAAGTCCTTGCGGTACGAGAGCCCGCCGAAGGGCTCCACCGAGTAGCGCTGGCCACTATCGACGTCTTCATGGTCCAGTGTGAGATTGGCGTGGGTGCGGAGGCTCTCGAAGAGCTGGTGGCTCGCCGAGAACAACATGGAGTTCAGGATGGAGGTCTGTTCGTCGAAGTCGAACCAGTCGAAGTCGTGCTGGGCTCGCAACTGCAGATCCTCGGTCGGGTCCCACAGGAACTGGGTCGAGGCCGATGTGCTCTCGAAGCCGCTACCGATCGAGACATCGCCGCGACCCTCGCGCCGGAAGTAGCTGATGCTGTTCCGGACCGACTTTTCGTAGTAGGGCCCCCAGCGGTAGCGAGCCGTCCCGTTCAGCTGCGTCAGGTCGAAATCCCCGCCCGCGGTCGGCACGCTTCGGTCGGTCACCCCTTCCTGTCGCACGCGGAGGGTCGCGTCGATCGAGTCGGAGTTGTGGCGTCCGCTGAACTCGAGGATGTCGCGCGTCTCGTCACGACGGCTGCGAAACAGGCCACCCCGACTGTCGATCTCGGAAGTCCGGCGCTGCCAGACGAGGCGGGAAGGGAAGATCGGGAACCGCAGATCGACGCCGGCGCCGAATACCTCGCTTCGGGAGTCCGTGTCGTTCCCGAAGCTCTGGACCGTACTGTCTTCGAAGCGGTTGGCGAACACATGGGCCGAGACGCGCTTCGCAGGGAAGAAGTTGGCGAACACGTCGTAGCCGAAGCGGGTGCTGTCCGAGTCTTCGCCCTCGAAGTCGTCGCCGCCGAGCAGCTCCTGGCGCAGTCCGAAGTTGCCGCCGACGTGGTACGTCAAGAACTCCCGGCTGACGACGTAGCCGTCGGCGAAGAGTTCGAGGCGCTCGTCGAACCGGAAGCGCTCGAAGGTGCGGTCTTCGCCCGTCGGGCTCTTCACCTCCTGGAAGGCGAGATCGGTCCCGAACTCCACGGCCCCCCCCAACCTGGTGACGCGCAGCTCCTGGGCCGGCGCTGGCCGCGCCGCGAGCACGAGGAAGACCCCGAGCAGCGCGGCGGCTCCCCCTCGGATCGCTCCATTCCGGCTCCTCATGGCTCGACGGAGGAGTGACACGTGCGGCAGGTGTCGAAGCTGACCGCGAAAGCCACCCGCCCGTTGTGGCACTGCCCGCAGAACTCGCCGCGGCCCAGCGCATCCATGGTCACGTCGTTGGCGCCCGCGCGCATCTCGAAGATGTCCGGATGGCAGGCATAGCAACGGAAGACGCTGCGATGCTTCCAATGCGGGAAGACCACCGCCGGGATCCCGTTGGCGGTGGAACTCCGGTCCATGAGGACGTCGCCGAGCACCAGGTTCGCAGCGGCGGCCGCCGTAAGTGCAAAGGGAAGCACGGGGACGATCGGCCACATGGCCAGCCCCCAGCGGACCCACCTGCCCGAATCGGGGCGCGCCAAGCCGAAGCTCCTCGGGCGCACACGGCCCACCCGATCACTTTACCCGCTGCGAGGCTACGAGGCCCATCGGCGCCAGAGCGTGAAGAAGCGACGCGCCGGAGATCCTCCGACGCGCCGCTTTTTTTGGCCGACTGGGCGATGCCCGCCAAGCTCCTACTTATCGTGACACTTCAGGCAGATGTAGTTCGCATCGCTCCCGGTCAGAGTTCCTCGCAGGAAGAACACGTCCACCACATCACCACCGTTGTGCGGGTCGTGGCACGAGGAGCACTCGATCCCGGTCTGCCCCACCACCGCTCCGGCCGACACGTTCCCGGACCCGTCGTCGTTGAACAGGCGAATCCCAGCCGCCGCCGGGTCGGCCTGCCATCCGCTCGACACCACGGTCGTACCGGAAGTCACACCATTGTAGGTGCTCGGGGTCGCCTGGAAGGGGAAGGGGTGTGCGACCGGATGGTTGCCCGCGAGATCCCCGGTCCCGGGATTGTTGAAGGTGGTCAGGAACGGATCTGCCGGGTCGTTGTGCTGGTCGGTGAACAGGTTCTGGCCCGGGGTCGCGTTGAACCAGGCCACATCGCCGATCGCCACGGTTCCGTCGTGGCACGACAGGCAGTTCTTGCTGATCCCCTGCCAGGTGTTGTCGAAGGTCGGCAGGGTCGTCCCGTTCGTGGTGACCGTCGTATCGCTCCAGGAGTACGTCTGACTCGAGAGCGTATGGTTCCACAGCAGCTTGGTCTGTTGTGCCCGGTGGGGTGTATGGCAGAACGTGCAGAGACCCACCGGCGTGCTGGCGTCGTCCGTGAAGTCGTGTGCACTTCCGGCAATGCCGTCACCCGGTGCTGCTCCGGCCGCGCCCGCGAAAACGAGTGCGAGGCCCAATCCGAGTGTGGCGGCTGCGAGCGACTTTCTGAGCGTCATGGCTGGCTCCTTCTTTCTTTTCTTAGTGCCAGTCGGCCTAGCACACCCCCACTCAGTGCAATCAGTGTGCCACAAATTGCTTAAGCGAGTCTGAGCCCTCCTACCGGGCCGGCAAGCGCCAGGCTGCCCCTTTCACGCGCATCAAGCACCCTTCTCTCTGCGGCGCGGCTCCGAGCCCTGGCATCGCTGCCAGACAGGAGCCCCCGGACTCGCAGAGCTGCGAGGCTCCCACCCGCCTCGCGCCTCTCCCGCGCTCCCGCGAAACGCCGAAACGGGCCCCCCAGCCCGGCAACGAGCGCATCGCCTTCGGGCGGACGTGCTGGCGCGGATCTTGCGAAGGAGTACGAGCGCGGGCGTGCATGCCAGACCCAGGCGGGTCGCCGGCGACGGAGGATCAGCTATGCGATCGGAGCTTCCCGCCACGCGCTCTGCGCTTCGAGAGCTCGCTCGGTTCCTCGGCACGGTCCGCTTCACCACGGCTCTGCTCGTGGTGGGAATCCTGGCCATGGTGAGCGGCACGTGGATCGAGACGAACGCCGGACGACCGGCCGCCTGGTCCTCGGTCTACGGCACCCAATGGTTCGATGGGTTCCTCCTGCTGCTCTGCGTGAACCTGCTCGCGGCGGTCGTCAACCGCTGGCCGTTGCGCCGGGACCAGTGGCCCTTCGCGCTCACCCACCTCGCGATCGTAACGCTCCTCGCCGGCGCCTGGGGCTCGCGAAGCTTCGGGTACGAGGGGCGCATGTTGATCTACGAAGGGGCCGACACGAGCCGAATCACCGTGGAGGCCAGCGAGATCCGGACTCGCTGGCTTCCCGACGGCGAGGCTCCCAGCGTGAGCCACGTCGTTCCCATCGAACGTCTCGATGCGGCGACGGGCCGCTCCGTGGTCGATGAGGCCGACGGGCGGCCGGGGGTGCGCGTGGTTGAGGCTGTCGAGAGCGGGGTCGCGACCCGCCAGTTGGTCGACGGTGGGCCCGGGGACCGGCCCGGCGTCGAACTCACGCTCGTCCGCCAGGGTTTCGAGAGCCGCGTCTGGCTGTTGGCGGACGATCCCGAACATGGCAGCCGACGCGTCGGCCCCGTCGAGGTCGTCCTGAGCTCGGCTGCCGTCGATCCGGCGGCCCGCTCGGCGGCCGCCGTGGTGCGTCTGGAGCCCACGCCGGGCGCGCCCGCTGTGGAGATCGCGCTGCCCGAGGCGCTGAACCAGACCTTCCCGCTCGGATCGGGCGCCCGCGCGCGAGTGCTGGCGTTCGCTTCGCGCGGCCGGGTCACGGCAGAAGGCCTCGCCGAGGCGGCCGACGGCCCCCTCAACCCGGCGGCTGTTGTGGCGGTGGAACGCGGCGGACACACCGAGCTGCACACCGTCTTCGCGCTCTTCCCGGACTTCCGGGCGATCCGCGGCCGCGAGGCCGGCCAGCCCCTGGTGGGGTCCGTCCGGCTGGATGCCGGCGGGCTGCTCGAGCCGCCGCGTCTCCAGATCGTCGCCACACCCGAGGGCGCGGTGGCGATGACCGCCAGCAATGGAGTGAGGCATTCCGCCTCGATCTTGCTGATAGTGGGACATGAAGTCATGAATGAGGCCCTGGGCCTCTCCGTCCGGTTGGAGGCACTCCGGCCGGCCGCCCGGGTCGACACCGTCGTGGCCGCGGCGGGACCGGGCGCGGAAGGCCGCCCCTATCTCCGCCTCGAGGCGTACCAGGGCGAGGTTCGCCACGCGCTCTGGGTGGGGCGCGGCGGATACGCCAACTGGCACTTCGAAGACGGGGGACGCCTGTTTCTCGCCTTCGGCTCCGGCACACGCGCGGTCCCGTTCTCGGTCCGCCTGGACGACTTCGAGCTGCTTCATCACCCCGGCTCGAGCCGCCCGTCGGAGTTCCGCAGCACGGTTCGGCTGCGGACGCCCGAGGGCGCGGATCGTCGAGCCCAGATCTCGATGAACCGTCCGCTCGACATCGCCGGCCATCGGCTGTTCCAGACGAGCTACAGGCTCGGAGACGGTGAAACGCCCGATGCGACGATCCTCACGGTGTCTCGCGACCCCGGTGCTCCGATCGTCTACGCCTCCTTCGTGGGTCTGGTGGCGGGGATCGGCGGGGGCCTGATGGGGCGGCGCAAGCGCGCGCGCGGCCGCGCCGCGAAGCGTACGCGCGGCGAGCCACGCCGTTTCGAGGACGGAGTCGGGGGCATACCGGTGCGGGCCGGGATGGGCCTGCTCGCCGCCGTGGCCTTGGGCCTGGCGCTCGCGACGGCGCCGTCCGCCCGAGCCGAAGCCCCGCTGCCGGTCGAGGATACGGCCGCATGGGCGATCCAGGCCGACGGGCGCGTGAAGCCGCTGCGTACCTTTGCGGACGAGACGACGCTGGCCGTCACGGGCCGGGAGCGGGTCGGCGAGCTGGGCTCGCTCGAGTTCTGCTGGGGCTTCCTGCTCGACCCGGCAGCCTACGGCGGGCGGCCGCTCGTCCGGGTCGACGGCCCCGAGCTCAAGGAGTCGGCCGGACTCGACCCCAAGGCGCGCCGCTATGCGTACGACGCGTTGGTGGCGAACGCCGAGCTGCGCACGAGCATCGAGCGGGCGGCCCGACGCGAGCAGTTGGGGGAGCGGCTCGACGCGGTCGATCGCCAGGCGCTGGACGTCTACGCACGCCTGGAGCGCGTGCGAGGACTCGTCTCGGGTGAGGCCTTGCGGGTCGTTCCGATCCTGGGGCTGGACGGATCGTGGACTAGCCCTCCCGAGCTCCAGAATGCGACCGACGAGAGCGAGCGGGCCCTCCTCGCCGACTTCGGACGGCTGGTGGCCTCGTACCGGGCGCGCGACCGTCTCGCCTTCGGCCTCGAGGTGGCGGGCCTCACGAAGACACTCCGCGCTCTCAACCCCTCGGACTACCCCGACGAAGCGAGCCTCGGCCGCGAACTCGCCTACGAGCGGCTCAACCCGTTCGGCAGAGCCTGGCAGCTCTACCTGGTCGCGGCCTTCGTGCTGCTGTTCATCGGCCCGCGGCCGAGCCGGCTCGCGTACGGCGCCGCCCTGGCAGCGACCGCCGCCGGCTTCGCCTGCCATACCCTCGGCCTGGGCCTGCGCTGGGCGATCGCCGGGCACGCGCCGGTGTCGAACATGTACGAGTCGCTGGTGTTCATGGGCTGGGGCGGCGTCGCGGTCGGACTGGCCCAGGAGATCGCCACCCGTCGGCGCTGGTTTGCGATGGCCTCGGCGCTGGTCGGATTCGTGTGCCTGATGTTCGCCGAAGCACTGCCGGTGGACGCCTCGATCAATCCACTGGTTCCCGTGTTGGCCCACACGTCGTGGCTGGGAATCCACGTGATGACGATCATGCTCTCCTACTCGGCGTTCGCGCTGGCCATGGTGCTGGGCCACGTGCTTCTCGTGCTCGCGGTGCGCGCCCCCGTCAGCGCCCGAGCGGAATCGCTCTCCGGCCTCGTCGACCGCATGTTCCAGATCGGGCTGCTCTTCCTGGCCGCCGGCATCGCGTTCGGAGCCGTGTGGGCCAACGAGAGCTGGGGCCGCTACTGGGGATGGGATCCCAAGGAGACCTGGTCGCTCATCACGTTCCTGGTCTACGTCGGGATCCTTCATGCGCGCCTTGCGGGGTGGCTCGGGCCCTTCGGCGTGGCGGCCAGCGCGATCCTGGGCTTCCTGGCGGTGGTGATGACCTACTACGGTGTCAACTTCGCCCTCGCCTCGGGGCTCCACTCCTACGGTTTCTCCAGCGGAGGGATGCTTCCCCTCGGCCTCCTGGCGCTGGTCGAGCTCGCGTTCGTCGCTGGCCTCGGCTGGATTCACCACCGGCGCAGCCGGCGCGCGCCACCGACGATCGAGGCCGCGGCGCGGCAAGCATGATCACCTCACACGCCCTTATACTCGTGAGAAGGAGCCCCCCAATGACGCGAACCATCCTCGCCACCGTCGCCGTGCTCGCAGCCTTCGCGATCGTGGCCCCGGCCCCCGCTGCCGCCGAGACCGCAAATGCGGCCGAGGCGGCCAACGGCGCGCCGGACGTGGGCCTGCGCGAGATCCGGGGCCTCGTGGCTCACACCACCAGCGTGAGCGGCTACACCTACGTGCAGGTCGAGACGGACGAAGGCCTGTTGTGGGCGGCCGGTCCTCGAACCGAGGTGAAGGTGGGAGACCGTGTCCGGCTGAGCCACGCAGCCCCCATGGCAGGCTTCTACAGTTCCTCGCTCGAACGGCGCTTCGACCAGATCTACTTCGCTGCCTCGATGCGTGTCGAGGATGCCGGAACATCGGGCCCCGCCTCGGCGCCTCACTGCACCCCGGCTCCGGCGAGCACGACGCCGCTCGAGCGCGCGCGTGGCGGGCACCGCGTTGCGGAGCTCGTCGACCGCCGCAACGAGTTGGCCGGGGAGCGGGTCCGGATGCGCGGGCGGGTGGTGAAGGTCAACTCTTCCGTTCTGGGCCGGAACTGGATCCACGTCGAGGACGGATCCCAGGGCTCGAACGGCGTGACCAACCTCACCGTCACCTCGCTGCACGCCGCGGACGTCGGCTGCATCGTGGTGCTCGACGGCACCCTCGTCATCGATGCGGACTTCGGATACGGCTACCGCTACCCGCTATTGATCGAGGACGCGACGCTCGAGTTCGAGTGAAGGCGCGGCCGTCTTCTGCGTGGATTCGCGATGACGGGTGTGACAGGTGATGCAGCCTTCTTCGAGCATCCGGCCCAGGCTCTCGGTGATGAGACGGGTGTCCCGGTCGAGTGAGGCCCGTTCCACGGCTGCGGCGTGCACCGCGAGCTGCTCGAAGAAGCTGCGGTAGGCTTCTCGCTCGGCCGGATCCTCGAGCTCGAACATCTTGCCCACCACCTGAGGCCACGCGAACAGACGCGCCACTGCGGCGATCTCACGAGCCTCCCGACCCACGAGGGACAGATCCTCGATCATGAGGCCCCGTTGCACGGACTGCACGGAGTCGAGCAGGCTGCGCATCAACAGCGTAGGAGCCGTGCGCCCGGGCTCTTCCTTTCGGAACGCCTCGTGGCACGCCAGGCAGGCGTCGTTCGTCATCCGCTCCAGGGCGCCCAGGACGGCCGCGGCATCCGCCTGCCGCCCCGCGCGATCGATCTGCGCGGCCTCGCGGGTGAGGACGTCGAGGTAGCTCCGGAATTTCGCGAGGTCGCCCGCCTCGATTCCGAGCTCCTCGTGCTGGATCGCGCGAACTGCTGCAGCGCCGGTCTTCAGGCGCTTCGCCTCCTCGACCGCACGTGGGTACTCCTCGCGCGCGACCGCCTCGACGATGCGGTTGATCGAATCGAGATTCTCGTACATCCGTCCCTCGAGCCGGCTCTGGGGTCGAGCCGCCGCGACCAGGAGTCCTGCCAGCAACAGCACGGCGAACCGCGCTCTTCGGGCATGCCATCTTCGAGTCACAACCCAATCCTCCCCGTCGCCGGCGCAAAGCCGACTACTCGTCCCCGAGGTCGTACTTCGCGAGCCGGCGATAGAGGGTCGCCGGGTCGATCTCCAGCATTCGCGCCGCCTGCTCCCGATTGCCTCCGACCGCGCGGAGCACCCAGTCGATGTGCCGGCGCTCGGAGGCCTCCACGGCGCCCTTCAAGCCCATCGGCAACCCCTCGTCTCGCTCGAACTCCGAGGGGAGGTCGGCGAGGTCGAGGCGATCGCCCTCGCACAGGATGCAGGCGCGCTCGATGACGTTCGAGAGCTCGCGCACGTTCCCAGGCCACGAATAGCCGAGCAGCGCCTTCATGGCCCGGTTGGTCGGGCCCAGCGGGTCCTTGCCCTGGGCCCGAGAGTGGATCCGGAGGAAGTGGGCGACGAGTTCTGAGATGTCCTCGCGACGGTCGCGAAGCGGCGGCAGCTCGATGCGAAACACGTTCAAGCGGTAATAGAGATCCTCGCGAAACGATCCCTCTGCGAGCGCCGCAGTCAGGTCCCGGTTGGTTGCCGTGACCAGACGAAAGGCGGTAGCGACCGGTCGCTGCGCGCCGACGGGTAGGACCTCATGGGACTCCACGGCGCGAAGCAGCTTCGCCTGGGCCGAGAGGGGCAGCTCGCCCACCTCGTCCAGGAAGATCGTGCCATTTCGCACGCTGCGCAGCAGACCGTCGCGGGCGCGGTCCGCCCCCGTGAATGCCCCCTTCTCGTGGCCGAACAGTTGAGCCTCCACGGTGTCGCGCGCCAGCGCTGCCATGTTCACGGGGATGAACTCCCGCTCCACGGCCGCGGAGCGCGCGTGGATCGCGCGAGCTACCAGCTCCTTGCCGGTTCCGCTCTCGCCCACGATCAACACCGTCGCGTCGGTCGGGGCGACCTTGTTGATCAGACCGTAGACGGCGCGCATGCCGGGGCTGTCCCCCACCATCCCCTCGAAGCCGAGCCGGCTCGACAGGTGCCGGCGCAGCCGCGTGACCTCCTCCCGGAGCGCGCGGTACTCGAAGAGGTTCTGGACCCGTCGCAAGAGGTCCTCGAAGACGACGGGCTTGAGCAGGTAGTCGTAGGCGCCGAGGCGCAGCGACTCGACCGCCGTGTCGATCGAGGCGTATGCGGTCATGACCAGCACGAAGGTCTCGGGGCGCTCCGCGGCGACGCGTTCCAGCAATTCGATCCCGTCGAGCCCCGGCATGCGGATGTCGGTGATCACGAGGGCGTAGTCCCCCTGACGGATTTGCTCGAGCGCTTCGCTGCCATCGGTGGCCGCGTCCACCGCGTATCCTTCGGCTTGCAGGAACTCCTGGATGTTGATGCGGACCACCTCCTCGTCGTCCGCGATCAGGATTCGCTCTTTCACGCCGTGGCCCTCTCGTGACGCTCGGTCGCGAGACGGATCACGAAGACCGTCCCCTCCGATCCCGTCCGTTCGAGGCAGAGTTCGCCGCCCATCCCTTCGATGATGCCCTTGCTGACGAAGAGCCCCAACCCCGTTCCGCGACCGGCTTCCTTGGTCGTGAAGAAGGGATCGAAGAGCTGCTCCTGCGCGGAGGTCGGAACGCCGTGGCCATCGTCCTGCACCCGGATTTCGACGTGCCCGTCCCGGGCCGAGGCCTCGAAGGTCAACGTCCCGGAGCCCCCGATGGCGTCGAGGGCGTTGAGACCCAGGTTCATCAAGACCTGGGCGAGCTCGTCCTCCTTGGTTCGGATGCCGGGAAGGCCCTCCGGAACGGATCGCTCGATCGTCACGCGGCGGGCGCGCGGGTCGTGCTCCAGGAGCTGCGCCACGTCGTCCATCACCTGCCCGGCCGAGACCAGGGTCTCGTCGGCGCGCCGTCGGCGGCTGAAGTCCACGAGCCGGCGAAGCATGCGTCCCATCCGCTCGACCTGCTTCCCGACGACCTCGACCGTATGCCCGAGCTGGTCCGGATGCCGCTGGGCCATCTGAAGCTGGGATTCGATGGAAGCGAGCGGGTTGCCGATCTCGTGGGCGAGCCCCGCCGCCAGCTGGCCGAAGGCTGCCATCTTTTCCTGATAGACCATCTGCATCTGCAGCCGCTTCTCATCCGTGACGACGCGCCCGATCTCGACGACGGCGCTGACCTGGCCGGTCTCGTCCCGGACCGGGTAGGTCTCGACGTAGACGGGCTCCAGACCCCGGACCGTACGCTGGGAGCGCTCCCCCGACCCGGGCATGCCGGTCTCGAACGTCGCGCCGGCCGGCGAGTCGGCGGGCGGCGAGGTGAGGCCCTCGAAGACCTCGAAGGAGAGCAGGCCCGCGAGCCGTTTCCCGTGCATCCGGCGGGCTGCCTCGTTGCAGCGAACGATCCGGTGGTCCGGATCGAGGACCACGACCCGCTGGTCGATCGAGTCGAGCAAGAGCTCCAGGAACTCCTGGTTCTCGCGGAGTTCCTTCGTGCGTTCCGAAACCTTGGACTCGAGGGTGCCATGGGCCGTCTTCAGGGCGAGACTCATCCGGTTGAAGGACGTCGCCAGCTCCATGATCTCGCGGGGTCCCTCGGGCTCCACGGTGTCGCCGGGCTGGCCCGATGCCATCCGGTCCGAGGTGATGGCGAGAGCGCGGAGCGGGCTCACCACCGCGCGCCAGCCGATCCACACGGCTCCGCCCAGGATCAACCCGACCAGCGCGATCGCCACCATGGCCTGCGCCTTCAATTGCTCCAGCTCGGCGACGGCGTGCAGGACCGAGGTACGCACGACGACGCTCCAGCCGAGATCCCCCACGGGCGCAGAGGCGAGAAGCCAGTCGACGCCCGAGGGGTCGCGCACCTGGCCCTCCCTCGCTCGGCTGGCCTGTTGCCATTCGGGGTCCAACAGCGCCAGCCGGCTGCCGTAGGGAGCGAGACCGGGATCGTCGAAGGATCCCGACACGACTTCGCCCTGCGCGTTGAGGAGATAGAACGTGGCGCTGCGCGTCCGATCCCGGTTCGCGATCAGGAGCTGGCGCAGCGGGTCGAAGCCAGCCGTCGAGCAGAGGGCGCCGAGCAGCAAACCACCCTCGTCGCGGATCGGCCGGGCCACGATCAAGTGGGGCTCGGGAAGCCTTCCCTCCGCAGCGACGTGGGTGATCGGTCGGAAGCCGAGGATTCCAGGGCTCTCGAGAGCCCGCTCGAAGCATTCCGAAGAGAGCGGGTTCGAAGGCGGGGGCGCCGCCGACTGCGAGGAGGCGAATGGCCTGCCCGAACGGGACAGGATCAGGAACTCCTCGACCGATCCCGCCTCCCGGACTTTCGCCGCGAGGTGTGCGGACATCATCTCGCCCAGCGCCCCCCGAACCTGCGGCTCCTGGTGCATCTCGACGAGCCGCAGCAGCCGGAAGACGTGCTCGTTGCCGGCCACGACCGATGCCGCCAGCTGATCCTGGCTTCGCGCGTACTCGAGGATCTCGGAGGATTGGAGCGCGGCCACGTTGCGGAGATGGCGCAGCGCCGCATCGCTCATGTAGCTGCGGCTCTGCAGATAACCCCACACGTTCGAGAAGGTCAGAGGCAGCAAGAAGAAGGCGACCGCCAGGAATACGAGCCAATGTCCGACCGTCGGACGCCACCGCCCGTCGGGTCGGAGGCTCGCTCGTCGGCCCCCATCCTCGCTTCCCATTCCGTCGCCCTCTCGCCCCGAAGACGACGGCACGGTGTCAACCACGACCGGACCTTATCACGGGGGCAGTTTCGAGGCCGCCCAACCCGGCTCAGCCTCCGGCGGCGGGCGGGGCGGTGGGGGCCGCCGACCCGCGGGGCAGCCTCGAGAGGTAGGCCGCAAGGGCGCCGATGTCCTTGTCCGTCAGGCCTGCGGCCATCTGCTGCATCAGGCCCTCCCAATCGTTGGCGCGAGTTCCATCCCGGAAGGCGCGGAGCTGGGCTTCCAGATAGGCGCCGTTCTGACTGCCAATGGAGGGGAAGCCTCCGTCGACGCCGATCGCGAAGCCTTCGCCCAGGAGCCCGTGACACGACGCGCAGGGGAGAACGCCACTTTCCGGGCGGCCTTCACGGTACAGCCGCGCGCCGGCGTCGTCGCTTGCCCCCGCCGTGCCGTTGTTTGCGACCGTTGTGGCGCTGTCTGCGACCGGGTCGGTGCCACCGTCGGCCGGCTGGGCGGCCGCCGGTAGCACCGGAAGCGATGCGAAGTGGGCCGAGACATCGGCGATGTCCTGGGGTGTGAGCGGTGCGGCCATGGCCGACATGATCGGGTTGAGGCGACGCGCGCTCTGGAAATCCGACAGCTGCTTGACCAGATACCCGGGCTGCTGTCCGGCGAGCTTGGGCCAGGCGGGGTTCAGCGCGTTCCCGTCGGGGCCGTGGCAACCGCCGCAGGTCGCGGCCTTGGCGGCCCCGGCAACCGGGTCGGCCGCGGGCGATTTCTCGGACTCGGTGGGCTCGGCCGCGGCCAGACCCGCAGTCAGCACGAGGGCCAAGCCTAGGCCGATCGACCGACGGAAGGTTTGCATGGCACCTCCCTGCGCCTCGCCGAGCCATCGTTCCACCATCCCTCGTCTGTCCTCCTCGCTTCCGCGCGCACGAAGACCGTCCCACCTTCGGGTGTCCTCCACGCTTGCGCGGTTGTGCAGGGTCTGTGCCAACCCCCGGAGTCTAGGCGCGGCTCAGGGGCTCCACGAGCCGCCCCAGCCAGGCGAGTCTCGCAGGCCTGCGACCTGGCCTACTTGTGTCTCGCGATTCCGCGAGCCGCGCGAATCGCAGCCGGCCCCGCGAAGGCCTGGGTCGCTGGGGCCCGCCGAGACGCGGTGGGGCGCCTAGAACCCATCTCATAAACCCCTCGGCCGCCAGACACTCGCCTTCGCCCCGATCTCTGCGTTTCGAAATCTCGCCGTGGCTGGCCAGGGCCCTGACGAAGGGGACGGTTCTAATCGATGACGAAGCGACTGGATAGGCAAGGCCAGATCCGATTCCGCCTCTGGCGGCGCCTTGATCTCGGGCCAAATTCGAGCGTCTGGCTCGGTCGGGGTTTATGAGATGGGTTCTAGCTCCCGGGCCGCAGGACGGCGAGCAGTACGATGAGGATCAGCAGCGGAGTCGGGATCTCGTTGCGGATCCGACATTGCCGCGACGTCAGATAGAGGTCGCCCGTTGCGAACCGCCGCAGGACGCGGCCCACGTAGAGGTGATAGCCCACCAGGATGGCCACCAGACCGAGCTTCAGCTGGACCCATCCCCATGTGAGATAGACGGGCTGGGCGATCAGCATCGCCAGTCCGACGCCCAAGGTTGCGACCATCGCCGGCGTCGCGATGAACCGATAGAGCCGCGTCGCCATTCCTTGCAGGACGTCGGACACCGCAGGGTCGTTCCGGTTTTCCACGCGGTTCACGAACAGGCGGAACATGTAGAAGAGCCCGGCGAACCAGGCGACCATCGAGATCAGGTGAAAGGCTTTCAGCCACAGGATCACGGCGCCCCCTGGACCGTCCGGGAATAGCGCTTCTGGCCGTCCGATGGTGTCGCCAGATGGGCATCGAAGGTCATCGCGACGTTGCGCAGGAAGAGCCGACCGAGGAACGTGAGGCGCCAGGCGCCGCCGTCGGCCACGAGGAGGCCATCGGCCTCGAAGGGCCCCAGGCGCTCGGACAGGTTCGCGACGCGGTCGTCGATGGCCTCATCGAAGCGCTCCGCGTAGGACTGCGGATCGATCTCGCCACGACACATCAGTTCCTGGATCAACCATTTCCGTCGCAGATCGTCCTCGCTGAGGTGCCAGCCGCGATGGGTGGCCAGGCCGTCGTGGTCCACGGCGGCTCCCCAGGGCTCGGGGTCGCGCAGCGATTGGGCGTACACGTCCTGCAGCTCGCTGATGGCGCTGGGCCCGAAGCCGACGAGCTCGGTGGCCCGGCGCGTCGTGTAGCCCATGAAGTTCCGGTGGAGCGTTCCCTGCTCCGCGGCCTGGGCGAGATCGTCTTCGGGCCGTGCGAAGTGATCGAGGCCCAGGAACAGGTAGCCCGCCTCGGTCAGCCGGCGAATCGCCGTCAGGAAGATCGCGAGCTTCCGCTCGGGCCCGGGCAGATCCTTGTTCTCGAATCCCCGCTGCTGCTTCGAGACCCAGGTGACGTGTGCGTAGCCGTAGAGGGCGATGCGATCGGGCTGCAACGCGATCACCTCGGTCAGGGTCGCGTCGAAGGATTCGGGCGTCTGGAAGGGCAAGCCGTAGATCAAGTCGAAGTTGACCGAGCCGAAGCCGAGCTTTCGCGCCTGCTCCGAGACGGCAGCCGTCTGCTCGATCGACTGGATCCGGCGGATCGCCTGCTGCACGACCTCCGACAGGTCCTGCACACCCAGGCTGATCCGGTTGAAGCCGTGCTCGGCCAGCGTCGCCAGCTGTTCGGGCTGCGTGACCCGCGGGTCGACTTCGATGCTGCGCTCCGCACCGGCCTCGGGCGGGAAGTGGACCGCGCGGCCCACGGCAACCCGGGGAAGGTCGGCTTCTGCTTTCCCGAAGACGAGGAGGGCTCGCCCTTCGAGCCGCTCTCGGTGAGCCTCGGCATGGCACCCGGTGTCGACACGGTGACGCTCTTTCCGGGTGAGGGCCCTCGCTGCATCGTGGATCAACTCTCACGCGATCCCGAGAGCCTCGCGCGAAGCTTCGCCGTGAACCTCCGCACGCTCCACCATCCGAAACTGATTCTCGCCTTCGATTGCGTCCTGGCCGTGGGGCCGGAGCACGCGCGCGTCTTCCGCGAGGCGGGCTGGAGCCGCGAGAAGCTGACCGAACGGCTCCATGCGCTCCTTCAGATTCCTGGCGACGAACTCGTGCGCGGCGCCGGCGGCATCGCCGAAGGCGCGCCCGAGACAGCGCGCGGCGCCACGCTGCCGAAGTTTCGTCCCGGTGGGATCCTGATCGTCCACTGCGGTGGCGGTGCGGGCCTCTTTTCCGCGATGATCGGCGGATGGGCAGGAGGCTCGATCGGGAGCCAACCCGTGATTCAGGAGATCGCACCGTGGGCCTAGAGAATCGCGAGCCGCGTGTCTTGCTCGACCCGACGTCCGAGCGTCGGCCGACCCGTCGCGAACGTCAGCCGCGACTCGCCTCCCTCGACGGCGTCACCATCGGCCTGCTCGACATCTCGAAACCTCGCGGCGATGTCTTTCTGGATCGTCTCGAGGCGCGCCTCCAAGAGCAGGGCGCCAAGACGCTTCGCTTCCGCAAGCCCACCTTCACGAAGCCCGCACCCACCGATCTTCGTCAGCAGATCGCCACGAGCTGCGGTGCCGTCATCGAGGCCCTCGCCGATTGAGGCAGCTGCACGTCGTGCAGTGTGCACGACACGTTGGATCTAGAGGCGCGGGGCATCCCCGGAGTCTTCGTCGCGACCACCGAGTTCATCGACGCCGCCCGCGGCCAGGCCCGCGCGCTCGGGGGCGACCCGGTGGCCGTCTTCGTCGAACACCCGATCCAGGACCGCAGCGACGAAGAGGTCGTCGCGATCGCCGACCGGGCCTTCGAAGAGATCGTTGCTGGGCTCGTGGAAGGCCCCGTCAAGTCCTGAACGCGGTCGTCCGGTGCTACCTGGCGCTTCAGAGCACCGTGCAGACCGCACGCAGCTCGATCGACTTGCGGACGACGCGTTGCTGGGCTCGGCGCGCGCGGTCGGTCCAGCCGGCGTCTTCGTCGCCGCGACACAACGATGTGGCGCGCTCGGAAGCCTCGTTGAGCAGCGCGTCCATCTCTGCGATCGCCCGGCGCAGTGCCGCCGTGGTGCCGTCGGTCGGCGCCGCACGCTCGCAGGACGCAGCGGCCACCAGCGCCACCTCGTCGTGCGCCTCGAGCGCAGTCAGCGTCTCGTCGAGCTGGCGGTAGCGCGCCTCGGCTGCGTCTTCGCCCGGCAGGATGAGCGAGACGTGGGGCGCCGAGAGCGTATCGAAGGCCCACGCCGTCCCCGGCCCCATCTCCGAGTCGAAGTACCAACGCTGCGCGTCGTCGTGGACGAAGGACCAGACGTGATTCAGGGCGCGCTCCTCCTCCTTGCGGCCGAGGAGGTTGTCGACCTTGAGGCCGAAGCGCGCTTGGTGGTGTTGGCGGTCGACCGTGCCGCTGTCCATAAGCGCGAGAGGGCGGGTGATCTGCTCGAGCGGGATCCAGAGGTTCAGCAGGTGGAGCTCCGAGTCCGCGTTGTGGCCGTCGGGCGAGTCGTGGTGGAAGAGCCCGGGCGCGGCGCCGTTCATCATCTCTCGAAGGGGCGTGCCGCCGACGTCCTGGTCGGCATGGACGCCGCGGGCGCCGTCGAGGCCGGCCGTGCCCGGCGCGCCCTTGCCCGCGCCCGCCTGCAGGCCGTTCGGCCCCGGCGTCCGCAGCAGGAAGCCCTCGGGCGCGATGTAGGTCACCTCGGCGCGGCGCCCGTCGCCGAGCTGGAGCGTGGCTCCCGAGAGGCGGCCCCGGATCTCCTCCACATCGGCGGGCTCGAGCCGTGCACTCGCGCGGACGCGCTCGAGCGCCGCCTGGAGCTGCGCGTCGCCCGAGAGGTCGGCCCGGGCGAAGCCGTGCTCGACGAGGTCGGGTGTGAAGTCGCCGAGCGCCCGGCAGTCCCACGCCTCGATCTCGTGGAGTTCGAAGCTGCGCTCGCTCCCGTCGTAGGGATCGATGTCGGGCGCGCACAGCAGGCCGGGCCGCTCGGGGTCGGGGGCGAAGTCCTCGAGGCGCGCGTAGGCGACCTCGGATCGGACGCTTCGGATGGCTTCGACGCTCGACATGCCGGGTCTCCCGAGGGCGCTTGTCCAAGCTAGCAATCTCCGCGGCCCGGGTGTCGGCGGCCGGCTATAGCCGACACGCGCCGTCCGAGGCGCCGTCCGTCTACTTGCGCGTGATCACCACCGGCAGCTGTGTGTAGCCCCTCACGAAGGACGAGAAGGTGCGGCTCGGCTCCTCTTGCACTTCGATTCTCTCGAAGCGGTCGAGGATCTCCTCCCACAGGACGCGGAGCTGCATCTCGGCCAGGCGGCTGCCCATGCAGAAGTGGATGCCGAAGCCGAACGAGAGGTGCCGCACCGCGTTGGGGCGCTCGATGTCGAGGGTGTTCGCGTTCTCGAAGACCGCTTCGTCCCGGTTGCCCGAGACGTACCACATCAGCAGTTGGTCATCCTTGCGGATCGACTTGCCGCCGAGCTCGCAATCGCGGGTCGCCGTCCTCCGCATGTAGGACAGTGGCGTCTGCCAGCGGATGACCTCGGTCACCATGTTCCGCAGGAGTCCGTGATCGGCGACGAGCTTGTCGTACTGATCGGGGAACTGGTTGAGCGAGTAGACGCTCCCCGACATGGTGTTGCGCGTGGTGTCGTTGCCGCCCACGATGAGCAGCAACACGTTGCCTAGGTGCTCCGCGGCAGACATGTCTCGGGTGGCTTCGCCGTGCGCGAGCATCGAGATCAGGTCGTCGCCCGGCTTCTGCCGGCGCAGCTCCCAGAGCCGCGAGAAGTACTCGAGGCATTCCATCAGCTCTTCGCGCTTCTGAGCCATCGATTCGACGACGCCGCCGGGTTCCGGGATCGCGAAGACGATGTCGGACCACCGAGTCAGCTTTCGGCGGTCTTCGAGCGGGAAGTCGAAGAGCGTCGCCAGCATCACCGTGGTCAGTTCGATCGAGACCTTGTCCACCCAGTCGAAGGTCTCGCCATCGGGAAGGGAATCGAGCACCCGGCACGTGCGCTCCCGGATGAGCGGCTCGAGCTTGGCCAGGTTGCGCGGTGCCACCGCGGGACGCACCGTCATGCGCTGCTCGGTCTGCCGGGGCGGATCCTGAGAGATGAAGGGGGGCTGGGTCATTTGGAACATGTTCGGGCCGACCGAGCCGGCGCGAAAACCCAGCGTGATCCCCTGGGCCGAAGAGAACGTCTCCCAGTTCGCGCTGACCGCCTTGATGTCGTCGTACTTCGTGACGGACCAGTACCGCCCCGCGGATTCGAGTTCGTTGAAGTGGACCGGATCTTCGTTGCGCAGGCGCTCGAAGTAGCCCTGCCAGCGGTTCTCCCGGAACAGATGTGCGTTCAGCGGGTTGATGTCCTCGAGGGCCAGCTGGTCGGCCGGGGCGACGCCGCGCCCCTTCTCCGCCTGCTCCTGCTCGGGGGTCCGACGCCCGGCCGTGGCCGGTCGACTCTGCTCCGACGCCGTCTCACTCACACCTGGGTCCTCCTGCCGCAAACGCCCATTCTAGGCCCAAGGGCCCGCGAAGTCTTGACTCTTGGCGGGAGTACCGCCTCGGGCAGTTGAAGCACGATCTCTCGTGGGGCCTACTTCGAAGACCGAGCCAGGGTGAGGGCTCGCTCGAGGAGTTCGCCCGTGCAGGTGTCCCAGGTGCGACAGACATCCGCTTGGAATGCGTCGCTCGGAGCCACGGGTTCGCGAGCTTCCACCTTGTGGATGAGCTCCGCCAGGGTGTCGCTGTCGTCGACGTCGAAATAGCGGCAGAACTCGCGGCCCACTTCCCGGTGGATGGGGATGTCGCTCACCAGCACGGGGAGCCCGTGCGCGAGACCCTCGACCAAGGGGATGTCGAAGCCCTCGCCGCTCGATGCGCAGATCAGGGCCGCCGCGCGGGTGTAGCCGTGCGCCAGCTCGGCATCGTCGAGATCGCTTCGGTGGAAGAGGAGGCGCTCGTTCTCGGGGTGGCGCGCGATCCGATCGAGCAACCCCTCGGCCAGCCAGCCTTCGCGCCCAGCGAGCAACAGGGCAGGCCGGTCGCCGCGACTCCAGACGGCATCGAAGGCATCGAGGATCCGGTGATGGTTCTTGCGCGGCTCGAGGGTGCCGACCGCAAGGAACAGCGGGTGGCCTTCGGTATCGAGGGCGTCGAGCCAGCGCAGTCGCTCGGGGCGCTGCCGGCCCTCGCCGACATCGCGATCGAAGTCGCAGCCGAGGTGCACGGAGGCGCCACCCCGTCTTGGGCTGCCGTCGATCCCCTCCGTCGGCCGCCCCCAGAAATGGCGAGCGGCGCCCCGGGTCGTCTCGGAGTTCGCCAGGTAGAAGTCGAGGTTCTCGCCGGCCCAGCGGAGCCACTCTTCATAGCCGGCTTCGGTTCCTTCCGGAAACCAGTCCGGATGCGAGAGAACC
Organism: Deltaproteobacteria bacterium; assembly: GCA_019311105.1. Classification (GTDB taxonomy): domain Bacteria; phylum Myxococcota_A; class UBA9160; order UBA9160; family JAFDDA01; genus JAFDDA01. Next base: position 42,242 of record JAFDDA010000009.1, read on the forward strand.
AGCAGGTCGTGGACGAAGAGGCCGGCACGCGCTCCCTGCTGGCGCCAGGATCGGATGGCCCGTCGGAGGTGGCGGACGCGCCGCCCGCCCTCGAGCAAGATCAGGATGTCCCCCGGTCGTGGGCGGACGGCCAGGGATGCGATCTCCCGCCGCCCTCCCGGCGATTTCTCTCCCGGCGCGGCGCGGCCGCCGACGGCGAGATCGTTTTCGGTGATCGGGTGAAAGGCGCCACCCGCACACACGACGGCGCTCGTATCGATGCCGAGACGCCGTTCGTGCCCGCCGGCGTATCGCACGACGTTTCGTACCAACCGTTGCACGCCAGTGTTCAGCCCCAACACATAGGTCGAGGAGGCGTCGAGGAAGATGCGCGTCCGATTGCCGCCGGATATGTTTACCGTGGCGTGTCTCGGCGAAGTCATCGACGAACCCCGAAGGAATGCGGGACGGATCAGCAGCATTCCTATAGCCGGTGCGAACACGCCCGGCTACGCGCACCCGCGGCGAGACCGTGACGGCACAACGTTCCATTCTGCTCCTGTCGATCCACGGCTACGTCGCCGCGCGGCCGAAGCTCGGCCGATCGGATACGGGTGGGCAGGTCAGCTTCGTCCTCGAGATGGCCCGCAGGCTGGCGCGGGAGGGCCACCGGGTGACCGTGGCGACGCGGCGGTTCGACGGGCAGCCTCGCGCCGAAGCGATTGCCAGCGGCGCCTCCATCGTCCGCATCCCGTGCGGCCCGGATCGGTTCGTCGCCAAGGAGGCCATGCACCAGCACCTCGCCGAGTTCGTCACGGGCTTCCTCGCCTGGCAGCGCGGGCGGCGGCGCCGGTTCGACGTCGTGTACTCCCACTACTGGGACGGGGGCTGGTCGGGCGGGGTCATCGCGGAGAAGCTCGGGGTGCCCCACGTGCACATGCCCCACTCGCTCGGCATCTGGAAGCGGGAGCGCATGGAGGTCGACTCCGTGGCGCGAGCAGCGCGCGATGTCGGCGGGAGCTCGGGCTTCGACGAGCGGATCCGATGCGAGTCGCTCACCTATCGAGCATGCGACCGGCTGATCGCCACGAGCCCGCGGCAGGCGGAGATATTGTGCACGGCCTACGGGGCTTCCCCGCAGCGAATCGCGGTGATCCCGCCGGGTGTCGACCCGGAGCGATTCTTTCCCGTGCCGGACGAGGCCGTCGCTCGGATTCGCCAACGGCTCGGCTTCCGCCCCCACGACGTGTACGCCCTGGGCCGCCTGGCCCAGAACAAGGGCTTCGATCTCCTGATCCAGGCACTCCCAACCCTCCGTGAGATCGTGGGAGATGCGCGCCTGCAACTCTCGGTCTCTGCGAACACAGCGGCAGAGCAACGACTGGCGGCGAGCCTGCGGCACCTCGCTGCGGCCCGGGGCGTCGAGGACGCAGTGGTCTTTCGCCCCTCCGTCCGCGATGAGGAGTTGGCGGATCACTATCGCGCTGCAGGGGTGTTCGCGCTCCCGTCCCGGTACGAGCCGTTCGGGATGACGGCCATCGAGGCCATGGCCTGTGGTGCGCCAACGGTCGTGACGAATGCGGGGGGCCTGTCCGGTTTCCTCGATGAGAATCACCTGGCGCTCACGGTGGACCCGGAGCGGCGCCGCGAACTCGCCGGAGCCCTGGCCAGGCTACTCGTGGACCCACACTTCGCTGCGAGGTTGTCGGTCGAGGGCTCACGCCACGTGCGTCACGCCTTCGACTGGAGCCGGACCGCCAAGGCCACAGCAGATGTCCTCGAGGGAGCGATCGCGTCTCGACACGAGTCGCCCTGCGACAGGTGACACGGAACGTCGCCACACCGCACCCGCGTGAGGCCGCGCCCCGCTTCCTCGAGCAAGCGATCGCCGAGCAGATTCATGCTCAGAACGAAGTCGCGCTTCGGAGCCCCGGTGTTGCTCCACAGCACGGCTGGCACGCCATGCCGGCTCTGCTCGAGGATCTCCCGCCGCGTCTCTTGTTCTCGCTGCTGCTCAGCGCGATTCGCCACGCCGTCGACCCCGACCGCTGGGACCGGCTCGGGCTCTCGCCCCAGGAAACGGTGACCCACACCGTCGACCACTGGGCGCGGGGCGCTTTCAAGCGACCGCAGCGGTCCGTCGTGCCACCGGCCGTGGACTGATCGCCAGGCCCGTCGCCCGTGCATGGATCAAGGGTCTGCTACAAATCGTCCGTCCGTCCGTCCGCCCGCCCGCGCCCGCCCCCTATCCGGAAGATCCCGAACGAAATGAACCCCACCGAAGAGCCCGAACTGCGGCTCGTGCATGAAGCCACCGTGGCCGAGGACTGGATCGACCACCTCGGGCACATGAACGTCCGCTACTACCACGAGCAGGCGCTTCGAGGGAGCGAGGTGCTGGCCGTGGAGCATGGGCTCGGACGGGGTGTGTGCGACGCGTTGGGCGGCGTCTTCGAGTTGCGCGAGACCTTCACACGCCACTACCGCGAGCAGCTCGTCGGCGCGCCGTTGGCGGTCCGCGGTGGGGTGCTCGCCGTGCGCGGCGACGGGCTGCGCCTCTATCTCGAACTATTGAACCCCGAGGCCGGTGAACGGGCGGCGACCTTCGTTCACGAACTCGGTCTTCGTGATGCCGACGCGGGTCGGCCGTTGCCGCTGCCCGAGATGGTGGCGCGCAGCGCCGGCAACGCTGTCGTCCCGTGGCCTGAGCACGGCCGGGCTCGCACCCTCGACCTCGAGCGCGTCCCGCCGGCGCCCGGCCTCGACGAAGCGCGCCGCCTCGGCCTTGCCATGCGCAAGGAGCGCCTGCTCGGCCCGGACGACTGCGATGGCGAGACCCGTTTCCCCGCGTCGCTCTATCAGGATCTCTTCTGGGGTGGCGAGCCCGTTCGCGAGAGTCCGATCGGCCCCCACCTCCGCCCCCTCCCCGACGGCGGCAAGCTCGGCTGGGCGACCCTCGAGAGCCGTGGCATCTGGCACGAGCTGCCCCGCGCCGGTACGCGCATCCAGAGCTTCGGCGCCGAGGTCGAGATCACGAACAAGGTCACGACCCGCCACATGTGGGTCTACGACGTCGAGAGCAGTGCGCTCCTATGCACGAGCTCGATCGTCAACCTGGCCTTCGACGTGACGCGCCGGCGCGCCGTCGAGATCCCCCCTGACGCGCGCGAGATCTTCGAGGCCCAGTACCACCCGTTTTTTCGCTAGAAGCCATCTCGTAAACCCCGACCGAGCCAGAGGCCCGAATTCGGCCCGAGATCAAGGCGCGAAACCGCAGCCATAGCGGGCTACGGCGAGGTTTTCGCAACGCAGAGATCGGGTCGAAGACGGGTGTCTGGCGACCGAGGGGTTTATGAGATGGCTTCTAGCCAGCCGTCTGGTCTGCGCAGTGTGCCCTCGCGCTGCGGGACGCCACCCGCCCGTAGAGAAAGGGGCGGGTCAGCTTCGAGGCAGCTCGATCCATGTGCCCAAGGCGACGCCGCGGCATGCGCCGTCTTCGCCGTGTAGCGCGGAGCCGGTGAAGTGCTTGCGGCCCTCGTGGCCGATCTCCCAACTCGTGACGACACACGGCTCGTCGGTCTGGACGGTGCCGGTAAGCGAGGCGCAGAGCTCTCCGAGCAGACACACGCCGTCGATCTGGGGGAAGGCGAAGGCGCCGGGGCAATCGAGTGCGGCCCATGCGAACTCGCTCGCCACCTTGCCGTCGGTGTCAGCGAGCGAGGCATCGGGCAGCCAGGGGGCCGCGAACAGCGGGCCGGTGCCGAGGGCGCCCGGGAAGATTCGCAGGCCGTCGCCTTCGCCACGCTCGGGGCCGCACACGAAACAACCCGGGAAGACGTGCTCGTCGTAGCCGCGGAAGGCCCGGGCGGCTTCCATGGCTTCGTCGAAAGTCGGCGACGGCGGAGCCGAGAGGTCAAGTTTGGCGGCGCGTGCTTCGGCCACGCGGGTCTCGCCGTCGAAGAGGGTGGCAGTGTCCTCGCTGCGTTCCACTCTCAGGGCACGCCCGAGGGGCGGCGGGACGCGCAAGCGCACGGCCACGGCTGGCGCGTCGACGTAGGCCGCCAGCCGGCCGGCGAGGTAACCCCCGTTTCCCGAGTCGGGCGGGCCGCAGAAGCGCGTTGCGATCTCGATCGTCAGGTTCATGTGGGCTCCGCCGTAAGCGGTTCTATCAGAGAAGGCTGCGGCCGCCAAGATCGGATCCTGCAGGTCGCTCGCAGGGCTGACACGTTTCACGGGCTGGCCCTACCTCGCCGATTTCGGTGCCACGCTCTTTGGGATCTGCCCGATCAACGTGGGCAATTTGGGTTGGCGGTCCGTGCCCGGCCACGTCGTGCAACCACGGCCGTGCTCCTCATCGTGCGCGATCTCGTTCGCATCCCGAGTCGTTGGCGCGGTGACCCTGCAGGCGGATCGACTGGCGAAGTCCCGGATCCGTGAAAACGGTGCTGGTCATCGGATTCTTCGGTCTGTGACGGCGGGGTGGGGGCGCTTCGGGCTTTCCGCCGCCAACCCGCCGAGCTACGCTTGGGAAGCTGGGAAGCGATCGGGGCCAAGGGCACCGGTCGCTTCTCGCGTTTCGGGTGCCGGCCCTGCCGCGCTCGAGCTGGGAAGGGGACTCTGCCAAGAGGGCCCCATGCTCCGAATCGTCGCCGCACTCGCATTCATCTCGGGTGCGCTGCTCGCGCCTGCCGCCTCCGCCATGCCGCTCACCGATTGGGGCACCCGTGCCCGCACCTCGAGCGCCTACTGCCCGTCGTTCTGCACGAACGTCGATTTCGGCACGGGTGCCCTCGGTGGCATCGGAGCCAGCTTCGCCTACTCGGACATCGATGACTTCGAGGGTGAGGCCCACGCGGAAGGGTCGCTGGCCCCGGGCTCGGGCATCGCGACGCCGGTGCTGAAGGCTTCGGCTTTCGCCAAGAGCGGACAGTTTCCGTCCGATGAACTCGGCGGAGCGTTCGCCACGGTGTTCGCAGCCGAGGGCTACACCAACGTCAGTGGCGCCCAGGAGACCTTCACACTCGACATCACGTTGACCGCCGACGTCTTCGACCCGACACCGGGCGACCTCGACACGAGTGTCCGGGCCGAACTTGTCATCTACGAGGCCGCCAACTTCTTCTTCAGTGAGGACCGCGGGACCCTCGAGTTCGAGGCGGGCGCCGTGGTGGTGGATGAGACCGTGCTCGTCATCGATGACGACGAGACCCTCGAGACCGAGGGCTCGTTCACCTTCACCCTCGAGCCGGGCGAGAGCGTCTATGTCTGGGCCTACATGCGGGCCGAAGCCGAGCGCGACGAGAGCTATGCCGACGCCTTCGGCACGCTCACCTTCGACTTCACCGACGACACGGGCCTCGCGGCGGCCTCGACCGTCCCGTCCCCGGGCACGGCGGTCCTGCTGGCCGGGCCCCTGGCCCTGCTGGCGATGCGAAGGGCGCAGTAGATCGCCCTCGGCGAGAGTCGCGCGCGGGAAGGGCTAGCCTCCGCCGAATGAGGATCGAGAAGCGGAGTCCGACGATGAACGGCACGCGAGTCGCGATGGGCCTGGGCTTGCTGGCTGCGTCGCCTGATCGGGTTCAGCCCTCGTCGGGTGACGGGGCGGGGAGCAGGTCGTAGGCGCCGAGCACGAGGGCTTCGGCCTCGCTGATCTTCACGTCGCCGAGATAGCAGGCGCCTAGCGTGGCGTACTTCTTGCCGTCGACCGAGGCGACGCGGGCCTCGAAGCGCAGCGGCTGATTGATGGGCGTGGGCTTCAGGTAGGTGACCTTGAGCCAGGCGGTATGGCCCGTCTTGCCGGCGGCCATGACGACGAAGGCCAGCATCTGGTCGTAGAGCGCCGCAACCATGCCGCCCTGCACCGTGTCGGGGCCGCTCTCGTAGCTATCACCGAACTCCATGCGCACAACCAGCGTGTCGCCTTCGAGGCTCATGGCGAGCTCGGGCGCCACGGGGTTGAAGCCACCGGTGGCCGGGTTGAAGGGCATCGTGGCGTTCGGGTCGCTCGAGTCGAACCGGAACGCGAAGGTCTCCATGGCGCGCGTCTGGTTCACGGGCTCGAGCGAAGCGAGGAGCGCATCGAGGCGGTCGGCCGCCGCCGATAGATCCTCGGCGGAGCCGGAGAGTCGCAGGAGGCGGCGGTTGAGCTCCCGGGCGCCGGCGACGAGGCGGGCGCACTGGGCGATCTGGTCGGGGCCGAAGTCGGGGTCGTGAGAAGAAAAGTCGCTGCCAGGCATGGCGGCCGAATATACCTGAACGGGTAGAGTCTCTCCCGGTCGCGCAGCCGAGGAGCCGATGACCGACCGACCCGACGACACCGAAAAGAGTTTCGACGTCATCGTCTTCGCCACGGGTTTCGACGCGATGACGGGCGCCGTCCTGAAGATCGACCCGCGCGTCTTCATGCCGTATCTCACCTTCCCGGACTACGCGGCCCGCTGTGAAGCCGTCGTCGACCGGGGCTATGAGGGATTCGATCTGAACTGATCGAGTTGGCTTGGCGGCCGGCTATTCTGGGGCGGAATCGGAGGGGTGGTGAGAAGTTCAGGACGGATCGCACTGCTGCTGGCCTTGTGCGGCGTGCTGGCCATACTGCTTCAGTCGTGGGTCGGGGTTTCCACGATCTACCACGAGGGGGCGGAGCCGGCGCAGCCAAGCTCCACCAGGCGATCCTCCACAACGAGCTGCCACCGGACGCCGGGAGCTGGCGTTACCTCGGGGCCAACGGCACCAACATCCGGGTGTT
>JAFDDA010000232.1 GCA_019311105.1 Deltaproteobacteria bacterium
GGGATCTGGGAGAGCGTCGCGTGGAGCATCCACAGGCGCCGGCACCAGCCGAAGCCGTCGGGGCCGCAGATCTCGTGAGACAAGCCCAGGACGAGGGCGCGTGCCTCGGCGTCTTCGGGCAGCAATGCGGGCTCGGGGGCCAGACGCTCCGCGAGCACCACCATCTCGTTCCAACCCGAGACGGCGGGCTCGTCGTCCAGGATGGCGACCGGCGCATTGCGGGAACCCGTCCACTCGAAGAGCGCTTCGTTCGGCTGCCCCGGAGCCTGTGCCACGGGCGCGAACTCGACCCCTTTCACCGTGAAGAGCGCCTTCGCGGCTTCGCCCCACGGGCCGGGGACACCGCTGGTCAGCACGAGGCGAAGCCCCGGGCGCTCGCGGGCTTCTTCGACGTCGAGGTATTCCATGGCGTCGAGCCGTAGCCCATCGCACCGCCCGCTGCCGCCCGATCGCGCCGCCCGTTGCCGCCCGCCGCCGCCTGGGTTGGCGAGGCCTCGGGCGCGTGGTATTCGGAGGCATGCGCAAACCCACCGCGGCGCTCGCGGCTCTCGCTCTCGCGATTGTCGCGTGCGCCCCCGACACGAAGCACGAGATCCTTTCGAAGTCCGAACACGCCGAGACCCTCGTGGAACTCGAGGCGGCCCTGGGCGCACCCGACGATCGCAACAAGATGGGCCCCATCGAGACGTGGACCTATCGCGCGAGCGACGGGGAAGTCACGTTCCTGATCACCGGGGAGCGGGTTCGGCTGAAGGCCGCGGAGTGAGCCGACCCCTTGGAGGCTCCATGACGAGAGCATTCACCTGGATCGCGGTCGCCTATGCCGTGGCGCTGGCCGCGGCGGTCGGTGTCGCGCAATGGGTCGACGCGCCCAACCCGCTGTGGGTGGCCCTGTGGGCCGACGTCGCGGCGACCTGCGTGATCTTCGCCTTCAGCGTCGCCTTCCGGAACTCGAGCTTCTACGACGCGTACTGGAGCCTCGCCCCCATCGCGATCGTCGTCTACTGGATGCAGGGCAGCGGCGCGGGCGTTCCCGCAGCGCGGCAGGCTCTCGTCGCGTTGCTCGTTCTGCTCTGGGCGCTGCGCCTCACCGGGAACTGGGCGCGCGGCTGGGCCGGCCTCGGCCACGAAGACTGGCGCTACGTGAATCTCCAGCAGCAGACGGGCCGCCTCTATTGGCTCGTTTCGTTCGGGGGGATCCACATGCTCCCGACCCTCTGGGTATTCGGCGGGTGCCTGGCGCTCTATCCCGCACTCGCCACGGGGACGGGCGCGCTGGGCGCACTCGACGCGCTTGCCGGCGTCGTCACGGGTGTTGCCATCTGGCTCGAGTTCCAAGCCGATCAAGAACTGCGTCGCTTCCGCACCGCACCGGCGCGCCGAACCGAGGACGTGCTCGACACTGGGCTTCTGGTGGGGGCTCTGGCTGTTCGGCGTAGCCGCCGACGCTTCGTGGTGGTGGACCGTGGTCGGGCCGTTGTCGATCACGCTGATGTTCCGCTTCGCGAGCCTCCCCATGATCGAGACGCGAATGCTCGAGCGCCGACCCGAAGCCTTTGCGGCCTACCAACGGCGAACCCCGATGGTGTTGCCCTGGCCGTGGAGGCCTGGCTCCTAGCCTGTGTGCCGAAACCGGCAGACTTGGGTCGATTGGCTCCGAACCCACGGACCCTGGGTCGGACTCCGGGTCCCGAAAAAAGAACTGCAACCATCTGGTTTCCCTCCGGTTTTGGGGCAGCCGCCCAGCGGGGGGCCAAGACGCGTCAAATCCCAAGGAATATCGGGGCATAATGGCCCTGCTGCCGGCTTTTTTTCCGGGGCAGGGTCCAAGGAGTCGAGCCGTGGCATTCTCGAACGCCGAGAACGATGGAAACGAATTGCGTTCCTACCGTGACCAGCTGGCCGGCCAGAAGGCCAACACCAGGCGCCGAATCCTCCAGTCCGCACGCCAGGTCTTTCTGCGCTCCGGCTTCATGGATGCAAACCTGAACGAGATCGCCGCAGGCGCCGGCGTCGGCAAAGGCACGCTCTACCGCCACTTCGAGAACAAGGGCGAGTTGTACGTGGCGATGCTCTCGGAGCACGGCCAGGCTCTGGCTCGCGAGATGGGTGCGGCGCTCGAGGGCGGTGGCTCGACCCGGAAGCAGCTCGAGAAGATCGCGGCCTTCTACCTCGAGTTCTGGCAGCGCCATCCCGAGCACTTCCAGATCATCTGGGCGGTGCAGAACCGCGACCTGATCGGGCCGCTCTCCGCCGATCTGATGGCGAGCCTCCGCAAGGTCTTCGAAGCCCCGTTGCGGGTGGTCGAGACCCTGATCCGGCGAGGCATTGCCGACGGCGAGTTCCGCCCGGTCGACCCCTGGAACGCTGCGAATGCCATGGCTCTGAGCGTCAATGCCGTCATCGGGCCGCTGGTCCACCCGGTGACCCAGGTCGTGGATCGCGATCTCCGCGCGGTCTATCGCCAGCTCGTCGACCTCTTCCTGGCGGGGCTGCAGGCACCCGAAGCCGAGGCGAACTGAACCGATCAGTGCGCCGAGTGGTCACCCTGGCCGGCGGCGTGGCCTCCTGCTGAGCCAAGGGTCGCTTCGACCTCGCGCACCTCGCCGTTTTCGAACTCGAGCCTCAGGCTGAGCCCGCTCGCGCTCGCGAGGGCGGGTGCATCGAAGATCATCAGGTGGTACCCGCCGGGCTCGAAGGCGAAATGCTCGCCCGGCTCGACGCGTGCCGTCGCCACGGGTGCCATCCGAGCGATGCCGCCCTCGATCCATGAGCGATGCAGTTCGACACGGCCTGCGTCCGGGCTCGACGCCCCCACCAGGACCCAGGCGCGGTCGCTCCGGTTCATCAAGGTCAGGAAGCCGCCCGCAGGCCCCTTGCCCGTCGGCGAGGGCTCGACCCAGGCACCGTGAACTTCGAGGTCGCCACTCGCCGAAGAGCCGGGGTCGGCGTCGCCGCAACCTGCGATCGCGAGGGTCAGCAGCAACGCGAGCACGGCCCACGCCCGGGTCATGGGCGTTCCGCGCGGCGGATGGCCCGGAAGGCCTCTGCCGCAGCGACCGGGTCGATCGGAGGCCCGAAGACGGCGTGCAAGTTCGCTTGCGGGTTCACGAGCATGACCGATGCGGTGTGATCGAAGTCGTAGCTCGCCTCGCTTCCACCGGGTGTGCGTTCATGGAAGACGCCGAGTTCGCGGGTCAGCCGTTCGAGTTCCGTTGCCTCGCCGCCAGCGCCCATGAAATCCGGGTCGAAGTGGCGCACGTATCGGCGAAGGCTCTCCGGGTCGTCGCGCGCCGGGTCCACCGAGATGAAGACGACCCGCGCGTCGTCGATGGGCGGCGAGCCCGCGGAGAGATCTTGCTGGAGTTCGCGCAGGGTCCCCATGGTGATCGGGCAGATGCTCGGGCAGGCCGTGTAGCCAAAGAACAGGAAACTCCAGTGGCCCTCGAGCTGCTCGCGCGTGAAGGGTTGCCCCCCGTCGTCGGACAGCGCGAAATCCGGGAGAGGCTTCGGCACGGGGAGGAGGGTCGCGGCGGGTCCGACATCGGGGCGCGGCGGCGGGGCCGAGCGTCGGAGTTCCTGGACGAACCAGACGCCGATCAGCAGGGCCGCGAGCCCCGCAAGCCGCATCCCCCAGCGAAGCGCACGATTCTGGGAAGGCATCGGTCCGATGGGCGTCGACATTGCTGGCACGGTACCCGAAGCCCGGTCGAATGGCGTGGCGCTAGCGCCACCCGATCGGCTGATAGCCGCGATCGCGGAGGCACTGCTCCACGAAGCGGCGCTCGACGGGGTCGGGTTCGCGCGAGCGGAACAGGCCGCGCACCAGGCCGCCCGCCGCCGCTCCGGCGGCACCGGTCGCGGCTCCGCGGCCTGCGTGGCCTCGCACGGCGC
>JAFDDA010000144.1 GCA_019311105.1 Deltaproteobacteria bacterium
CTTCTGCCTCCACCCGGGGCGCGGCCGAGGAGATCACGACCTCGTCGCTCCCGAAGAGCGCGATGACGACCTGCCCGGCCACGCTTAGGTGGCGAGCACGTCGGAATCGGTCGGAGATGGTGCCTATCGCTTGGAGTTCGACGATCTGCTGTAGCCCGAGGGGCTCACGCTTCCCTTCGTTCCCCCGCCGCTTCCGCCACCGCTCCCGGCGCTCACCGCTGCCCCCTCCGTCGAGCTCCCAGAGCTGCTCGAAGGCCGCCTCGATCTGTGCACACGTGTGTATCCGTAGCCATTGATCACCCTGCCGCCTTTGGGGCGATGCACGGGCGGATGCGGATACCAGTAGCCGTAGTGGTGGTACGGGTAGAAGTATCCATAGGGCGAGTACCAGTAGTCGTACGGGACTCCCACCACCGGTGCCGGAGCGAGCCGAATCGTGTTGTCCGCGATCACGAAGCGATCCGGGAACGACAGCGCGACCATGAGATCGATGATCTGCTCCGGCACACCGCTATTGGCGAGCTCGATGAGCAGGCTGGAACGCATCGGGAAGCTCGGCCGGGTCTCGAAGAGCATCACCTCGACGACCTCCGGGTCGACGTGGGCCAGCGCTTCGAGGACGTCCTCGACCTCGAGCGGCGCAGTGGCGGCCAGCCGCCCGGTCTCGATCGCCAGCGGGATCGCGCCGGGCCTTCCGAGCGTGCTGGCACTGACGGCGCGGCGGTGCTCCACCGTGACTTCGACGACCCCCTCGACCCGCACGACCTGGATCTCGAGCCAGCGCTCGCGCGACAGGAGCATCCAGGCTCCAGACACGTGGCGCCTGCGACCGGGATCGCAGACCACCTCGGCCCGGAGATAGAGGCGCGCGCCCTCCTGAGACGGCTGAGCACGGTTCCATCCCTCGCACCCGCCCTCCTTCAGCGCAAGGCGGCTGCCGTCGATCCACAGGGTCTGGACCGACACCACCACGCCGTCGACAATCGAGCGCCGGATCAGGGCGCGCGGCGCGAGGCCGGGCTCGAGGCAGACGATCTGCTTGCGCGAGAAGATCGGCTCGCTGTCGCCATCTTCTTCCCAGTCTTCCCAGCAACCCAACCACACAGCCGCGTCGAAGTCCGGCCGGACATCGCTCGCGGTCTGGCCCAATGCGGGCCCCGTCAGCACGACCCCGATCGACAAGAGCGCCAGGCAGAAGACGGCTGCGGCGCCCGCGACGCGGCCCGGCCGTTCTCGTATGGGCCCTCGCATCGCCCCTCGTATCGCCATCTCGACCTCCTCAGAGCCTCCAGTGGATGCCGAACAAGAGATGCACACCGTCCAGGTCGATATCGTCGAAGTCCTCGTAGCTGCCCTTCACCTCGGCGCTCGCCCATTGGTAGCGGCCCTCGATCGCGAGGTAGAGGCCCCGGTAGAGCCGGACTTCTCCGCCCAGGAAGACGTGGCCCGAGAATCCCCAACCCGTCGAGCGAAACGTGCTCTCGAAGACCCCGATGTCGTCGACGAACTCCCCCGTCTGCTTCAGCTCGTAATAGGTTCCCCCGAATCCTCCACCGAGGTAGGGGACGAAGCGCCTCGGAACGAAGGCGTACTCCCCGACCTTGCGCTCACGGGCCAGCGGATAGAAACGCAGGCCCAGGGTCAACGGCACCTGGGTGATCTCGGTGCTCTGCCGTACCGAGTCACCGGGCGGCACACGGGGGTCGCGGGACTCGGACTTCGTCTTCTGGCTGCTGACCTCGAACCCGCCCACTACGTCCACCCACCACCGGATGCGCCACGCTCCGTCGACCAGGATCGCGGGCGCGTCAAAATCGGATCGCTCGATTGTGAACTGATCGATCAGGAAGTCGTAAATATCGCTATCGGAACGGTTCCACACCCAGCCACCCAGCAGCCCGATCGTGAAGCGCGGCACCGCGACGTCGAAGTCGAAGTCGAGGGTCGCCTCGGGCGTCTCGTCGATCGCGCTAGTGCTGGAGCCCGATTCCGGCAGCTCGGCTCGGGCGACACTCAAGAGCGATAGCGGCAGCACGGCTACAAACGCCCACGCGCAGAGCACCACGCGCACGAGCTTCTTCACCGCTCCCAAGCCCGTCCCCTGCGTGGCCGTCATGGACTCGTCCTCGGGTTATCAACACTGTCGTGTGCAGATACGCTAGCACGAGTACAGCAGCCAGATGCGGGCGCACCCGCCCAAGGTCAGGGATCAGCATCGAGAATGACTCTCGCCCCGGCCGATCGCCGCACATCCCTGGAGCTGAGTCGACGTGGTGGGCAATGCCCCCCGCAATCGGGCGCCTCAGGAGTCGTGGCAGATTCCGGCGCTTGGGACGCCCCACGCAAGCAGGTCAACTCTATATCAAGCTCGAGCCCATCGGCGGAGTCAGCGCAAGCAGGCGCTTTCGAAACCGTTGCCCGCGTGAACTCTGTCACCACTATAGTGTTTCGCTGAGTGCAGGCGGAGGACTCGATGGCAAGGCAGCAACGAGATCGGTACACGACACTTGCGACGCGTCTCCCGAGGGCCTTGGTGGTCGCCGTCATCGCCTGCTCGGCTGCCTCCGCGGGCGCTCCCCTCATCGATCCGATCTCCCAGTCCCGGAGTGTCTACGCAGATGCCCTCGCCGATGGAATCCGCGACACGCAGACCTCGGACGCCACGGCCTTCGAGCCCTTCAATGCAAGTGCTGAAGCCCAGGCCTCCGGCGCGGAATCCTCGGCCGGGGCCTCGGCCTTTCAGAACTCGCAAATCGGGGCCGACAGCGTCACCGCCCAGGGCGACGTCAGCGTGAGCGCAACGGGAGAGCTGGCGGATGCCAACGCCTCCTCGGACTTCGAATTCAACTTCATCTTTGATCGCGTCGTGGAGTACGACTTCGACGCCAGCGTCATGCCGGACCCCGGCGGCGGTACCGCAGCCGTCTGGCTCATCGACGTGTCGCGCGGAGAAACCCTCGCTGAGATCCAGACCGCGGGCCAGACCCACGTGATGGCCACGGGACTGCTCGACCCCGGAGAGTACCGGCTCCAAGCCTTCGCCTCCGCGCTCGACTCGGGTGATCTCGGCCACGGAGGGAACACCGGCTTCAACTTCTTCTTCACCGTTCCCGAGCCCGGCATCACACTCCTTCAGCTCTGCGCGATTGCCGCGTTGGGCGGGCTCGGACTCAGACGCGGTGGCAGAGCCGTGGGAATAGTCCAGGCTGGGCCGCATGCGCGCTGATCCGACCCAGAACCGCGCCACGCCCCCGATCCTGGCCGACAAGCACTTCGGCGCGCCGTCGACGTTTACGCCCGAAAACATGTTGCGTGAGGCGCGGCGGCAGAAGTCGCTCGAGGAAGGCGCAGTACCGGCCATCTGCCTGCTCGACCCAGACGGCGATATCCTGCGCAGGCTGGTGGCGGCGGGCCGCGCCGAAGCTTGTCCCCATTGGGCCTGCTACCACACCGACCTCTACCGATTCAGCGAGGACGGCATCACCTTCGGCATCGTCGGCTGCGCGGTCGGGGCCTCGTTCGCCGTGCTGATCGCCGAGGAAATGTTCGCCGCCGGCTGCCGTCTGCTGATCAGCATGACCTCGGCCGGCCGCATCGCGCCGCTGCGCGAGCCGCCCTATTTCGTGCTCATCGAGCGTGCCTTCAGGGACGAGGGCACGAGCTATCACTACCAGCCGCCGGCCGAGTACAGCCACGCCGATCCGGCGATGATCGAACGCCTCGGCGACGCCTTCGCGTCTCTGCCCGTGCCCGTCGAGCGGGGTGCCACCTGGACTACGGACGCTCCTTTTCGTGAGACGGCCGAAGCCATCCGGGCGCGCGAGGCCGACGGCATCCTCGCGGTCGAGATGGAAGCCGCGGCGCTCTACGCCTTCGCCCGTGCACGCGGCAAGGACGTGCTCTGCTTTGCCCACGTGACGAATCAGATGGCCCAGATCCACGGTGACTTCGAAAAGGGCGCGGCCGACGGCACGACCGACGCCCTGGCGGTCATCACGGCCGCCGTCCGGTCGCTCGGGGCGGGCCCTTCACGGAGTCCTGGCGAAGGGACTTGAATCTGACTGACCCGCCCCGAAAAACGACACCCGTCTCAGTGTCAGTTTCCGGAACGCTGAGGCGCGTGGTCTTGCGCCGGCTCACCAGAGCGAGCGCGTGAACTCCAGGAGGACGCGGAGGGGGCTCATCAGCTCCTTGTCGGCGCCCTCGTAGGTCTTTGGCATCACGAAGGGCGTGCTGCCGGCCTCGAGGGCCTTCCGGTCCATGGCGTCCAGCGCATCCACGACAGACGCCGTGGCGCGCGCGATCCGCTCGAGCGAACGCGGCCGCACGGCCTCGAGCGAGTCCAGGCTCGAGTGGTAGTAGAAGTTGCTGCCGATCCAGCCCGCACACGGCACGCCCGTCGGCATGAGCCCGATGATGTCTCCCCAGTAGAACGGCAGATGGTCCTGGTTCACCGGGATGGCGTAGTGCTCGCTGGCGGCCCGCAAGGCCGAGAGCACGGCGGGGCTGCGGTTCGTGACGAAGATCCCCACCGGCGCCTCGATGCTGGTCGGCTGGTAGTGGCCGCCGATGGTCCCGCTCACCAGCGTCGAGGCCACGTGCTCGAGCTCGAGCACGAGTGTGGTGCGCGCCAGCAGCTCGCGGTGGTGGCGGGCGAAGTGGCTGGCTCCCACGGAGCCGTTCTCGTGGCCGCCGGTCACTAGAAAGAGCAGGCTACGGCGCCGCTCGTGCTTCGGGCGCGCGGCGTAGTGGCGCGCCAGCGCGAGCACCGTCGCCACTCCGCCGCCGTTGTCCGTCACCGCCTGCCAGTAGCCGTCGAGGTGGGCCTGGAAGCCCAGCACCTCGTCGCCCTGGCCCGGCAACATCGCGCTCACCGCCACGCTGGCCAGGCCCTCGACCCGCTCGGCGCGAATCCGCATTCGCACGCGGGCCGGAGCATCCGCCGGAGCGTGCTCGATCGCCTTGCGCAGGTAAGTGCCGTCCAGGAAGCCCACGCTCAGATTGGGGAGCTTCGGACCGTCGGGGCCGTTGCGGGTCAGCACCTGGGCGTTGCCGGGCTGGTCCACCATGACGATGACCCCGACCGCATCGCCCGCGGCCACGATGCGCGACACCGCGCTCTCTCCGGTGTGGAAGGAGGCGCCGGCGAGGGCCCGGCTGTGCACGAGCGCGATCTTTCCCTTGAGATCGCGGTCACGCAGGTCGGCGGGCGTCCCGAGACCCACGTAGACGAGCGGGGCCTCGATGCCTTCGGGCGGAGTCGAGGGCGAGCCGTACCCCGCCATTGCACTCGCGAGGGGCACGCTGCTGTCGCCCTCGCCTGCACGCAGCGTGAGCCCCACCTCGCGCAGTGTCCACTGCGGCTCGAGCGGAACCGGAGTGAGCTCCACCTGCTCGAGGCCGAGGGCGCGGAAGCGGTCCCGCACCCACTCGGCCGCGCGGCGCTCGGCCGGAGTGCCCATGACGCGCCCCCAGATGGGCTGGCCGCTCCGCCGGCTCTCGAGGGAGAACTCGGTCAGGCGCGCGAGGTCCCGGTGGATCTCCTCGCCGCGCAGGTCCGCATAGCGACCGTCGCCGGGCGGCGCCGCCGGAGGCAGGACCGCGTGGCGACCCGCCTCGCCGAGGGCGCGCTCGAGGCGCGCCTCGAGCTCGGGCGCGGGAAGGAACGAAGCGTCCTGCCCGTGGCTTGGACCCGCCCCCGCTGCCAGCAGCAGACCGGTGAGTACTACGCTAAAGGCACGTCGCGCGATCTTGGATTCCATGCTGCCCCCTCGCTCCGGCGCGATGGCCGGCTGCGAACCCATCTCTCCGATTCTAGGCAAGTCCTTGGCCATTCTCGCGGTTTCGCGACCGGAAGGCCAACCGCGGAATCTCGCTCAGGATTTCAGCGACTCGAGGTCGCGGGCGAGCGCGACCGTGGTTGTCGGGCATAATAGAGTCGCGGCTTGTTGTTCCCGACGAGACTGGGCGAGGATCGACGGAGAGCGGGTGCCACACTCGCGAGGAGGCGAAGATGGGACGACTCTCGGGCAAGGTATCAATCGTCACCGGCGCCGCCCGCGGCACGGGCGAGGCCATCGCCCGACGACTCGTCGACGAGGGCGCCTCGGTCCTCCTCATCGACCTCCTCGACGACCTCGGCAAGACGGTCGCGGCGGATCTCGGCGAGGCCGCACGATATCTCCACGCCGACATCACCGACGAAGAGGCCTGGACCACAGCGATCGATCTCGCCGAGTCGAGCTTCGGCCCGCTCACCACCCTCGTAAACAACGCCGCGATCCTGCACATCGCGCCGATCGAATTCACGAGCGCCGAGGACTACCTGAGAGTCCTCCGGGTCAACGATCTCGGAACCTTCCTCGGCGTCCGATCGGCGATCGCTCCCCTGCGAAGAAACGGCGGCGGATCGATCGTCAATATCTCCTCGATCGACGGCCACCACGCTGCGCCCGGCACCTCGGCCTACTGCGCCAGCAAGTTCGGCGTGCGCGGGCTCACGAAGGTGGCCGCCCTCGAGCTCGGTCGCTACGGGATTCGCGTGAACTGCGTCAACCCGGCCGCGGGGAGCGACGAGATGCTCGAGCCCCTGCTTCCGGGCGTCGACGTGAAGGCGATGCGCGAGGCCCAGGAGAAGCACGATCCGCCGCCCATCGGACGCCGGGGTCGGGTCGAAGACGTCGCAGCGACCGTCGCGTTCCTCGCCTCGGACGACAGCGCGTTCTACACGGGCGCCGATTTCGACCTCGATGGGGGAACCAGCGCCGGCATGAAGATCCACGGCGAGATTCCGGGGACGCCGCATTCCGTATAATCGGTAGCCATGCGTCACCACCCGCCCTCGACTCCGATCGTGCTTCTGGTCTCTGCGCTGCTCGCGCTCGCCACATTCGCGTGTCAGGACCCCGGCCAGACGGAAACCGCCACGGCCGGCGGACGAGGGGGACAGGATGAGGAGGAGAAGCCGATGACCCGAGCCCTGATGCTGGTGGCCTCCAGCGCGACCGACGAAGACCGGGTCGACGAGTTCAACGAGTGGTACGACCGCCACGTCCAGGAGCTGCTTCAGCTCGAGGGGATCGTGTCCGCGACCCGCTGGGAGGCCTCGGAGCACGCGCTGATCCCGGGGCTCGACTCGATCGACGGGCGCCGATTCCTCGCGCTCTACGAGATCGAGTGCGACGATCTCGAGGCCCTGCGCGACCGGATCAGCCGGACCTCGGCCGACCGCAGTCACAGCGACACTCTCGAGCTCGACCCGCTGCCGGTGACACTCCTCTTCGAGCATCGGGGCAGCTGGGGGGACTGATCGGAACGGCGGCCCGATCGCCACACCGAAGTGTCGACGTGGTGCCCTCCATTCCACGACGAGCCCGTCCGCGGCCACGGAGGGAACACCGGTTTCAACTCCTTCTTCAGCGTTCCCGAGCCCAGCACCGCACTCCTGCAGCTCTGCGCGATCGCCGCGGTCGCTCTGGGCGGCCCGCCCCGCCAGCACTCTGGAGTCGTCCAACGCCTCATCACCGAGGGAATCGAAGGCATCCTCTTTCGAAACTGGTGAGATGAGATACCGTCCCGAAGCGTCGACCTCGCAGCCCAGCCGCACTGCGCGAACGCCACCGCCCCGCTGAACGGGGTTGCTTCTTCGTCGCCCACCGAATCCACCTGTGGCGACCGTCTGCGTCGTTCGTGAAGATGAGTCCTCGCTCGCGGACGTCGACGCCCACATAGCTGCGGTTCACCAAGCCCGCCCCTCCTCGTGGTATGCTAGGTCCCGGGCCCTCCTTATCCTGCGATCTCGTCGCACGGTTGATCAGGTACTAACCGGGATGGCGTGATCAACGCGGCGACGACCTCTATCCCGAAGCGCTCAAAACAACCCACACGAATGCCTGAAGCACCGATTTTCCTATGCGCTACGAGACGAGGGCTCACGCAATGAATCGAATTTCGGCGACGGCGTTGTTGTTGTTGATATTCTCGACCCTGATGAGCTGCGGCGGCGACACGGTGACCCAATCGGTGAGACCGCTTGGCTTCCGGCCAACATCGGGCTCGTTCGAGGGCGAACAGCTCGTCTTCGTGGAGGTGCAGGCACACTCCACGGCCCTCGGCAGGTCCTCGATCCGCTGTCG
>JAFDDA010000145.1 GCA_019311105.1 Deltaproteobacteria bacterium
CGCCGGGGATCGTCTTCGCGTCGAGCACGCCACCGAGCGCGCACGGCGAAAGCACGTCGCAGTCCTCGAACAGGATCCCCGCGTCGCCCGGAGCGACCGTCCGCACCGTCAGGCACGCGCCCGGATGGGATTTCGCGAGGGTTTCGCAGGCCACCGGGCTCGGGTCGGCCGCGGTCACTTCGGCCCCTGCCTCGAGGAGTCGGGCCGTGAGTGCGCTGCCCACCTGCCCACAGCCCTGCAGCGCGACGCGCTGGCCCGCAAGGCCGGGCCGACCGAGCACCTGGAGGGCGGCTTCCATGGCAGCAAACACACCCATCGCCGTAGCCGGTGACGGGTTGCCCGCGCCGCCGAACTCGGGCGGGATGCAGGTGACGAAGCGGTTGCGTGAGAACATCGCGGCGACGTCGTCGGGGCGGGTGCCCACGTCTTCGGCGGCCACGAAGGCCCCGCGCAGGCTCGCGACGAAGGCGCCGTACTCCTTGTAGAGCGTGCGTCGCAGGCCCGCGTCGGTCTCGACGGCGGGATCCTCGCAGGCGATCAGCCCCTTACCGCCACCCCACCAGAGCCCGGCGAGCGCGTTCTTGCGCGACATCCCGTGGGAGAGCCGCAGGCCGTCGCGCAGGAACTCTCCGAGGGCGGGGTAGTGCCAGCGACGTACGCCGCCCTGGGCTGGGCCCCGGGTCGTGTCGTGGACGAAGGCGCCGAACAAGGTGCCGGTCTCCGGCCCGACGGCGAGAAAGACCGCCTCGTGGTCGACGAAGCCGAGCGGGTGTTGACGCAGGGCGTGGGCGAGCCCCTCGAGCAGCGGATGCGAGATGCGCAACGCGCCGGCCGCGGCGTCCGTGACCAGGAACGCCCGGCCACCCGCCTCGCGCACGAGCTGGCGGGCGAACTCTCCGGGGCCCTGATCGAGACCGCGTCCCATACCGTTGGCATCGGTGCGCGGCGAGCCGGGATTGAGCGCAGATCAGATGGTGTCGAGTTCTCGCCGCCGGGTCTCGGGGAAACCCATGAGCACCACACCGGCGACGAGGGTCGCCAGCGACAGGTAGGGGGTCAGGCGGGCTAGATCGCCCTGGGTCGTGGAGTAGTAGTTCAGCACGAAGAGCCCGACGGCGGACGCGACCACCTCCACGAGCATCATCCAGCCCGTCGCAGCTCCGCGGCCCTCGGTGTCGAAGAGTTCGGTGGAGAAGGCGCGGAGGATCATGCGGCCGCCGGAAGACGTGAAGACGAACCCGACCCAGGTGAGCGGGACGGCCCACCCAGGGCCCCAATAGAAGAGCGCGACGAAGACAGGAAACCCGGCCAGGCAGGACGCGCCGACCCATCGCCGGCCGACGCGGTCGCCGAGGCTCCCCGCGACCACGTTCCCCACGATTCCGAACGCCCCGCCGACCACTAACACGGTCGCATAGCGGCCCGGACTCCAACCCAGGACATCCATCGTGTAGTAGGCCGTGAACTGGAAGGCGGCGACTCCGGCAAAGCCGAGGGCCATCATGCAGATGGTCAGGCCGAGGAAGCGACGCGACCGGGCGAGGTGCGCCAGGTCGACCAACGCCTCGCGCAGACCCGTCCCCGGTTGATTCTCGGCCTGGTGTTGCTCGAAGCGTTTGGTTTCCGGGATGGTGCGTCGGAAGATCGGAAGCAACAGCAGGGGCACCGCACCGATCCAGTAGAGCGAACGCCATCCGTAGGGCAGATGCTCGATCTGGGAGAAGAGCCCCGCCTCGAGACCGTACCCCGTGGCCCCCAGGGCAGCCAGGACGCCCATCCCCCAGCCACGATGTTCCGCTGGGTACTCTTCGGCGACGAGTACGTACGCGACGGAGACCCCGGCGATGAAGGTGGCACGCACGATCATCTGGAAGACGACGAAGGATTCGATGCTCCAGGAAAATCCCGTCGCGAACGTGGCGAGCGCACTCGCGACGATGCTCAGCAGGAACGTGCGGCGGCGGCCGATCCGATCCGCGTAGGGGATCAGGAAGATGGCCGGGATTGCACCGAGACGGACGATCCCGAGGTAACCCGGCAGGTCGTGCTCCGCGACGCCGAAGTCCTCTTTGATGAACTTCAACACCGTCGTGATCATCGCGAGGTCGTACTCTTCGAAGATCAGCGCAAAGGCGACCGCGCCGAGCAGCGAGAGGTGGCGCGACTCGACGCCCTCCGGCACCCGGCCGAGGAAAGGCGGGATCCACCAGGGGTTGCGCAGGCGCCCGCGCGGTGTCGGTGTGGGCGGGGTCAAGCTGCGTCAGGCCAGGCCGCCGTAGCGGGCTCGGGCCTCGTCGGGCGAGAGGCCGGCCGCCTGGGCAATTGCAGCGAGCTTTGCGGGGTCGGAGAGATCCTCGGGCTCGATGCGGACCTGAAGGGCGCGCGCGTTGGCGTAGCTGTCGGTGCGGATGTCGACCTGGCGGACCTGGGTTCGGCCCGTTGCCGCGTCCACGATCTCCTCGAACGGGACGGCGACGATCCCCGAATGCTGGCGCGTGATCATCGCCTCGCTCGTGCCCGCGAGCAGCGCGCGGACGGCGCCCACGCCGAGGTCGCGTGTGTAGTCGCGGTCGAAGGCGGTGGGCGGCACGCAGCGGAGTTCGTAGCCGACGTCCTTCTCGCCGAGCGCGATCTTCACGCCCCGGCTCGCGAGCGACTCGCCGACGGCCGTTCGAAGCACCTTGCCGAGCGGCACCTCGGCCAGACGGACGTGGCCGTGTTCGTCGCGCGGTGCGTCCTTCAAGATCGGGTCGTCCGGATCGAAGCGCTCGGCCACCCCCTCGGCGATGACGGCGACGCCGTCGTCTCGCCCCTGGGAGAGCCGTTTCACGATGGCGCCTTCGACGACCCGCACCAGCGCATCGATGCCGATGCGATCGCCCGGGAACTCTTCGGGGATGACGGTCACCGCGGCGCCGCCCGAGAGGCCCGCGCCCAACGCCAGGTGTCCGGCCGTGCGGCCCATCATGATCACGAAGAACCAGCGGTGCGTGCTGCGGCAGTCGGCGACGAGCGCCTGGACCACGTGAGCGGCTTGCTCGCGCGCCGTCTCGAAGCCGAAGGTGGGGACGCCCGGCGGCAGGGGCAGATCGTTGTCGATGGTCTTCGGGACATGCACGACGCGGATGCGGCCGGCAGCCGTCTGGGCGACGCGGCGCGCCGAGAAGGACGTGTCGTCGCCCCCGATCGTCACCAGGTGATCGATGCCGAGGCGGTCGAGAGAGTCGACCACGCGCTCTAGGTCGCCCTCGTTCTTCGTCGGGTTGGCCCGCGAGGTGTGGAGGATCGAGCCACCTTCGAGATGGATCTGCGCCACATCCTCGGGCTGGAGTTCGCGTGTGTGGCCGACGTCACCCTGCATGAGCCACTTGAATCCGTCGAGCAACCCGACCACGCGCGCACCGCTCCGCGCCGCGTGGATGGCAGCCGAGCCAATGACGCCGTTGATGCCCGGCGCGGGCCCACCGCCCACCAGGATTCCGAACGTGGCCATGTCGCGGAGTTCTCCTCTGTGCCTGCTTGGCGGGGGAATGTACCATGCCGGGCCATGACTGCCGTCGGCCTGATCCCCGCGCGCTACGCGGCTTCGCGGTTTCCCGGGAAGCCGCTGACACCCATCGCCGGCAAACCGATGATCCAGCACGTCTACGAAGGCGCACGTCGCGCGAAACGGCTGCAGGACGTGGTCATCGCCACGGACGACGAGCGAATCGCCGAAGCCTGCAGCGCGTTCGATGCACCCGTCGTCCTGACCTCCCCCGATCATCCCACCGGCACCGACCGCCTGGCCGAGGCAGCCGCCGGGCTCGATGCCGAAATCATCGTGAACATCCAGGGCGACGAGCCGCTGATCCGGGGCTTCGTGATCGACGCCGCGGTGGATGCGCTGCTCGCAGAACCGGACGCGGCGATGTCCACGGTCGTGCATGCCGCCGAGCCCGAGGCCCTCGACGACCCCAACCGCGTGAAGGTCGTGCTCGACCGACGTGGGCGGGCTTTGTGGTTTTCGCGCGCCGCCATCCCGGCGCTTCGCAACGCGGATGCACCGCCGACGTGGTGGCAGCACGTGGGCCTCTACGTCTACCGCCGGAGCTTCTTGCTCGACTTCGTGAACTTGCCCCAGACGCCCGCCGAGCTCGCCGAGGGCCTCGAGCAGTTGCGCGCGCTCGAACACGGCTTCGCGATCCAGGCCGCTATCGTGGAGGGCTGGCGCAGCGTGTCCGTGGACGTGCCCGAAGACGTCGCCCGCGTGGAAGCCCTGCTGGCCGAGGCGGGCCGGTGAGCAAGCCGCGCGAGGGTGAGAGCGAAACCCTGGACGCTCGCACCGTGCAGGAGGCCGAAACGCTAGACGCCCGCACCGTGCAGGAGGCCGAAACGCTAGACGCCCGCACCGTGCAGGAGGCCGAAACGCTAGACGCCCGCACCGTGCAGGAGGCCGAAACGCTAGACGCCCGCACCGTGCGCGAGTGGGGCCGTCGCTATTCCAACTGGGGTCGATTCGGCGACGACGATGAACGGGGCACGGTGAACTTCATCACGCCCGAGCGGGTGCTCGCCGCGCTGCAGCTGCCACGCCTGGGCCGGGTGATCTCGTGTGGCCTCCCCTTCGAGCGCAACGGCCCGGCGCGCGGCAACCGCTTCAACCCGATCCACACCATGCTGGTCGACGGCGGGGACGCGATCTCGGGCGCCCAGAAACACCCGGGCGGCTTCTGCTACGCGGACGACGCGGTCTCGATGCCACTGCAGTGCTGCACCCAGTGGGATTCCCTCGCCCACGTCTTCTACGACGGCAAGATGTACAACGACCGGGACGTGGCACTCGTCTCGAGCGACGGGGCGGCGGCGAACTCCATCGACAAGCTCCGCGACGGTGTGGTCGGGCGCGGCGTCCTGCTCGACGTGGCGCGCCACCGTGGCGTGCGCTGGCTCGAGGACGGCGAAGCGATCTCGCCCGAAGAACTCGACGCCTGCGCCGAGCGGCAAGGCGTCACGGTGGAGGCGGGCGACATCGTGCTGCTGCGAACCGGCAAGGTCACCCGCCATCAGGAAGCCGGGTCATGGGATGGCTACGTAGGCCCGACGCCCGGCCTCTCGCTGCATGCAGCGCGGTGGATCTTCGAGCGACAGGTGGCGGCCGTCGCGAGCGACACGTTCTGCGTGGAGGTCCTCCCGCACGAGACACCGGACTGCACGATGCCCCTTCACATGGTGAGCCTGCGCAACACGGGTTTGCTGCTGGGCGAGATGTTCCAGCTCGACGAGCTGGCCGACGCCTGCGCCGAAGACGGCGAGTACGCGTTCCTCTTCACGGCCCCTCCCCTACCGATCACCGGCGCGGTCGGCTCGCCGATCAACCCGCTGGCGATCAAGTAGCGTGACCGCAACCCGGCTGGGCTTGCTCGCGCTTCTGTTCGGGCTGTCGGGGGCGGGGGCGCTGGTCGCCGAAACCGTGTGGCTTCGCTGGCTGCGCGAACTCCTCGGCGCGACGGCGCCCGCGGCCTCGGCCACGTTGCTGGCCTTCTTTGCGGGCAATGCCCTCGGGGCCATCCTCGCCGGGCGGCGCGCCGCGAGCTGGCGCAGACCCTTGCGCGCCTACGCCTTGATCGAGGCGGCCGCAGCCGTCGCCGCCCTGGCCGTGCCGCTCCTGCTCGCGGCCGGTGCGACGCGGCTCGACGGTGCCTACGACTCCCTGCGAAGCGACCCGGCAAGCCTGGCGGCCGCACGCTTCGCCGTCGCCCTGCTCGCAACACTGCCAGCGGCCACCCTCTACGGCGCCGCGTTCCCGGCACTCGGAGCCGCCGCCCTCGGCACGAGCGAACGCCTCGGCGTCGGAGGCTCGGGCTTGTACTCCGTGAACCTGCTGGGTGCCGCCGTGGGCGCGGCCCTGGGCGCGTTCTGGCTCCCCGGCTGGCTTGGCGTCCCCGGCAGCTACGGCGTAGCCGTGGCACTGACCGCGGCGGCAGCCCTGGGAGCGCTGGTCCTTGCCCGCAGTGAGGCGCCGCGACAAGTCTCCACGGACCCGACGACCGAGGCCCTGGCAACGCGCGCGTTGTTCGGCCCGGGCGTGGTCGCCGCAATCTCCGGATTCGGGACGCTCGCGACCCAGGTTCTCGCCGTGCAGGCCCTCGCCCAGGTCCTGAACCAATCGGTGTATGCCTTCGGCACCGTGCTCGTGGTGGTCCTGCTGGCGCTCGCGGGTGGCGCGGTGGGCGCCGCGGCCCTGGGCCGGCGACCGGGCTCCGCCGCGGGGCGGATCGGCGCGGCGATGGTCGCGAGCGCGTTGTGCCTGGTGGCCTTCCCGAGCGTGTTCTTCGCCCTGACCGACGGCCTCGCCTTTTCCGGTTCGGGCGCGCCGTGGCCCGCCTACCTGTTGGAGTGTCTGGGCGTGGCGGCCCTGACCGCCGGCCCTCTGTTCCTGGCGGGCGGCTTCCTCTTCCCGTTGTGCTTCGCCTGGGCCTCGGAGCGCGCACCCGACGCGTCGGCGGGCTCACTGATCGGCCGACTCCTGGCCGCGAACACCGCCGGCGCCATGTTGGCGGCCGTGGCGGCGCCCTACTTCCTGCTCCCTTCCTTCGGCTTGTGGGGCGCCTTCGTCGCCGTCGCCGTCACCTACGCCATGGCGGCTTTCGGCATGAGCGACCCCACGCCGACCCGGCGCAGCCTGCGGATCGGAGCCCTCGCCGGCGGCTGGGCCCTCGTCTTCACGTCGGCGAGCCCGCTCGAGGTGCCGTTCGTCCAACTCGGCCCGGGAGAGACGGCTCGCGAAGCCCTCGCGACACCCTCGGGCATCGTGGCTGTGGTGGAGCGCGCCGGTGAGCGGCTGATCCGAACCGACAATCACTACTCCCTGGGTGGCACGTCGGAGATCGTCCACCAGGAGCGGCAGGGGCACGTGCCCATGCTGCTGCACCCGACAGCCCGTTCCGTCGTTCATGCGGGTTCGGCGAGCGGGATCAGCGCCGGTGCCCTGCTGGCCCACAACGCCGAGCGGATCCGACTCGTCGAGATCGTGCCCGAAGTCGCCCTCGCTGGCGCCCGGCACTTCGCCGAGGCAAACCGCGGCGTGCATCGGGACCCGCGCGTGGAGGTCGTGCTCGACGACGCCCACAACTACCTCGCGCACACCGACGAACGCTTCGACGTCGTGATCGCCGACCTCTTCGTCCCGTGGCGATCCGGCACGGGTGCCCTCTATTCGCGGGAGCACTTCGAAGCCGTCCGCGAACGGCTCGAACCGGGAGGGCTCTTCTGTCAGTGGCTGCCGCTCTACCAACTCGGCGCCGAGGAGCTGCACGTCATCCTGGCGACCTTCCTCGACGTCTTCCCCACGGCCGGCCTGTTCCGGGGCGACTTCTACGGCCGCTTCCCGATCGTCGCCTTCGTGGGCTGGAAGGGCGAGCCCGCCCCCGCGGCCGCCGTCGACGCGGCCATTGCTGCCTTGCAGGCGCGCGGGGAGACGGACCGTTGGGTCACCGACCGGGCCGGCTTTTGGAGCCTCTATGCGGGTGCCTTGGGCCCGCTGGCACCGAGCCTGACCCAGACACCCCGGAACACGCGGGCGCGGCCGATCCTCGAATACCTGGCCGGGCGCCATCACCAGGGCGGCGGAGTCGGCCTGGCTCGGCCCTACGTCGGGGTGGCCTGGCAGCGCTTCACGGATGGGGTGCGAACGGCATCCCTCCTGGGCGACCCCCTCTATCCCGACCTCGACATCGAGGCCAAGCGGGCTCTCGCGGGCGGTGCGGCGCTCCAGATGGCCGGTGCGCTGTGGACCGAGGGGCGCGAGGACGAAGCCGCCCGCGCCGTGGCGGTCGCCGCGTCTCTCCTGCCCGCTCATCTGCTCGCCGAGGCTCCCGCCGATCCGACCGCGGCTGAACTCTGGCCCGATTAGAGGCACCTCGGGGTTGAAAATACCCGTCCGGACGGTACAGTAACCGCATGCCCCGCCCGAGCAATCGCCACCGCATTCTCGACGCCGCCGTGGCCCGCCTCCTCGAGCATGGACCTCGAGGCCTCGTGCTCGACGCGGTCGCCGCCGACGCCGGCGTGAGCAAGGGCGGCCTCCTCTACCACTTCCCCAGCAAGGATGCCTTGGCCGAGGCGCTCCTTCGATGCGGACCAGGCCCGGCTCATCGACGGGGACGACCAGCAGAAGGGGCGGCGGACGCGCGCCTACCTGCGCTCGACCGTGACACCGAAAGGCGAGCCGGCCGACGGCTCGGCGGCCCTCATGGCCGGGATCCTCGCGGGCATGGGCGGCAACCGCGAGCGGCTCGGCCCACTCTACGAAGCCTTCGCCCGCTGGCAGGACCAGCTCGAAGACGACGGCGTCGACCCCGTCCGCTCCACCCTCGTCCGGCTCGCTGCCGATGGCCTGTGGCTGTCCGCGCTCCTCGGCCTGCCGCCGATCGAAAAGAAGCTGGCGCGGGAAGTGCTGGCCACCCTCGAAGAACTCTCGCGCGGCGGCTGACCCTCGATGGTTCAAGAACTCCACTCGGCCGGCTGACCTCATGCCCGGATACGCACTCCTCTCACTCGCGATCGCTTTCGAGGTTGCTGCGACCCTTGCCCTCAAATCGGCGGCTGGAGCCGAGCGATCGTGGGCGACCCACGCTCTCGCCCTCGCCGGGTACGGCGCTGCGTTCACGTGCCTGGCCCGCAGCCTCGAGACCCTGCCCGTCGGGGTGGCCTATGCCGTCTGGGCCGGGGTCGGAACCGCCGGTGTCGCGCTGCTCGCTGCCTGGCTGTTTGGTGAGACGCCTCCGCCGGCCGCCTGGGCCGGTGTCGCCTTGATCGTCGTCGGGGTGGGCGTGCTCGGCACGTCCCTTCCCTCCCACTAGATGCGGCATTTCGACGGTCGTCGGGGACGTGGGGCCGGCGCGCGGAACCGGAGGCGCGCTAGATAGCCGAGGCATTCTCGCCCTCCCCGCGCCGGAGACTGAGCACGACGGCCCCACGTCCCCGACGACCCCGCCTCGGGCCCGCCTACCCTTGAATCCGCTTCCCCGAACTCCCCCACTCCTTCTCCCGAAGCCGAAACTTCTGGATCTTCCCCGTCGAGGTCTTCGGTAGCTCACCGAACTCGACCGACTTCGGGCACTTGAAGTGCGCCAGGCGGTCGCGGGTGAAGTCGATCAGCTCCTGCTCGCCGAGGGTCGCGCCTTCGCGCAGGGTGACGAAGGCCTTCGGCACTTCGCCCCACTTCTCGTGAGGCACCGCCACCACCGCACACTCGAGCACGTCCGGATGGCTCACGACGGTGTGCTCCACCTCGATGGTCGAGATGTTCTCGCCGCCACTGATGATGATGTCCTTCTTGCGGTCGCGGAGTTCGATGTAGCCGTCGGCATGCATCACGCCGAGGTCGCCCGAGTGGAACCAGCCGCCGCGGAAGGCCTCGGCCGTGGCCTCGGGGTCTTCGTAGTAGCCCTTCATCACGTTGTTCCCGCGCATGACGACCTCGCCCATGGTCTCGCCGTCGGCGGGGACGTCGACGAGATCCGCATCGACGACGCGCAGGTGGGTTGCATGGTGATACGGGACACCCTGGCGGGCCATGAAGCCCGCCTTCCGCTCGACGTCGAGCCCCTCCCACTCGGGCTGGAGTTCGCAGAAGACGTGCGGCCCGTAGGTCTCGGTGAGGCCATAGAGATGGCAGACGCGCACGCCCATCTCCTCCATCCGAGCGAGCAGCGTCGGGGAGGGCGGAGCGCCGCCCGTCGCGACCCGCACCTCGGGGTCGAACTGCACACCCTTCGCCTCAGGCGCTTCGGCCAGCATCAGCAGCACGGTCGGCGCCCCGTTGAAGTGGGTCACGCTCTCGGCTTCGACGAGTTCGAGGATGCGAGCCGGCTCGACGGCTCGGAGCATCACGTGCTTGCCGCCTGCACCCGTCACCGCCCACGGGAAGCACCACCCGTTGCAATGGAAGAGCGGCAGGGTCCACAAGAAGGTCGAGTCGCGCCCGAGCCCGTGAACGATCATCTCCCCGAGGGCGTTCAGCATCGCGCTCCGGTGGGAATACATGACACCCTTCGGGCGGCCGGTGGTGCCGGACGTGTAGTTGATGGCGAGCGTGCGGTCTTCGTCGTCGAGAGTGCTCGCGATGGGCAGCACGTCGGCCCCGGCCACGAACTCCGCGTAGGTCGGACCGTCGAGAGGCGTCTCCATGAGGCCCGCCTCGGGGTCCTGGACGTTCACGAGCTTCGGGTTCGCGGCGAGCCGCGACGGGCCGTCGCTGACCCGGGCCGCCAGCTCCGGGTCGGCAAAGACGAGCTTCGCGCCCGAGTGGTCGAGGATGTAGTGCACCTCGGCGGGGTTCAGACGCGTGTTGATCGCCACGAGGACGCCTTGGATCATCGGCACCGCGAAGTGGGCCGCGAGCAAGGCCGGGACATTGGGCGCAAGGAAGGCGACGCGATCGCCGGGCTCGATGCCGCCGCGAAGCAGCGCCCCGGCGAGCCGGCCGACTTCCTGGGCGAAGTCTTCGTAGGTCCAGCGCAGGTCGCCGTGAACCACCGCCGTCTTGTGAGGAAAGACCCGGAGCGTGCGCTCCAGAAGGACTACCGGGGAGAGCTCGTCGCGCATGGCCGTCATGGACGGGATTCTACGCTGATCGGCGAGACGGTTGGCGCCCCGCCGGCACCAGCGGGCGAGATGGAGACACGGACAAAAAAAGCCCCGGAGGCTTTCTACGCGGCTACGGCGTCCGCACCTCCGGGGCCGGTAGACTGGGAACAATCGCGCCCCCAACCACACCAAGCCGATGTGAGCGATTCGATGCAGCGTCTAGGACGCGTCCACCTCACTCGCCGTAGTACTAGGTTGAGACACCGAATCACCTCCGTCTCGGCGTGGTCATTTTCCAGCGAGGCCCAGACCTCGCTTCGGTACCCGGGTATTGGGCGGTCGCCGATCCCGCCCTTCCAGGCCGCCCCGACCCGTGCGCAACCGATGCGCCCCAGCCGCGACTCGGGGGTGAGTGAACCCCCTGTGGGATTGAACTTATCCGACCCCATCCGGGGGGGCTAGCCTCCACCCTCAGCGAGCGGTGCGCGGCCCCGCCCGCGGGAGTGCTAGACTGCGCGCCCATGTCGAGCCCCAGGCAAACGTCTAACACCGCGACTTTGCTGGTTTCTTGCCCCGATCGACCGGGGCTCGTGGCCGCCCTCGCCCAGCTCCTTTACGGCCACGGCGCCAACATCCTCGACTCCGACCAACACACCGACGCCGGCGCGAGCATGTTCTTCCAACGCATCCACTTCGACCTCGACGGGCTGCGCACGGACCCGGTCAGCCTGGAGCGAGCCATTGCCGAGGTGGCCGAGCGGTTCGAAATGAATTGGCGAGTCGCCTACGGCGCCAAGCGAAAGCGCATGGCGATCTTCGTCTCGAAGTACGACCACTGTCTCTACGACCTGCTGCTCCGCCACCGCGCCGGCGAGCTGCAGTGCGAGATCCCCTTCATCGTGAGCAACCACCCCGATCTCGAGCCGGTGGCACGCCAGTTCGGGGTCGACTTCCACCTCCACCCGATCACCCCGGACGACAAGGCGGAGCAGGAGAAGGCCGAGCTCGAACGGCTGGCCGCTGGGCATATCGATCTCGTGGTGCTCGCGCGCTACATGCAGATTCTGAGCGGCGACTTCATCGGCCACTACCCGGGGCGCATCATCAACATCCACCACTCGTTCCTGCCCGCCTTCCAGGGCGGCAAGCCGTACCACCAGGCGCGCGAGCGCGGTGTGAAGTTGATCGGGGCCACGGCCCACTACGCGACCACCGACCTCGACGAGGGGCCGATCATCGAACAGGACGTGGTGCGCACGTCCCACCGCGACACCGTGGCCGACCTCGTACGCAAGGGCCGCGACATCGAGCGCACCGCCCTCGGGCGCGCCGTACGCTGGCACCTGGACGACCGCGTGCTCGTCTATCACAACAAGACCGTCGTCTTCGAATAGGCCACCGTGACCCTTCGCGCCCTGCTCATGCTTCTTGCCTTGACCACGGCCATCCTCGGCTGGGGCACGTACTACCTGACGGGGCAGTTCCGGGATGTGAAGGAGAGCCTCGAGTGGCTCGAGCCGCGCGAGTTCGCAGGCTTGACCGCAATCGCCGTGGGCACCGGGACGGAGTTCGAGAACCCAGACCGACGGGGACCGGCGACGCTCGTCGGCATCGGCCAAAGCGCCGTGCTGGTGGACGCAGGCCGCGGCGTGGCCGAGGGGCTCCGCTCCGTGCGAGTCCCGGTGATCCAACCCGACACCGTCTTCCTCACGCGCCTCTCGCCCGAGAACACCATGGGACTCGACGACCTGCTGCTCACGGGCTGGTTCGTGGCGCGCGAGCGCCCGTTGCGGCTCGTAGGCCCGCCGGGCACACGGGCTCTCGCTGCAGGGCTCGAAGCCGCCCACGCCGCCGGAATCGCCGGCCGTCGCGAAGCGCTCGGCCTGCCGGCGGAAGGGGCGCGCTTCGAAGTGTTCGAGATCGAAGACGGCTGGCGCGCCGACGGCGAAGATCGAAGACGGCTGGCGCGCCGACGGCGAACTCTCGATTCGGGCCGCGGCCCTGCCCGGCGGCCCGATGCCGGCTTTTGCCTATCGCTTCGAAGCCGCGGGACGCTCGATTGTGGTGGGGACGTCGGGCTGGGGCGAAGACGCGCTGGTCGCACTCGCGGACGGCGCCGACCTGCTGGTCCACGATGCCTTCTGGTCCGAGTCCATGACACGTGCCATCGAGGAGGGCGCCGACGCCGACCAGCTGCACGCCGAGGCGGCCTGGCTCACCGCTCTCGAAGACGTCGGAGCGATCGCGACCCGCGCAAAGGTCGGCACGTTGATGCTGACCCGCCTGCGGCCACCGCCGCTCTACGACTTCATGTTCGGTCGCATCGTCGGCGAAGACTTCGACGGCCCGCTGATCGTCGCGGAAGATGGTGAAGAACTGACGCTTCGTCTGCCGCGAGCCGCGGCAGCGCGCTAGGCCCCGATCTCGGGCTCCCCGGGGACCAGGGGTCGATCGTCTCCACGCCATCGCTCCCAATCCTCGCGGTCGGGGATGGCGGAGGGTGCGGGCGGGTCGGGCCGGTCGTCGGCGGCGCGACGACCGAGGAAGCGATCCCGCTGGCCGCTGTAGTAG